>JBAWAV010000575.1:0-5066 GCA_049589475.1 Mycobacterium sp.
AGGCGACCATGCGCGCCGAATCCATAGTCGTCGCGGGAATTCGCAGTCAACGTAGTCGGCCCAGCCGCAGGTTCGGAAACTTCGGTCATATTCCACACGTTGGCAGTCAGATAACCCGCAGGGTAGAGCCGATCGGCCCTAAGAGCGCAGCGCGCACCAGGTCAATGAACCTCTGCGTAACAACGCATCCGCGAGTAATCTCCATCTGCAGTGCGGCCGGATCCAGGCCGCGGTGGGGAAGAGCTCGACGTGGGTCGCATTCGCACAGCAATAGTGGGTATCGCAATCGCGGCGTTCGCCGCGTCATTCAGCGTGATCGGCGCCTCGCCGGCAGCGCACGCCGATCCACCGCCACCGTGCGGCGGGCCAGGAGGCCCACCGTGCGCCGGTCCGAGTCCGCTGACGCCAGAGCAGCAGTGTGCATTCACCGCATGGCGCACCATGATGCCCTGCAACTGGCTGGGCCAACAGGTGCCGCAGGGCACCCCGGGAAGCTGGGGCTAGAAAACCGGCTCGACTCAATCAATGTGCGTTGGTGGGTCGGCGAAACCGAGATCCCCCGGATGCTGGTCAGGACCTATCACATCGCAATGCCGCTCGGGCGCCAGGAAGGAACTGGCCCCGCTGTAGATCAAGTGCGGCACTGCCACGCAACGTTGCCACGTGCCGTCAGGCTGGACGGGTCCGTCGCACCTGCTGAGGACGGGTCCCCCGTACTGGCAGCCGGCGCCGGCCGGCGGCGCTGAAGCGAGCAACTCCGCGGCGATCAGTACGGCGGCAAATCCTCCGACGATGCAGCGCAACATGGTTGCCTCCCGTCAACAGACGCTACCGGGCAAGTACCGTCGACAGCCCGGCCGGCAACCCATGACGCTACCGCTTCGGCAAGCTGACGCGACTAGAACGGACAGCCAAACGCGTAGGGATTAGCCGGGTGGCGCAGGTGGCGCGGGTGGCGCGGGTGGCGCAGGTGGCGGTGAGCTGGCCGGTCCGGGCGTGGCCGCAGTTCCATGCAGGCACTGCTGATATTCCTGAGTGCCTGGGACGTTGTCAGCGCCGCAGCTGCAATCATGAACTTGCGCGGGGGTGGGCAGCGAATTGCAAAAGTCGCTACCAGCCGAGGCCGGTGGCGCGATCCACATAACGCCAGCGGCCAAGGCTGCCGCCGCACCACCGACCGTGGCCATCAATATCCTCGTCACCATGTTGGGATTCCCTTGTCTATGGAAGACGACGGCACTCCGCCGCCGCTTCTTGCGCTAGCCGAATAGTAGGGTTTCAAGGAGAAAGTCGCAGACGTCATGTGCTTTCGGGACAACGACTTCAGGTCTAACGCGCGGCTAATCCAAAGAGCCGCAGCCAGTTCGGCAGCGATCGTGTCTCACAAGTCGGCTGCCCACTCTGCGCGCTAACCGTGATGGCGGTGCGGCAGCCACATCAGGTCGGCCACCCCGTTGAGTCGCCGCGCCGGGGCATTCGCTTGACTTCCGCGCTTTTGTCGAGCCCTCGGGCAACGCGCCGAAAAAACTAGAACGCGTTTCAGAAATGGGGTTCCCCGGCCGTTCGCGACTTGTTACGGTGACGCCCGTGATCCTCGACAAATTCCGACTCGACGACCAAGTCGCCGTCGTCACCGGCGGTGGGCGTGGTCTTGGCGCCGCCATCGCGCTGGCGTTCGCCGACGTCGGCGCCGACGTCGTCATCGCCTCCCGCACGCAATCCGAACTAGAGGCCGTCGCCGAAAAGGTTCGCGCCGCCGGGCGTCGCGCCCACATCGTCACAGCGGACCTGGCCCAGCCCGAGGCCACCGCGGAGCTGGCCGGCCAGGCCGTCGAGGCATTCGGGCGGCTGGACATCGTCGTGAACAACGTCGGCGGCACCATGCCCAACGCGCTGCTGACCACGTCGACGAAGGACCTCAAGGCGGCGTTCACCTTCAACGTTGCCACCGCCCACGCGCTGACCGCCGCCGCCGTGCCGCTGATGCTGGAGCACTCCGGCGGCGGCAACATCATCAACATCACCTCGACGATGGGACGGGTGGCCGGCCGCGGATTCGCCGCGTACGGCACGGCCAAGGCCGCGCTCGCCCACTACACGCGACTGGCCGCGCTGGATCTGTGCCCGCGGATCCGGGTCAACGCCATCGCGCCGGGCTCGATCGCCACGTCGGCGCTGGACATCGTCGCCTCCAACGACGAGTTTCGCGTGCCGATGGAGAAAGCGACACCGATGCGCCGCCTCGGTCAGCCTGACGAAATCGCCGCTGCTGCAGTGTATTTGGCATCGCCGGCGGGTGCCTACCTGACCGGCAAGGTCATCGAGGTCGACGGCGGCATCACCTTTCCCAACCTCGACCTGCCGATTCCGGACCTGTGACGATGGCCATTCGCGTCGCGCAGATCGGCACCGGCAACGTCGGCGTTCATGCGCTGCGGGCACTGATCACCAATCCGGACTACGAGCTGACCGGGGTGTGGGTGTCATCGGACTCCAAAGCAGGTAAAGACGCCGGAGAGCTTGCCGGCCTTGACATCTCGACGGGAATCGCCGCGTCCACCGACCTGGATGCGGTGCTGGCCACCGACCCGCAATGCGCGGTGTACACCGCGATGGCCGACAACCGACTGCCCGATGCACTCGAGGACTATCGGCGCATCCTGGCCGCGGGCGTCAACGTCGTCGGCAGCAGCGCCGTCTTTTTGCAGTACCCCTGGCACGTGCTGCCGGATAATATGCTGAAGCCGATCGAAGATGCGGCGCAAGAAGGCAATTCGAGCCTGTTCGTCAACGGCATCGACCCCGGTTTCGCCAACGATCTCATCCCGCTGGCGCTGGCCGGCACCTGCCAGAGCATCCAGCAGATCCGCTGCATGGAGATCGTCGATTACGCCACCTACGACAGCGCGACGGTCATGTTCGACGTGATGGGATTCGGCAAGCCGCTCGACGAGATCCCGATGCTGCTGCAGCCGGGCGTGCTGAGCCTGGCGTGGGGATCGGTGGTGCGCCAACTCGCCGCCGGCCTGGGCGTCGAACTCGACCAGGTCACCGAACGGTACGAGCGGATTCCGGCGCCCGAGGACTTCGACATCGCGTCCGGGCACATCCCCAAGGGCAGCGCCGCGGCACTGCGGTTCGAGGTACTCGGGATGGTCGACGGCGACCCGGTGGTCGTCCTCGAACACGTCACGCGGCTGCGCGAAGACCTCTGCCCGGACTGGCCGCAGCCGGCCCAGCCCGGCGGCTCCTACCGGGTCGAGATCGCCGGCGAGCCGTCGTATGGCATCGACGTCTGCCTGGGCAGTCCCAACGGCGACCACAACCACGCCGGTCTGGTGGCGACGGCCATGCGTGTTGTCAACGCCATCCCCGCGGTGGTGGCCGCCCCCGCCGGCATCCGGACCACGCTGGATCTCCCGCTGATCACCGGTCGCGGCCTCTATTCGGTGGGCTGAAGATTTCGGCTAACCTAACTTTCTTATTCGTTTGCAGAAAGTGAGTTAGGTGGCCCAGGACACCCGTGCCCCGGCCAAGGCGGGCTGGTATCTGCTCGGACCCGCGTTCGTCGCTGCCATCGCCTATGTCGACCCGGGCAATGTGGCCGCGAACGTCAGCGCAGGAGCGCAATTCGGCTTCTCGCTGCTGTGGGTCATCGTCATCGCGAACGTGATGGCGGGTCTTGTGCAATACCTGTCGGCCAAGCTCGGGCTGGTGACCGGACGCACTCTGCCGGAGGCAATCGGAGCGCATCTCGGTCGCCCGGCCCGGCTGGTCTATTGGGCGCAGGCCGAGATCGTCGCGATGGCCACCGACGTGGCTGAAGTGATCGGCGGCGCCATCGCCCTGCACATCCTGTTCCACATCCCGCTGCTGCTCGGCGGAGTGATCACCGGCCTGGTGTCGCTGTTGCTGTTGCAGATCCAGGACCGGCGGGGCCAGCAACTGTTCGAGCGCGTCATCACCGGACTGCTGCTGATCATCGCGATCGGCTTCACCGCCAGCTTCTTCGTCGCGACGCCGCCGCCCGGAGCCGTGGTCGACGGCCTGGTTCCGCAGTTCCACGGAAAGGAAAGCGTGCTGTTGGCCGCCGCCATCCTGGGCGCGACGGTCATGCCGCACGCGGTGTACCTGCATTCCGGGTTGGCCCTGGACCGGCACGGCCATCCCGATCCCGGCCCGCAGCGGCACCGGCTGCTGCGTATCACCCGGCTGGACGTGGCGCTGGCGATGGTCGTCGCGGGCGGGGTCAACGCGGCGATGCTGCTGGTCGCTGCGCTGAACATGCAAGGACGCGGCGTCAGTTCCATCGAGGTCGCCTACAACGCCGTGCACGACACGCTCAGCCCGCTGATCGCCGTGTTCTTCGCGGTCGGACTGCTGGCGTCGGGGTTGGCGTCGTCGTCCGTCGGCGCCTACGCCGGCGCGATGATCATGCAAGGGTTGCTGTACCGATCGATCCCGATGGCGGTGCGACGGTTGGTGACACTGGCGCCCGCGCTGGTGATCCTGGCTCTGGGTTTTAATCCGACGCGCACGTTAGTGCTGTCGCAAGTCGTCTTGTCGTTCGGCATCCCGTTCGCACTGCTGCCGCTGGTTCGCCTCACCGGTGATCGGAGGCTGATGGGAGTCGACGCCAATCACCGCGTCACCACTGGCGTCGGCTGGGCGATCGGCGTGCTGATCAGTCTGCTCAACGTGGCGCTGATCTGCCTCACGATCAGCGGCAGGGGTTCGACGTAGGGCCGCGAGTCCCGTTGTCCTGCCAAGGATCTACCGGGTGGTCCAGCTCGAGGAGCTCGTCCAGCAGCTCGTCCATCTGGGTTATCGACGGCATCGCTCCGCCGCGTTCGCGGTAGGCGCTGCGGACACTGGCCAGCAATCGCAACTCACGCTCGATGGCACCCCGATTTCGCGTGTCGTCGTCGTCCGCGTCGATCATCGATCAATCCTGTCACCGATCCCGGCGGTGCCGACACGGTGACGCGCGGAATTAACCTCGCGGTCACTACCGGCTCAGATCGCCATCGCCGCACCGCCGCCCGCATATTTCGCTGGGCTAACAT
>JBAWAV010000576.1:0-2889 GCA_049589475.1 Mycobacterium sp.
CTCCAGGTACGCCGTCGCGGAGTGCTGGTCGAAGACCCACTCGGCGTGCACCTCGTCGCCGAGCGGTCCGTGCACCTGCAGGTGGCGGCGTTCACCGAGGCGACCGGCCAGCACGTCGACGAATCCCGGGCCGCCGTCGGATTGCGGCGCGATGACGAGGTGGTCGGCGGGGCGCACCCGGTGCCAGCCCGCCGCGATCGCCGCAGCGGCCTCGACCGCGGTCAGGCTGTCGCCGTAGCTGTCGGGGGCGATCAGCACCCGCATGGTCGACAGCGGGTCGGCCGCCGACGCGCCAGTCATTCGAGCAACAGTAGGGCCGGCCCGGACCGCGTACCGGACAGATCGTCCGCGAAGTAACCTGGCGGACGTGAGACTGTTGGGCCGTAAGAAGGACGAGAACACCATCGGGGACCAGGCTGAGGTCGCGCCGTCATTGGTATCCGAGGCGCCGCGGGTGTCGCAGACGACCGCACCCAAGGGCAGGCCGACGCCGCGGCGCAACGCCAGGCGGAAGGGGCCGATCGCGCCGGCGCCGATGACCTCCGCCGAGGCCCGGGCCCGGCGGAAGTCGTTGTCCGGACCCAAACTCAACCGCGAGGAACGCCGGGCGCAGAGTTCGCAGCGGCGCGCCCAGATGGCCGAGCGGCGCGAGCGCATGATGGCCGGCGACGAGCGGTACCTGCTGTCGCGCGATCAGGGACCGGTGCGCCGCTACGTCCGCGACGTCGTGGATTCCCGACGCAACGTGTTGGGGCTGTTCATGCCGTCGGCGCTGACGCTGCTGTTCATCATGTTCGCCGTCCCACAGCTTCAGCTCTACATCTCCCCGGCGATGCTGGTGCTGATGGCCCTGATGATGCTCGACGGGCTCATCCTGGGCCGCAAGGTGGCCCGGCGGGTGGACGAGAAGTTTCCGGAGGATACCGAAAGCCGTTGGAAGCTCGGGTTTTACGCGGCGAGCCGGGCGTCGCAGATGCGCCGCATGCGTACGCCGCGGCCTCAAGTCAAGCACGGCAGCAGTGTCGACTGAGCAGCGTCCGAAAGCTGCCTGATCCGCGGTGCGAACCCTCGTGCTCGGCGGAATCAGGTCTGGCAAATCGCGGTGGGCCGAAGCCGCGATCGCCGAGTCGCTGGACGCCGACCAGCCGGTGCACTACCTCGCGACCGGACAGGTCAGTGACGACGATGCATTGTGGTGGCAGCGCATCGCCGAGCACCGAGACCGCCGACCGCCACATTGGTCCACATTGGAAACCGACGAGATCGCAACGCAGTTGCGGCGGTCGCCGAACGTGCCGACGCTCATCGACGACCTCGGCGGTTGGCTGACCGCTGTCATGGATCGCCGTGACGCATGGGAGGGTGGGTCGGTGTCGCCCGACGTCGACGAGCTGATGAACGCGGTCGCGGAATTCGGCTCACCGCTGGTGGTGGTCAGCCCTGAGGTCGGGCTGACCGTGGTGCCGGCCACCGAATCCGCACGACGGTTCACCGACGAGCTGGGCGCGCTCAATCAGCGGTTGGCGATGCTCTGCGATCGCGTGGTGCTGGTGGTGGCCGGCCATCCTCTGCCGATCAAGACGCCAAGGACCTGACGATGTTCTCACCGGTCGCGCCTCCCGACACGGCCGCCGCGGCGGCGGCTCGCGCGCGCCAGGACACGCTCACCAAACCCCGCGGCGCCCTGGGCCGCCTGGAGGACCTGTCGGTTTGGGTATCCTCATGCCAAGGACATTGTCCACCAACGCAATTCGATCGTGTTCGAATCGTGGTATTCGCCGGAGACCACGGCGTGGCCCAGTCGGGCGTATCGGCCTATCCGCCCGAGGTCACCGGCCAGATGGTCGCGAACATCGCCTCGGGCGGGGCGGCGATCAACGCGCTCGCCGACATCGCGGGTGCGACGGTGCGCGTCGTCGACCTGGCCGTGGACGCTGACCCGTGGTCGGATCAGATCGGCGCGCACAAGGTGCGCCGCGGCAGCGGCAACATCGCAGTGGAGGACGCGCTCAGCGAGCAGCAGACCCTCGAGGCGCTCGATGCCGGCCGGCGAATCGCCGATCAGGAAGTCGATGCCGGCGCAGATCTGCTGATCGCCGGCGATTTGGGAATCGGAAACACCACTGCGGCGACCGCTCTGGTTGCCGCGTTGACCAACATCGAGCCGGTCGCGGCGGTCGGTTATGGCACCGGCATCGACGACGCCGGGTGGGCCCGCAAGACCGCGGCGGTACGCGATGCGATGTTCCGCGCCAGGCCGGTGCTGACCGAGCCGGTCGCCACGCTGCAATGTTGCGGCGGAGCAGATTTGGCGGGCCTGGCCGGCTTCCTCGCCCAGGCCGCGGTGCGGCGGACCCCGGTGCTGCTGGACGGTATCGCGGTGACGGCCGCCGCATTGGTCGCCGAGCAACTGGCGCCGGGCGCCCGGCTGTGGTGGCAGGCCGGGCATCTGTCGACCGAGCCCGCGCATGCGCTCGCGCTGGCCCAGCTCGGCCTGGAGCCCATCGTGGACCTACGGATGCGGCTCGGCGAGGGCAGCGGCGCGGCGGTGGCGTTACCGGTGCTGCGGGCGGCGGTGGCCACGCTGTCGTCCATGGCGACCTTCGCCGACGCCCACGTCACCGACCGCCCCGCCCCATCGTGATCGGTCCACTGGCAACGGCTTTCGCGTTCGAGACCGTCCTTCCGCTGCCTGCCGGGTCGGACCGGCCGTTCGGCGGCGGCGCGATGACCGCGCTCCCGGTGGTCGGCGCGGCACTCGGCGCGCTGGCCGCGGGCGTGACATGGGCCGGCGGCTTCGCATTCGGCGTGGGTCACCCGCTGGCCGGCATGCTCGCGGTCGCCGTGCTGCTGCTGGCCACCCGGGGACTGCACATCGACGGCGTGGCC
>JBAWAV010000577.1:0-13557 GCA_049589475.1 Mycobacterium sp.
GGTCGGCGCGTTCAGCGTTCTCATTTACTCCGCCGTCGGCACCCTTATCATTGCCCTGATACTCAAATACACGATGGGGCTTCGTCTGACTCCAGAGGCAGAAGCAGCCGGTATCGACGAATCTCAGCACGCAGAGAGCGGTTACGATTTCGCGACAGCAACCGGCTCTGTTCTTCCCCATGCGAGTACGCCGGTTCCGGACAGTGCTAACGGAGCGGAAGATCGAGTGGACGACAAAGTAGAGGCGGAATAGAAATGAAGCTGATCACCGCGATCGTCAAGCCGTTTACGCTCGAGGACATCAAAGCCAGCCTTGAACAGGTCGGAACCTTGGGGATGACGGTCAGCGAAGTTCAAGGGTACGGGCGCCAGAAGGGGCACACCGAGGTCTACCGCGGTGCCGAGTACTCCGTCGACTTCGTGCCGAAGGTCCGTGTCGAGGTGTTGGTCGAGGACTACGACGCCGACAAGGTGCTGGACAGTATCGTGCGGTCGGCTCGCACCGGCAAAATCGGTGACGGCAAAGTGTGGGTCAGCCCGGTGGAAACCGTGGTGCGGGTCCGCACCGGCGAGCGCGGAGCCGACGCGATCTGACGCTGGCCGTGTGATGATTCCTTCGGAATGAAACAACGCGAGCCGGACTCGTCGCAAGGTGCGGCGGTCAAGCCCAAGGCAGCGGCCAGCGATCTGGCCGGTGCCCGGGAAAAGCTGCTCGCACGCGGGCCCAATGAGCTGGATTCGGCAGCGCTGCGGGAGGCCTGGGGTGAGCTGCACGAATTCTGGCTCACCACAAAGGCATCCGAGATCGGAATCACCGCGGGCAGCGGCTTCGCCATTGTCGCGACCGGTTCACTGGGCCGGCGCGAGTTGGTGCCGTACTCCGACTTGGACCTGCTGCTGCTGCACGACGACAAGCCCACCGAAGAGGTACGGGAGGCCGCCGACTCGCTGTGGTATCCGTTGTGGGACGCCAACATTCGGCTCGATCACAGCGTTCGAACCGTACCGCAGACCCTGAAGGTCGCCAGTGCAGACGTTTCGGCCTGTCTGGCCATGCTCGATACCCGGCACATCGGGGGCGACCAGGAGCTCTCGGATCGGCTGATCGAGGGAATCCGTCGCCAATGGCGCACCCAAATCCAGTCGCTGTTCGGCGAACTCGTCGAAGAGACCCACGCCCGGTGGCGCCGCGGTGGCGAGATCGCGCACCGCGCCGAACCGGATCTCAAAATGGGTCGCGGCGGGTTGCGTGACGTTCAGCTGCTCGACGCGCTGGCCATCGCTCACCTAACCGACCGGCTAGCCGCGGGTGAAGCGGACGACCCGTTGGGTTCGCTGACCGGCGCGCACCTGACGCTGCTCAACGTCCGCACCGAACTGCACCGCGTCTCCGGTCGCGGGCATGATCTGGTGCTGGCCCAATTCGCCGACGAGATCAGCGCGGCGTTGCACATCGGTGACCGCTTCGACCTGTCGCGCGCGCTGTCCGATGTGGGCCGCACCATCAGCTACCGCGTCGACGCCGGGCTGCGCACCGCCGCCAATGCGCTACCGCGGCGCGGGATTTCGGCGATCCGGCGGCGTCCCCGCCGTCCCCTGGACGAGGGAGTCGTCGAGTACGCCGGCGAAATCGTGCTTGCCCGCGATGCCCGACCGCAAAGCGACCCCGCGCTGCTGCTGCGGGTTGCGGCGGCGTCGGCGGTCACCGGGCTGCCGATTGCGGTCTCGACGCTGAGCCGGCTGGCCGACACCGCACCGGAATTGCCGACGCCGTGGCCGCGGGATGCGTTGGACAACCTGCTGGTGTTGTTGGCCGCAGGCCCGGACACCATCGCGGTCATCGAGACGTTGGACCGCACCGGGTTGTGGGGCCGGCTGTTCCCCGAATGGGGCGCGGTCCGCGACCTGCCGCCGCGCGACGTCGTGCATATCTGGACGGTCGACCGTCACCTGGCCGAAACCGTTTCGCGGGCAAGGATATTCACGACGCGGGTGGCTCGGTCCGATCTGTTGCTGCTGGCGGCGCTGCTGCACGACATCGGCAAAGGACGCGGTGTCGACCACAGCGTGCTGGGGGCGCAATTGGCTACTCAGATCGGCAGCAGACTGGGCATGTGGCCCTCGGACGTCGAAATGCTGTCCAAACTGGTCTTCCATCACCTGCTGTTGTCGAAAGTCGCGATCCGACAGGACCTCAACGACCCGAAGACCATCGCCACGGTCTGTGAGGCGTTGGACGGGGACCCGGTGCTGCTGGACGTCTTGCACGCGCTGAGCGAAGCCGACTCACTGGCCACCGGGCCCGGGGTGTGGAGTGACTGGAAGGCGACGCTGGTCGGCGACCTCGTGCGCCGTAGCCGCATGGCGATGAATGGCGAGGCGCTGCCGGAAGCCGACCCGCTCGACCCCGAGTACATCACGTTGGCCGCCGATCGTAAGGTGCACGTCCAGCTGCGACCAGGCGGCCAGCGGCTCCACCACGCGGTGGTCATCGCCCCGGATCAGCGCGGGCTGCTGTCCAAGGCCGCCGGTGTGCTGACGCTGAACTCACTGCGCGTGCATTCGGCGTCGGTCAACATCCAAGACGGCGTCGCGATCAGCGAATTCGTCGTCTCACCGCATTTCGGTAGCCCGCCGGCGGCCGGCTTGCTGCGCCAGCAGCTCATCCGTGCGCTCGGCGGGCAGGTCGACGTGTTGAGCACCCTGGAGGCGCGCGCGGGCGCGACGCACCCCAAGCCCGTCGGTGAGGTGCCGACCGCGGTTCCCGTTCACTACCCGACCGCGCCGCCGCGGATCTTGTGGTTCGACGGCACACCCGGCCGATTGATCATCGAAATCCGCGCGAACGACCGTCCTGGTCTGCTCGCGCTGCTCACCGGCGCGCTGGAGCGGGCCGGGGTGAGCATCGACTGGGCCAAGGTCACTACCCGGGGATCGATGGTCGACGACGTGTTCTGCATCGTGTTGCCGAAGCGCAGCGCCGCGGCCAAGGCGGCAGGGGAGCCCGGCTCGAGCACCCGGTCGGCGATCGAGCATCATCTGCTGGCCGTGCTGGAATCGCCGAAGGACGGCCAAGGCGCCGCCTAGCTCAGATCGCGGGTCGCCAGCCACGCGTCGATGCGCTCGGCGACGGAGCGCCACCCAGGTTCGAGCATCATGTTGTGGCCCATGTCGGCAAAGAATTCCGCGTCGGTCCGGTAAGCCCGTGCTGTCGCGCGCACTTCGGCGTCGGTGACCATGCCGTCGTCCGCGGCGCCCAGAACAAGCATCGGGGTTCGGACCCGGCTGGCCCGCACCCGCCGGATCATCGGGTCGACCAGGGAAGCGCGCACCGCTTCGGACTGCACACTGGTCGCGCTCGATTCCACGATCTCGGCGGGCGTGTGGGCACTGAACAGGTGCTCACGGACCAGCGGCGCGGTGCCGATGAACCCGGTCAGGTTGCCGACCGGCAGCGAGCGCATCGAAATCCAGGGATGCCGGCTCCAGATGCGCATCGCCAAGCCCAGCACGCCCTGCGGCGGCACCGACGCCATCAGAACTGCCGCCGGGGCATCGTGGTTCTCCAGGTATCGCTGCACGACGAAGCCGCCCAGCGAGTGCGCGACCAGGACCGGGCGTCCGCCGAGGCTGTCGGCGACGGTGCGCACGTCATCGACGTAGTCGGCGATCGAGCACGCGTGGAAGCGCTTCGCGGTGGAGCTGCCACCGTGGCCGCGCAGGCTCAGCGCCACCGCGCGGTAGCCGGCATCGGCGAAGAAGTCCACGAAGTTGGCCCAGCATGACGCCGAATGCCAGCCGCCGTGCACGAACAGCAGCGGCACCGGATGCGCTTGGCTGACAGAGCCCTTGTCGATCACCTCGAGCATGTCGGCATTGTCGCCCTGCCAATGTGCGTCCTGGCGCACATTCGTCGGCGAGTGTGCGGCTGGCTTCACACTCGCGCTACTCAGGCCGACTCCGTGCCGCGCCCTCCGCATCGTCACACCGCTAGGCTGGGCTGCGTGTTTGAATCGCTGTCCGATCGGCTCACCGAAGCCCTGCAAGGACTTCGCGGCAAGGGCCGGCTAACCGACGCCGACATCGACGCCACCACCCGCGAAATCCGGCTGGCTCTGCTGGAAGCCGACGTCTCGCTCCCCGTGGTCCGGGCATTCGTCGGCCGCATCAAAGAACGGGCCAAGGGCGCCGAGGTATCTGGAGCTCTCAACCCGGCCCAGCAGGTCGTCAAGATCGTCAACGACGAACTGATCGCCATCCTGGGCGGCCAGACCCGCCAGTTGGCGTTCGCGAAGACTCCGCCGACCGTGGTGATGCTGGCCGGTCTGCAGGGTTCGGGTAAGACCACCCTGGCCGGCAAGTTGGCGCTGTGGCTGCGCAATCAGGGCCACACCCCGCTATTGGTGGCCTGCGACCTGCAGCGGCCCGGCGCCGTCGACCAGCTGCGCATCACCGGCGAGCGGGCCGGTGTCGCTGTCTTCGCGCCGCATCCGGGCGCTTCACCGGATAACGACCTCCCGGCCGGTCCGGGCGATCCGGTGACCGTGGCATCCGCCGGGCTCGCCGAAGCGCGCGCCAAGCATTTCGACGTGGTGATCGTCGACACCGCCGGACGGCTGGGTATCGACGAGGAGATGATGGCCCAGGCCGCCGCCATCCGCGACGCCGTCGATCCCGACGAGACGCTGTTCGTCCTGGACGCCATGGTCGGTCAGGACGCGGTGGCCACCGCGCAGGCATTCGGCGAGGGTGTCGGCTTCACCGGTGTGGTGCTGACCAAGCTGGATGGTGACGCCCGAGGCGGCGCGGCGCTGTCGGTCCGTGAAATAGCAGGCGTGCCGATACTTTTCGCGTCAGCCGGCGAGAAGCTCGAGGATTTCGACGTCTTCCACCCGGACCGGATGGCCGGCCGCATCCTCGGCATGGGCGATGTGCTCAGCCTGATCGAGCAGGCCGAGCAGGTCTTCGACGCTCAGCAGGCCCAGGACGCCGCCGCCAAGATCGGGTCCGGCGAACTCACCCTCGAGGACTTCCTCGAGCAGATGCTGGCGATCCGCAAGATGGGTCCGATCGGCAACCTGCTGGGCATGCTGCCCGGCGCGGGCCAGATGAAAGAGGCGCTGGCCGCCGTCGACGACAGCCAACTCGACCGGCTGCAAGCCATCATCCGCGGCATGACGCCGCAGGAGCGGGCCGACCCGAAGATCATCAACGCGTCGCGACGGCTGCGCATCGCCAACGGATCCGGTGTGACGGTCTCGGAGGTCAATCAACTGGTCGACCGCTTCTTCGAAGCCCGCAAGATGATGTCGTCGATGGTGAGCGGGATGGGCATACCCGGGCTGGGCCGCAAGTCGGCGACCCGGAAAAACGCCAAAGGCAAAGGCGGCAAAGGCAAAAAGGGTAAGAAGTTCGGGCCCACTGCGCCCAAGGTCCGTGGCCCGCTCGGCGCGGGCATGCCCGCCGGGTTCCCGGACCTGTCGAACATGCCGCAGGGTCTCGACGAATTGCCGCCCGGGCTGGCTAATTTCGATTTGTCCAAGCTGAACTTCCCGGGCAATAAGTAGTGCCACACCACGTTCGAGGGATTGGCCTGCCCGACGAAGACCCCATCGAACTGTGGATCGTCGACGGACGGATCAGCCGCGACCCGGTCGATGACGCTGAGACGATTTTCGACGGCGGCTGGATCCTGCCCGGGCTGGTCGATGCGCACTGCCACGTCGGGCTGGGGCCGCAGGGCGGCGTCGAACTCGACGAGGCGATCGCCCAGGCTGAAGCCGAGCGCGAGGTCGGCGCGTTGCTGCTGCGCGACTGCGGGTCGCCGATCGACACGCGCAGCCTCGATAACCGCGACGACCTGCCTCGCATCATTCGCGCCGGCCGGCATCTGGCCCGCCCCAAGCGATATATGCCCGGCCTGCCGATCGACATCGAAGACGAGTCGCAGCTTCCCGCCGCAGTGGCCCTGCAGGCGCAGCGCGGGGACGGCTGGGTAAAACTGGTCGGCGACTGGATCGACCGTGGCGCAGGCGATTTGGCGCCATTGTGGTCCGACGGCGTGCTGACCGAAGCGATCAACGCCGCCCACGCCAATGGTGCACGAGTGACCGCGCACGTCTTCGGCGAGGACGCGCTGCCCGGTCTGATCCGGGCAGGGATCGACTGCATCGAGCACGGCACGGGGCTCACCGACGACATCATCGCGTTGATGGTCGACCACGGAACCGCGCTGGTGCCGACCCTGATCAACGTCGAGAACTTTCCCGGCATCGCCGACGCCGCGGCGAAGTATCCCGTCTACGCCGCTCACATGCGCGACCTGTACGCCAACTGCTATCCCCGGTTGACCGCGGCCCGTGAGGCCGGCGTGCCGATCTATGCCGGCACCGATGCGGGCGGCATGATCGCCCATGGGCGCATCGGCGACGAGGTCGAGGCGCTGACGCGCATCGGGATGACCCCCACCGACGCGCTCGGCGCGGCGTGCTGGGACGCCCGTGACTGGCTCGACCGTCCAGGCCTCGACGACGGCGCTTCGGCAGACCTGTTGTGCTACTACGACGATCCCCGTTACGGCCCCGAGGTGCTGCATCGCGCGGACGTGGTCGTCCTGCGCGGGCAGTTCTACTGAACGAGCGAACTGGACGAGTCGGTCAGGCCTTGATGGAGTTCGGATCGAGGCGGTCGGTCGGCACCACATTGATGTAAGTGGCCTCACCGTTGCCCATGGACCAGTCGGCTGGTTGGACCGTCATGAGGTTGAAGAAAACGTCCTCCCGCCGTATCTGCAGCTTCTCCTGCAACTGGTCCACGACCGCTTTATAGATGTCCTCGTGGCGGTCTCTGTTAGAACGGGACTATGCCGATCCCGGAATTCATCGTCGAGCTTCGCCGACACGTGGGACCCGCACCGTTGTGGTTGCTCGCCATTACCGCTGTCGTCATCCGCGATGAACAGGTGATGCTGGTGAAAAGGGCTGACAACCACGCCTGGACCCCAGTGACCGGGATCGTCGACCCAGGGGAGGACCCGGCCGACAGCGCGGTGCGAGAAGTGCTGGAAGAAAGCGGTATTCACGTCACGCCGAGACGGTTGGCCTGGGTGCACGTCACCCGCCCGGTCGTGTATGCCAACGGCGACCACGCGCAGTACCTCGACCATGTATTCCGGATGGACTGGACCGGGGGAGAGCCGTTCGCCGCCGACGACGAGAATCTCGCAGCGCGCTGGTTCGACCTGAGCGCGATGCCGGACATGTCAGCGGACATGCGCCGACGCATCGAGCTCGCCAGAGACGACAATCCGAGCGCCCCAACGGTATTCGAAAGAAAAGCATTATGACCAGTGCACCTGCTGCATATACGGCCGACCGGCTGGGACGATTTGTGGCGAACGCAGCCTTGTCCGACCTGAGTGATCATGCGCTGGCCATGCTCAAGCGCAACGTGCTGGACAGCATCGCCTGTGCGCTCGGCGCTCTCGACGGGGAACTCATCCCCGCGATCCGGGCGCATGCCGAACAGTTCAGCGGCCGCCCGACGACGACGTTTGTGGGCGGTGGCCGCGCCTCGGTGGATCAATCGGCATTCTTCAACGCGGTCCTGGTGCGCTACCCCGACCTGCTCGACACGTATCTGACCCCGGGTGGTCTGTGCCATCCCGCGGACAACTTCGGCGCGGTGCTGGCCGTCGCCGAACACGCCGAGGCCAGCGGCGCGGATTTCCTGCTGGCACTTGCCATCGCCTACGAGATCCAATGCCGTTTCAGCGCACAGGTTCCCGTCATGGGTCGCGGCCTCAATCACGCGCTGCAGCTGGCGATGTCGGCAGCCGCCGGCTCGGCGAGGCTGCTCGGTCTGGACGCCGAGCACACCGCCGATGCGATCGCCGCGTCGGCCGTGGACAACGTGTCGCTTGCCGCGGTACACACCGAGCCCGTCTCGACCTGGAAAGGAATCTCGCCGGCCATCACCGGAATGCGCGCCGTGTACGCGACGATGCTCGCGGGCCGCGGAATCACCGGGCCCCGTGCGCTTTTCGAGGGCCCAAACGGCCTGGAGCAGTTGTTCGACCAGCCGATCGACCTGCGCACATCCGACCGGTCCCTGACCGCCGTCGAGCAGACCTACCTCAAGCAGTACTGCTCGCTGATCCACGGCCAGGTCGTCATCGATGCGACGCTGGCGCTTCGCGAGGAGCACGGCATCACCGCGGCCGACGTCGCGTCGGTGACACTCGAGGTCTTCCAGGGCGCATTCGACATCGCCGGTGGCGGTAGCTTCGGCGACAAAGACCGCCCGTCGACCAAGGAACAGGCCGACTACAACCTGAAATACCTCGTCGCCGTCGCCCTGCTGGACGGCCAGGTGGGGCCCGAACAGCTCGAGACTGAACGGGTGTGCCGACCCGACGTCCAGGAATTGCTGACGCGGGTGGACGCCCGGGCCGCGGACGACCTGACCGCGGCCTATCCCGAGCGCACGCAGGCTCGCGTGCACATCGCGACCACCGACGGCCGGGAATTCCACCTCGAACAAGCTGACTTCGAGGGCTCGCCGAGCCGGCCGATGTCGTGGGATCGGGTCGTGGAGAAACTTCACTGGCTCGGCGAACCGTTCGCCGATTCCGCACTGCGGGCCGAGATCATCGACGCGGTGCGGCGTCTCGACGAGATCTCGGTTGCCGAGCTGACCGGGCTTCTCGGCGCGGTGAGCCCCAAGGCGCGTCGTCGCAGGACCAGAGGACGGCTTTAGCGAGGCAAAGAAGATTGCGAGTGCTCGCTATCTATGTTAGCGTCGCTGCACCCCAACGATGCGGAGGACGAAAGTGACCTACGACGTGATCATTCGCGACGGCTTGTGGTTCGACGGCACGGGCAGCACACCGCAGACCCGCACGCTGGGCATCCGCGACGGCATTGTCGCCACGGTCTCCTCCAGCCCGCTGGACGAGGCCGGCTGCGCGGAAGTCATCGACGCGAAAGGCAAGTGGGTCATCCCCGGTTTCGTCGACGTGCACACCCACTACGACGCCGAGGTGTTGCTCGATCCCGGGTTGCGCGAGTCGGTGCGCCACGGTGTCACGACCGTGCTGCTAGGCATGTGCTCGTTGTCGACGGTCTACGCCAACACCGACGACGCCGCAGACCTGTTCAGCCGCGTCGAGGCGGTACCGCGCAAGTTCGTCCTCGGTGCATTGGAAGACAACAAGACCTGGACGACGCCCGCGGAATATGTAGATGCGATCGACAGCCTGCCGTTGGGCCCCAATGTCAGCTCGCTGCTTGGTCATTCGGACCTGCGAACCGCGGTGCTGGGCCTCGATCGCGCCACCGACCACACCGTGGAGCCCACCGACGCAGAGCTCGACAAGATGGCGGCGATGCTCGATGACGCGCTGGGCGCCGGCATGCTCGGCATGTCCGGGATGGACGCCGCAATCGACAAGCTCGACGGCGAGCGATTCCGTTCTCGCGCACTACCGTCCACGTTCGCGACATGGCGTGAACGCCGCAAGCTGATCAAGGTGCTGCGCAAGCGGGGCCGGATTCTGCAGAGTGCGCCGAACGTGGCCAAGGCGGAGTCGGGACTGTTGTTCTTCCTGTCCAGCAGCCCAATGTTCGGACTGCGCAAAGGCGTTCGGATGAGCCTGCTGGTGTCCGCCGATGCCAAGTCGATGCCGTTTGCCGTGTACGTGTTCGGTCTGGGCACCCGGCTGCTCAACTTCGTGCTGCGCTCCAAGGTGCGCTTCCAGCACCTTCCGGTGCCGTTCGAGCTCTACTCCGACGGGATCGACTTACCGGTCTTCGAAGAGTTCGGCGCCGGGACCGCGGCGTTGCACCTGCGTGATCAGCTGGAGCGCAACACGCTGCTGGCCGACAAGGAATACCGGCGCAGGTTCCGCCGCCAATTCGATCGCAAGAAATTCGGTCCGTCATTGTGGCACAAGGACTTCCACGAAGCGGTGATCGTCGAATGCCCCGACAGTGCGCTGATCGGCAAGAGTTTCGGCGCGATCGCCGAGGAGCGGCGGATACACCCGCTGGATGCGTTTCTCGATGTCCTCGTCGAGAACGGCGAGCGCAACGTGCGCTGGACCACGATCGTCGCCAACCATCGGCCCAAGCAACTGAACAAACTGGCCACCGAACCGAGCATCCACATGGGCTTTTCTGACGCCGGCGCGCATCTGCGCAACATGGCGTTCTATAACTCCTCGCTGCGCCTGCTCAAGCGCGTGCTGGACGGTTACCGAGACGGCCGGCCATTCATGACCATCGAGCACGCGGTTTACCGGCTGACCGGCGAGGTGTCCGAGTGGTTCGGTCTGGACGCCGGCACGTTACGCGAAGGTGACCGAGCGGATTTCGTGGTCATCGACCCCGCCGGCCTCGATGACTCGGTGGACTCTTATCACGAGGAGAAGGTCCCGTTCTACGGCGACCTGAGCCGCATGGTCAATCGCAACGACGCCACGGTGGTGGCGACCGGCGTGGGCGGCGCAATTGTGTTCCGCAACGGTCAATTCCGTGAGGGCTACGGAAAGACGGTGAAGTCTGGTCGCTATCTGCGCGCCGGCGCCGGACACTCGCAACTCGCCGGTTCGAGCGTGTAGGCCCCAGATGGCCAGAACCCAGCAGCAGCGCCGGGAAGAGACGGTGGCGCGTCTGCTCGAGGCCAGCATCTCCACGATCATCGAGGTGGGATACGCCCGGGCGTCCGCGGCAGTGATCACCAAGCGCGCCGGGGTATCGGTCGGGGCGCTGTTCCGGCACTTCGACACCATGGGCGACTTCATGGCCGCCACGGCCTACGAAGTGCTTCGGCGACAACTGGATTCGTTCACCAAGCAGGTCGCCGCGATACCGTCAGACCGGCCGGCGCTGGAGGCCGGCCTGACCATTCTGCGAGACATCACCAGCAGTTCCACCAACGCGGTGCTCTATGAACTGATGATCGCCGCGCGCACGGACGAAAAACTCAATGCCACTTTGCAACACGTGCTCGAGCAATACACCAGCAAGATCTGCGACGCCGCGCGCGCGTTGCCCGGTGCCGACAACTTTCCGCAGGAGATGTTCCCGGTTCTGGTCGCGCTGCTGACCAACACGTTCGACGGGGCCGCGATGCTACGAGCGGTGCTGCCGCAACCTGACATCGAGAACGAGCGGATCGCATTACTGACGTCGTTGTTGAGCGGAGTCGGCCTGACAGCCTGAGAAGTCAGCGGTCAGTGAGCTTGCTGACCGCATCGTCGAGCCGCCGGGACAAGTGCATCAGCTCATTGATGCCGAGCAAGGTGAGCGGCCGATGGGTGGCGGGCCCGTCTGCGACCACGCAGAACGGGGTGGCTTCGCCGAGAGTGTCACGGGTCTTCATCAGCACGCTGATGCCGGCCGAGCCGAGAAACTCGACCTTGGTCAAGTCCACGATCAGGCCGCTGGGCTCCTTGGCGAGCGCGGTCTCGATGGCTTCAGCCAGCCCGGGGGCGGTCAGCATGTCCACGCTGCCGCTGACGGATACCACCGCCAGCCCGTCGACAGATGATTCCGAAGCGTGGAAGTCGTCCTTGTCAGGGTGCGGTGGGGAGCCGGATGCAGCATGTTGGTTGTCGGCCATCATCGATATCTCATTCCTTACGGGTACCAGCATCGGCTGCTTGCGACGCAGGCTCGTTGGCAATGGCTGTCGGACTCAACCCATGGACGGTGTCGACGCGAATCGACTCCGAACCGTGGACGCTCATATTGGACTGCTGCGCAATACAACGCCGCGGCAACAGAAGACTAGCCCAAACCGCCGCGGGTGTCCGCAATGGCCTACAGCGCGCCGATTGCCGACTGCGGGTTCAGGGCGAAACCCCAGTCGAGCAGGTTTCCGGCCTGATCCCAGTAGGTCGGCCCGCCCTCGTGCACCAACCCGTACATCATGGCCACCACCAGGCGACGGCTCCCGCGTGCGGCGGCGCCGACGAAGGTCTTGCGCGCGGCGTCGGTGAAGCCGGTCTTGCCGCCGATCGTGCCCGGGTAGCGCTGCAACAACTCGTCCTGGTTGACGATCGGGTGGTCGCCATTCTCGCCGGGGAACGGCGCCGACGGCTCGGCGGTGATTTGGGCGAACACCGGATTGGCCATCGCCGCGCGGAAAATGACGGCCAGATCGTGGGCCGTCGACCACCCCGATCCGCCGGGTCCGTCCAGGCCGGACGGGGTCGACGCGTGGGTGTTCACCGCGCCCAACGAGGCCGCCTTGGCGTCCATCTTCGCCACCGTGGCGCCGGGGCCGCCCAGCATGTGCGCCAACGTGTTGGCGGCGTCGTTGCCCGAGACCAGTAGCAGAGCGTCCAGCAACTGGCGCGCCGTGTAGCTGCGGCCGGCTTTCACGCCGACACAGTTGCATTCGGCATGGCTGTCGGCCTCGTCGGCGATCACGGTCGAATCCAGGTTCAGCTCGTCCAGCGCCACCAGCGCCAGCAGCACCTTGATGGTGCTGGCAGGCGGGTGGCGCAGATTTTCGTCGCGGGCAGCCAGCACCTGACCGGAATCCAGGTCGGCAACCAGCCAGGTCTGAGCCGGGCCGTCCGGGATCGGTACGGAGCCGATCGGTTGTATGCCGGCGTCAGCCCAAGCGGTCGAGCCGCTGATGACGAGGGACAAAGTGGCCGCGACTGCGGCCAGGACCATCCGCATGGCAAGGCACCTTACCGGCCCGCGCTGCTTGCCGCCGCGGTCGCGGGTGTTCAATCGACCCATGTTGAGCCAGGCCGAAATCTCTGACCGGTTGGAGATCCAGCAGCTGATCGTCGATTACTCGACGGCGATCGATACCCGTCACTTCGACGACCTCGACGCGGTGTTCACCCCGGACGCCTACATCGACTACACCGCACTCGGCGGCATCGAGGGCCGCTATCCGCAGGTCAAGGCCTGGTTGGCGGAGGTGCTGCCGAATTTCCCGATGTATGCCCACATGCTCGGCAACTTCTCGGTCCGCATCGACGGGGACACCGCGGCGTCGCGAACGATCTGCTTCAACCCGATGGTCCTGGGTGGCGAGAAGGACCAGGTGATGTTCTGCGGGCTGTGGTACGACGACGAGTTTCTGCGCACCGCGGAAGGTTGGCGGATGACCAAGCGCGTGGAAACCAAGTGCTTCCAGAAAATTCTGTGACCGGCCCCGCTCGGAGCGAATTTCTGACTCGAGGCCTGGTTCTGGCACAATAGGCCGCTGTCCGTCGCGCGACCCACCGTCACCGCGGTGCTTGTCCGGCGGTCATACACGCGAGGCAAAACCGGATCCGGACAACCCGCCCGAATCGCTGAATTGCAGCGTGACATTCGTAGGAGATGTCGTTTCACCATGGCTGTAAAAATCAAGCTCACCCGGCTCGGCAAGATCCGCAACCCGCAGTACCGCATAGCGGTCGCCGACTCGCGGACCCGTCGCGAAGGCCGCGCCATCGAGGTCATCGGCCGGTACCACCCCAAAGAGGAACCCAGCCTGATTCAGATCGACTCCGAGCGCGCCCAGTACTGGCTGTCGGTGGGAGCGCAG
>JBAWAV010000578.1:0-5355 GCA_049589475.1 Mycobacterium sp.
AGCTCGGCCAGGATCGTGTCCTTGGTGCTGAAGTACCGGTACAACGTCGCTCGGCTCACGTCGGCAGCGGCCGCGATGTCCTCCATGCTGACGGCGTAGTAGCCGCGTTCGGCGAACAATGCCGAACTGACCGACAGCACGTCCTGCGGAACCGGCGAGCCCGACACGTCAATCGGCGCAGGTGTAGCCGCGGCACCGTTGACGGGGCGGGGTGTTCTTTGCTCGCCCCGGTTTGTTGCCGGCGGTGTAACCGCCTGCAAAACGTCGGTCGGGGTTTCGGGAAACAGCATCAGCTGCAATGCGACGGTCAATGACCACGTCACGGTCGCGCGATCGGGCAACGGGAACATGGCTCGGTACTCATAGAGGTGAACCATGTGGGGGATACGCCCCAATGCTGCGGCCGCGTCGTCGGGGTCCAGATCCCGCAGGCGCGCCCTGCGCAGCCGATCGGTGACTGTCTTGTGAAACTGGTCGGCTGCCGCGCTCGCATCGATGACCGACAACCCGGTGGCCGTGCCGATGCCCGGAAACTCGGCGAATACCGCAGCGTGGGCGTCGTAAAGGTCCGCCCATTCGACTAGCCACCTGTGCAGCGACTCGACACCGTCGACCGTCGGGCCGAGCCCGCCGAGGTGATCGCCGTGTGCGAGCACATCGTGCTCGGCCAGCGCGCTGAGTTCGCGGAAGATCTCCTCCTTGCCGGCGAAGTACTGATAAACGGTCGCGCGGGAGGCGTGGGCCGCCTTGGCGATGGCGTCAAGCGATGTGGCGTGAAATCCGTTGGCCAGGAACACTTCTGCGGCGCACCCAAGTATGCGCTCCCGGGTGTGCAGTCCGCGGCGCCCCACGCCGGCATTGGTCGCGGGGGCATAGCCGGGGCGCCGCAGCTTGTCGGGAGTGCGGGCCATTCCAGAAGTATCCGACACCCTCATTGGGCCGACGGCGCTCCGGGCAGGTTGCGCTTGGCCTTGCCGGGATATCCGAAGAACTTCTCGAAGTTGGCGTCGTTGATGGGTTGTGCGCTGTTGCGGGCGGCGGCCGACCGAAGCGCCTCGAATCGGGCCTGGGCCTTCTCGAGCGCCTCGACCGGCCCGGATTGCCGCAGCCCTTGAACCTCTCGCGCGGCCGCGGCGATCTCGAGGCGAAGCCGTTCGCCCGCCTCGCCGAAGGTCAGCAGGTCGTGGTCGTCTTCGTCGACCTTGTCCCGGCCTGCGTCGTCGACGGGTCGGTCCGTGGGTTCCATGTCGGGCCTCTCAACTGCTGGACGAATGTGGCGTGTGTCATATAGTCTGTGAGACGAACCGTCAGAAAACAAGACGATACGTCAGAAAATTACGACAGATCGTTAGATGCGAAGGAGCATCATGCCGCTTCAGGATGACCACCAGATCGTGTCCGTCGACGACCACTTGGTCGAGCACCCACGGGTGTGGCAGGACCGGTTGCCGCAGAAGTACCTCGAACAAGGCCCGCGAATCGTCGAGGAAAACGGTATGCACCTGTGGCACTACGACGGGCAGGTCTTCCCGACCATCGGCCTGAACGCGGTCGCCGGCAAACCGCCGGAGGAGTGGGGCATGGATCCCGTCCGCTACGAAGACATGATTCCGGGCTGCTATGACCCGGTCGCCCGGGTCGCCGACATGGACCTCGACGGTGTGCAGTCGGCGTTGTGCTTCCCGTCGTTCCCGGGATTCGGCGGCGGCACGTTCCAGCGTGCGGAGGACAAAGACCTGGCGCTGCTGTGCACCAAGGCGTGGAATGACTTCTACATCGACGAATGGTGCTCGGTGGCGCCCGAGCGCTACATCCCGTTGGCGATCCTGCCGACCTGGGACATCGACGCATGCGTGGCCGAGGCAGAGCGCGTCGCCGCAAAGGGTGCGCGCACGATCTCGTTCCCGGACAGCCCGGTGCCGCTGGGTCTGCCGTCGTTCCACTCCGATCATTGGGACGGCTTGTGGCGGGTCTGCTCGGACGCCAAGATGCCGGTGTCGCTGCACTTCGGGTCCGGTTCCTTCGTGCCAGGCTTCTCGTTCTCGACGATCAAGCCGGTCCCGGGTCAGATGGCGGTGCCCGACGCACCGTTCGCGGTTGCGACGGCGCTGTTCTCGACCAACCTGATGTGGAGCACCGTTGACCTGCTGTTCTCGGGCAAGCTCCAGCAGTTCCCCGATCTGCAGATTTCACTGGCCGAGGGCGGCATCGGTTGGGTGCCTTACATCCTGGAGCGAACCGACTACGTGTGGGAGCGGCATCGCTACTACCAGAAGATCGATTTCGACACCCGTCCGTCGGATCTGTTCCGCAAGCACTTCTGGGGCTGCTTCATCGACGACGAGCACGGCTTGAAGAACCGGCACGCGATCGGCGTCGACCGGATCATGCTCGAGATCGACTTCCCGCACAGCGATTCCAACTGGCCGAACTCGCGTAAGCGGGCAGCCGAGGTCCTCGCAGACGTACCCGATGACGAGTGCAAGCTGATCGTCGAGGAGAACGCCCGCCGGATGCTCCACTTCCCGAGGGTGAACGCGGGCGATCGGGAACTCGCCAGCGTCTAGAGGCTGCCTCGCGAAACCAACTGCGCGGCAATCACGTTCCGCTGTATCTCGTTGGTTCCTTCGCCGACGATCATCAGCGGGGCGTCGCGGAAGTAGCGCTCGACGTCGTATTCGGTGGAGTATCCGTAGCCGCCGTGGATTCGGACGGCGTTGAGTGCTATCTCCATGGCCACCTCTGACGCGAACAGTTTGGCCATCCCGGCCTCCATGTCGCACCGCTCGCCGCTGTCGTACTTCTCGGCGGCGTAGCGGGTGAGTTGGCGTGCTGCAGTCAGTTTGGTGGCCATGTCAGCCAGGTAATTCCCCACCGACTGGTGCTTCCAGATCGGCTGCCCGAAGCTCTCCCGCTCCTGCGCGTATTTCAGCGCGTCCTCGAGCGCCGCGGTCGCCACACCCAGCGCCCGTGATGCCACTTGAATGCGGCCCGTCTCAAGGCCTTTCATCATCTGCGCGAAACCTCTGCCCGGCTCGTCGCCGAGAATCGCGGAAGTCGGTACCCGGCAGCCGTCGAACGACAGCTCGCAACTCTCCACGCCCTTGTAGCCCAGCTTGGGGAGGTCACGCGAGACGGTGAGGCCCTGACCTTGTTCGACCAGGACGATCGACATGCCCTTGTGGCGTGGCACGGCTTGTGGATCGGTCTTGCACAGCAGTGCGATGAGGCCGGACCTGCGGGCGTTGCTGATCCAGGTCTTCGCGCCGTTGATCACCAGCTCGTTGCCTTCGGTGCGTGCGGTGGTCGTCATCGCCTGCAGGTCTGAGCCGCCGCCGGGTTCGGTGAGCGCCATCGTGGCGCGCATCTCTCCGCTCGCCATGCGCGGCAGGTACTTCTGTTTCTGGTCGTCGTTGCCGTACAACGAGATCAGCTTCGCCACCACGGTGTGCCCGCCCATCGCGCCGGCCAGGCTCATCCAGCCGCGGGCCAGCTCCTCGGTCACTCGTACATAGCAGGGCATCGACACCGGCGAACCGCCGTATTCCTCCGGCACGGCAAGCCCGAAGATCCCGATGCGCTTCATCTGCTCGATCCACGCTTCCGGGTACTCGTTGGCGTGCTCGACGTCGCGGACCGTGGGCTTGACGTCGCGGTCGATGAAGGTCCGCACGGTATCGACCAGCATGCTCTCGTCGTCGTTGAGCGCGAATGTCATCGCAGTTTCTCCGTACCGGGCATAACCGTCAGAATCGGGTGCGCTCTACAGAGTCTATGACTCTGAATACGCACTGAAACAGCATATATGCTCGCAGCGTAGATCGACACTAGTGTCAGAAATGATGAGGCCCGTCGGACTCTGAAATTAGTTAAAGCTTTAGCCTTATGCTGACAGCTTGGACGAGACCGCGCGCCTGGGCGGTCGAGCTGAGGAGGTTGTATGAAGGTTCGTCTCGAGCAGTCGAAGTGCGTGGGCCACGCCCAGTGCTACGCCGTCGACCCGGATTTGTTCCCGATCGATGAGTCCGGCTACTCCATCCTCGAAGAGCACGAGGTGCGGCCGGAAGACGAGCAGCTCACCCGAGACGGAGTGGCCGCGTGCCCCGAACTCGCCTTGATTCTCGAAGACGGCTGACAGGCGTGCTTGCCAACTGGCCGCTTTAACCGGCACACTTGCTTACGTAGTTAACCAGGTTGACTTTGTGGGAGTGTAATGGCGACAGCTGATTGGCGTCCTCGGCTCGAGTCGCTACTCGCCGATTTCCGTCGCCGCCAGGCCGACGCCGCGGGCAGCGGCGAGAAGCCCGACCGCATCGCGGTGGCCCGCGCGTGGCACGCCGAACTCGTCGATCGCGGGCTGGCCGCCCCAGGATGGCCCCGCGAAGTTGGTGGACTCGACTTGTCGCTGGCCGATCAGCTTGACTACTACCGAATGACCACGGATGCGGGTGCGCCCCCGCATCCGTGTCCGCTGTCGTTCATCCTCGCCCCGACGTTGATCGCGCACGGAAGGCGGGAGCAGAAGGATCGATTCCTGACACCGTTGCTGCGGGCGGACGAGTTCTGGTGTCAAGGGTTTTCCGAACCCGGTGCGGGCAGTGACCTGTCGTCGCTGTCGACCCGCGCGGTCCGCGACGGCGACCTGTACCGGGTGACGGGCCAGAAGGTGTGGACCACGATGGCCGACCGCGCCGACTGGATGTTCGCGCTGGTTCGGACGGGTTCGGGGGACAAACCATCTGACGGCATCACCTATCTGCTGATCCCGATGAAAACCCCGGGGATCACGGTGCGTCCGTTGCGTGACATCAGTGGCGCGGCGCACTTCGCCGAAGTTTTCTTCGACGATGTGGTGGTGCCGGTCGACAACGTAGTCGGCGACGAGGGCGCGGGCTGGTCGATCATGCGTACGTCGCTGGGCCACGAGCGGGCCACCGCATTTCTAGCGGACGAGTTCAAGTACCGGCGCACGGTCGACCGGGTTATCGATCTTGTTGTCTCCCAAGGGCTCGACGAGCACCCGCTGGTCCGCCAAGACGTCGCTCGGCTGGAATCCGGGGTCCGCACCATCGCCGCCAACAGCGCACGCGCGTTGGCCGCGGTGCTGCGCGGGGAGGATCCAGGCGGGGTGGCATCGGTGAACCGGTTGGTGAAATCGGAGTTCGAGCAGCACATGCACGCGCTCGCCCTGCGCGCGGCCGGTCCCTATGCGGCACTGGGCAGCCGGGCACCCGACGCCGTCGACAACGGGCGCTGGACGTTCGGCTACCTGATGAGCCGGGCGACCACCATCGGCGCGGGAACCGCGGAGATCCAACGCAACACCATCGCCGAGAGCGTGCTCGGGCTGCCGTC
>JBAWAV010000579.1:0-8766 GCA_049589475.1 Mycobacterium sp.
TCTCCACCAGCCAGTCGACGACGCGCTGATCCCAGTCGTCGCCACCGAGGTGGTTGTCACCGGAGGTCGCACGGACCTCCACGACGCCGTCACCGATCTCGAGCAGGGACACGTCGAACGTGCCGCCACCGAGGTCGAAGACCAGGATGGTCTGTTCCTTCTCGCCCTTGTCCAAGCCGTAGGCCAGTGCAGCCGCCGTGGGTTCGTTGACGATCCGCAGGACGTCCAGGCCGGCGATCTGGCCGGCTTCCTTGGTCGCCTGACGCTGGGCGTCGTTGAAGTACGCGGGCACCGTGATGACGGCATCGGTGATGTCCTCACCGAGGTAGCTTTCCGCGTCGCGCTTCAGCTTCTGCAGAATGCGGGCGCTGATCTCCTGCGCGGTGTAGTTCTTGCCGTCGATCTCCACGGACCAGTCGGTGCCCATGTGCCGCTTCACCGAACGAATGGTCCGGTCGACGTTGGTCACCGCCTGGTTTTTGGCGGGCTGGCCGACCAGCACTTCGCCATTGCGCGCGAACGCGACGACGGATGGAGTCGTCCTTGCACCTTCTGAGTTGGCGACGACGACCGGGTCGCCACCCTCGAGTACGGCGACGACAGAGTTCGTGGTCCCGAGGTCGATACCGACCGCACGAGCCATAGTGGATCCTCCTGATAATCGAACTTCGTAAGCACTACGCTGCTGAGTGAACCGCGCTCAAGACTGCCTTCGGCGGAGTGCCGTTGTCAAGCCAAGGTTGAGTCTAGCTCACTCAAGGTTGTCAGAGCGGTCAACGAGCGTCTCCGCGAGTTTGTTCCCTATCGGTTGAGGCCTACATCACGTCGTGGCATAGTTTCGCCACCAGCCCACTTCAGCGGACGTGCCCGGCGCCGCAGCGTTGCACCACGACGATAGGAATTCGATGCCATCGCCGCCCAGCGCGCCCGGTCCCGCCGACCGGCACCAGTCGTCTTTCGCGCGTGAAGACGCCGGCTACCACCACGATCTACGACCCCGGCAGATACCGATGATCGCGATCGGCGGTGCCATCGGAACCGGGTTGTTCCTGGGCGCCGGCGGCCGGCTGCTATCGGCGGGACCGGCGCTGTTCCTGGTCTACGGGGTCTGCGGATGTTTTGTGTTCCTGATCCTGCGCGCGCTGGGCGAGCTGGTGCTGCGTCGGCCGTCGTCGGGTTCCTTCGTGTCCTATGCGCGCGAGTTCTTCGGCGAGAAGGTGGCGTTCGTTGCGGGCTGGATGTATTTCCTGAACTGGGCGATGGCCGCGATCGTGGATTCCACCGCGATCGCGAACTACGTCCACTACTGGACAGCTCTGCAGGTGATCCCGCAGTGGGCTATCGCGCTCGTCGCTTTGGTGGCCGTGGTGTCGTTGAACATGATCTCGGTGAAGGCCTTCGGCGAGCTGGAGTTCTGGGCCGCGTTGATCAAAGTGGTCGCGCTGACGACGTTTTTGGTCGTCGGAGTGGTGTTTCTGGTCGGGCGTTTCAAAGTCGACGGTCACACCACCGGGCCGAGCCTGTGGTCCGGACATGGCGGCTTCTTGCCGACCGGCTTGCTACCGGTCGTGCTGGTCACCTCTGGGGTGGTGTTCGCTTACGCCGCAGTCGAACTGGTCGGCACCGCCGCAGGAGAGACCGCGGAGCCGGAGAAGATCATGCCGCGCGCGATCAACTCGGTCGTCTTCCGCATCGCGATCTTCTATGTCGGGTCCGTCGCGCTGTTGGCATTACTGCTGCCGTACACGACCTACAAACACAACGAGAGCCCATTCGTTACGTTTTTCTCGCACATCGGTTTCGGCGGCGCGGGCAGCCTGATGAACGTCGTGGTACTCACTGCCGCGTTCTCCAGCCTGAACGCCGGGCTGTACTCCACCGGTCGCATCCTGCGATCGATGGCGGTCAACGGCAGCGCCCCGAAGTTCACCGCGCGGATGTCCAAGAACGGCGTCCCCTACGGTGGAATCCTGCTGACCAGCGTGATCGGTTTGTTCGGGGTGGTGCTCAACGCGATCACCCCGAGTCAGGCCTTCGAGATCGTGCTCAACATCGCGGCCCTGGGCGTGCTGGCGGCCTGGGGGACGATAGTCGCGTGCCAGCTGCGGCTGTATTGGCTGGATAAGGCCGGAGTCACGCAACGGCCGGCGTTCCGGATGCCGTTGGCGCCCTACAGCGGCTTTGTGACTTTGGCGTTCCTGATCGGCGTGGTGGTGCTGATGACGTTCGACGCAGAGCGGGGCCCCTGGATCCTCACCGCGCTGGTCGTCGCGGGACCTGCCCTGACCGGCGGCTGGATGCTGGTCCGCAAGCGGGTGCGCGCGACGGCGGCCGAGCTCAGCAACGACGAACTACCGCCGGCAGCGGTACACCCGGCGCGGTAACCTGACGACAAGTAATAGAGCAATTGCTCTGTTATGCTTCGGCCCATGCCCCGGCCGCGGCTGCACGAACCGGATCGAATACTCGACGCCGTCGAATCGTTGGCGGTGGAATTCGGTCCGGCCGCAGTGACCATTCGCGGAGTCAGCGCTGCGGTCGGCGTCTCCAACGGCGCGCTGTACCACACCTTCGGATCGCGCTCGGGTCTGCTGGGCCATGCCTGGCTGCGAGCTGGACGCCGATTTCTCTGTGTACAGAACACGTTGGTTGATCAGGCCTTTCGGGACGAAGGCCCGCAGGCCGCGGTTGCGGCCGTCGTGGCTGCCGCTGACGCGCCAGCGGTATTCGCCGAGCAGTATCCGGCATCCGCTGAACTGTTGCTGACGGTCCGGCGCAAGGAAGTCGTGGATGTGAATCTGCCCGACGAGATCACTTCGGAGATAAGCGATCTCAACCGGCAGCTGATCGGATTGATGATCAGGCTCGCGGTCAACCTGTGGGAGCGCAAAGACACTCTTGCCGTCGACACGATCACCGCCTGCATCGTTGACCTGCCGACGGCGATTCTGCTGCAACGCAAACGCCTTGGCAGTGCCACAGCCCGTGCGCATCTACGCGCGGCGGTCTCGGCAGTTCTCGACGTCGGACCGCCACCTCCGAAGAAAGGAAAGAACCATCGGAAATAGCCTCGACTACGAAGAGAAGATCGCCGTCCTCGACCTCGGCGACACCGAAAACCGTTTCGCCCCTGAGTTTCTCGACGAGATCAACACCCACCTCGATGACGTGGTGGGCGCAGGCGCCCAGGGGTTGGTGACCACCGGGGGCGGCAAGTTCTACTCCAACGGCCTCGACCTGGATTGGCTGATGGCGCACGGCGACCAGACGCAGTGGTATGTGGGACGGGTGCAGGGCATGCTGGCCCGATTCCTGACCCTGCCCATCCCCACCGCGGCGGCCGTAGTCGGTCATGCGTTCGGCGCGGGGGCGATGCTGGCAGTGGCACACGACTTTCGGGTGATGCGGGCCGACCGCGGCTTCTTCTGCTTCCCCGAAGTGGACATCCGTATCCCGTTCACACCCGGGATGGCCGCGCTGATCCAGGCCAAGCTCACCCCGCAGGCAGCCGTCGCCTCGATGACGTCAGGACGCCGCTTCGGCGGCGACGACGCGGCGAGCCTGGGCCTCGTCGACGCGGTCGCGGGCGAGGGTGCGGTGACCGGCGCGGCCGTCGACATGCTGCGCCCGCTCCACGGCAAAGACCCCGGCACACTGGGCGCGATCAAGCAAACCATGTTCGGCCCCGCGGCGCAGTTGCTGACCGCCAGTAATCAAGAGCCGCAGAGCAATTAGCTGCACCCTCGGGCCGGACGCCGGCAAGCCGCTGGCCGACTACTACCGCGCGATCGCCGGCGAACATCCCGACGTCGGCCCCGAGTCACATCGTCGCCGTGCGTACTCGCGACCTACTCCTACTGGAAGCCGGGCGGCATGGATGCCGACCTGACCCGGCCGACCGAGCGCGAGTTCTACGACTACTCCACCCCTTCCGGTCGTCAGGAAATCGATAACCAGGCTGGTCGCAACCCCGGGGAAGCCGCGCTGCAGGCGCTCATCGATCACCAGGTTATGGCTGAAGTGCGAGCCCCGCTGCCACCCCGGATGTCCACAGCTCAAGAGCAGGGGCTGGCTGACATGCAGCAACTGGTCGCCCTGCGCGGGGGCTGATCTGGGCCCGCTGTGACGGGCGAAAACACTCGTGCGGGCGCGTCACACGGCTACTTAAGCCGCCTCATGCGTACGCTTAATTTGCGATGTTCCCACGTGGAGAGAAAACCCCCGAGGCAGGGGGCCGGTTACTGGTCGGCCTGCTGCTTGCTGTCACCCTGCTCAGCGGATGCAGCTCGCACACCGACGGAAAGCCGGTCGCGTCCCCCGGCGCTGGGCCGGCCGAGCCGACTTTCCCGAAGGCCGAGCCGTCGATCCCCACACCGGCCCCATCGCAGCCCGCACCGTCGGGCGCCATCCCGCTGCAGCCCGACGACAACGGCCGCGTCTTCATCGAGACCAAATCCGGCCAGACCCGCTGCCAGATCGACAGCGAGAGCGTCGGCTGCGAGGCGCAGTTCACCAATGCACCGACTGAAGATGGCGAAAAGGCCAACGGTGTCAACATCACCGCCGCCGGCCAGGTGCAGTGGGTACTGGGTAATCTCGGCGACATCCCCACGGTCACAATCGATTACAAGACCTACGAAGCAGACGGTTGGACGATCGCGGCTACCGAGAGCGGCACCCGGTTCACTAACGAGCACACCGGCCACGGCATGTTCGTCAGCATCGAGAAGGTCGACACCTTCTAGACCGCACTAGTCTGGCGCTCGTGGACTTTCGGGTATTCGTTGAACCGCAGCAAGGCGCCAGTTACTCCGACCAGCTCGCGGTCGCGCAGGCCGCCGAATCTTTGGGATTTTCCGCATTCTTCCGCTCCGACCACTACCTGGCGATGAGCGGCGACGGACAGCCCGGGCCGACCGACTCGTGGGTGACGCTAGGCGGGATCGCCCGCGAGACATCGTCGATCCGCCTCGGCACGCTCGTCACGTCGGCGACGTTCCGCCATCCCGGCCCGCTGGCCATCTCGGTGGCCCAGGTCGACGAAATGAGTGGCGGGCGAGTCGAATTCGGGATCGGTACCGGGTGGTTCGAGAAAGAGCACCTGGCCTATGCCATCCCCTTTCCGCCGCTGCGGGAGCGATTCGCACGGTTGACCGAACAACTCGAGCTAATCACCGGTTTGTGGACCTGCCCGGTCGGTGAGACGTTCGACTATGCCGGAGCTCATTACGCCGTCAACGACTCACCCGCGCTGCCCAAGCCGGTGCAGCGGCCGTGTCCGCCGATCATCATCGGCGGATCGGGCGCCAAGCGAACTCCGGGCCTGGCCGCGACATTCGCCGACGAGTACAACGTGCCGTTCGCGCCACGGGAGACCATCAAGACACAGTTCCAGCGGGTCCGCGAAGCGGTCGACTCGGTCGGCAGGGACGCCGATGCGATGACGTACTCGGCGGCCTTCGTCGTGTGCGCCGGACGAGACGAAGCCCAGATCGCCGAACGGGCTGCCGCTATCGGCCGCGAGGTCGACGAGCTGCGGTCGAATTCTCCGCTGGCCGGCACCCCCGACGAGATCGTCGATCGCCTGGGGCCGTACACGGAACTCGGTCTGCAGCGGGTGTATTTGCAGCTGTTGGACCTCGCCGACCTCGACCATTTGCAACTTTTCGCCGACGAGGTGCAGCGGCAGCTCTGACGTAGCATCAGGGCGTGACTGGCGTGGGTTCTGAGGGTCCTATCGAGGACCCAAGCGAACGGCCGACCCGGATGGCGAACTACAACGCCGACGGTTCACTGCAGCAGATCCTCGACGGGGAGCCCGGCCCCGCCGCCGAAGGCACCGATGCCGGCGAACCCGATTTCGCGCTGGACCCCTGGTACAAGAACCGGCTTCTGCTGGCCTTGTGGGCTATCGCGGTCGTCTTGCTGGTCGTCTTGATCGTCTACGGCATCGTCGAGATCTCCCGCGGCGGCGGTGGCAGTCCGTCCACCACCACGTCGTCCACCACCTCGACGCACTCGTCGACAACCTCGTCGCCAACCGCCCCGTCAACGACCACCGAGCCGCCACCGCCGTCGGAGACGCCCGAACAAACCACCGAGCAAGCGCCGCCGCCGCAGCAGGGCAACAACTCCCCCGCCCCGACCGAGCCGACGCATCATCACCACCACTTCCCGCACATCCCGCTGCCGCACTTCTGACCACGCCCGCGCGCCTCGGCGGTACGGCTGCCAGGATCCGGCACTAGGATCGGCGCACGTGACTGGATACGGACCTCCAGACGACCCCAGCGAAGCTCCGACCGGCTACTACGACTACAGCGGCGCCGCGGAAGGGGAGACACCGCCCGGCGGATCGCCCTGGTATCGCAGGCCTATCCTCTCGCTCGTGATCGGCCTGTTGGTCGCGATCCTGCTCGGGCTGGCGATTTACCTCTTCGCCGAGAAGACCAAGGGACACGGCGGCGGCACCCCCACTCCCACCTCGCCGACGACGTCGACCGGGACCACCACGACGACGGTGACCAGATCCGAGCCCACGACGACCGCACCCGCCGCCCCGGCTCCGACGACCACTCTGACCTTCCCGCCGACGACCACGGAGCCGACGGCCACCGCGCCCACCACCACCACAAGCATCGACGGGCACCACCATCACCACCACCACGACGGCGGGACGCCGTAGCCGTGGGGGGCAGCCGGCGACCGGACGACGTCGAGAGCTTTCAGACTCGCGATTTCAGCATCGACGCCGCCGAGAATCCCTCGCCCTGGTACCTCAAGCGATGGGTGCTGGCCCTATGGGGTCTGGCAGTGGTGATCCTGATCGCGACGATCATCTACGGCCTCGCCGTCCTGGCCAGAGGCAACGGCGGAGGCGCACCGGCGACCACCACGACGCACCCGTCGACCACCTCGTCGTCACGGACGACAAGCACGTCACCGACACCGTCGCCGACCACGACCACTACGGACACCGAGACCACGATCGAACCCACTCCCGAGCCGACCACCGCGCCCTGGACGCCGCAACGCCCCCACCACCACCGGTGGCCGAGCAACCTGCCGCAGCTCCCGCCGATACCGCACTTCTAGGCGATCAAGTTAGGGCATCCTTCGTCGCGGAGGGCCGGGTGGAGATGTCACTATGAGCAGGCTTACCCGGCGTGAGCAGGTGCAGTGGTTAAGTTACTCGTTGGTAACATGGCTTAAGTTACCGGCCAGTAACCCTTGAGGTGGGGAGACGCTTCCGTGCAGACGCAGACGCTGATCAGATTGGTACTTGGCCTTGGCCTGACGGCAGTCATCGCCTTGTTCGCCGCCCGCCGGGTGCTCTGGCTGGTCAAACTGGTGCTTTCGGGCCAGCCGGTCAGTGGTCGCACCGACGAAATCGGCACTCGGATCTGGACACAGATCATCGAGGTGTTCGGCCAGCGCCGGCTGTTGAAGTGGTCCATCCCCGGGCTGGCCCACTTCTTCACCATGTGGGGCTTCTTCATCCTCATCACGGTCTACATCGAGGCCTACGGCACGCTGTTCCAGCCCAACTTCCACATCCCGATCGTCGGCCGATGGGACGCGCTGGGCTTCCTGCAGGACTTCATCGCCCTCGCCGTGCTGGCCGGCATCACGACTTTCGCCATCATTCGGTTGCGCTCCGAACCCAAGGAATACGGCCGCTCGTCGCGCTTCTACGGTTCGCACACCGGCGGCGCGTGGCTGATTCTGTTCATGATCTCGATGGTCATCTTCAGCTACGCCATCTTCCGCGGTGCCGCGGTCAACACCGGAAACTTCCCGTACGGGTGGGGCGCGTTCTTCTCACACGGCATGGGCGCACTCATGCATCCGCTGGGCACGACGGCCAACGAGTGGATCGAGACGGTCGCGCTGCTGGCTCACATCAGCGTGGCCCTTGCGTTCCTGCTCATCGTGCTGCACTCCAAGCACTTGCACATCTTCTTGGCGCCGATCAACGTCACCTTCAAGCGGCTGCCCGACGGCCTGGGCCCGCTGCTGCCGATCGAGGCCCACGGCAAGCCGATCGACTTCGAAAACCCGCCGGACGACGCGGAATTCGGCCGCGGCAAGATCGAGGACTTCACCTGGAAGGGCAACCTCGACTTCGCCACCTGTACCGAGTGTGGGCGCTGCCAGTCGCAGTGCCCGGCCTGGAACACCGGCAAACCGCTGTCACCCAAGCTCGTCATCATGGACCTGCGCGACCACTGGATGGCCAAGGCGCCCTACATACTTGGCGAAAAAAAGGCCGAGCCCCTGGAAGGACTCGACCTCGAGACAGCCCACGAAGAGGGCCATCACGTTCCCGAATCCGGGTTCGGCCGCGTACCCGGGCACGGGCCCGAGCAGGTCGCCCGCCCACTGGTCGGTACCGCCGAACAAGGCGGCGTCATCGACCCCGACGTGCTGTGGTCTTGCGTGAACTGCGGTGCCTGCGTCGAGCAGTGCCCGGTGGACATCGAGCACATCGACCACATCGTCGACATGCGCCGCTACCAGGTGATGATGGAGTCGGAGTTCCCGTCGGAGCTCTCAGTGCTGTTCAAAAACCTTGAGACCAAAGCGAATCCGTGGGGTCAGAACGCCGCCGATCGCACGAACTGGGTCAACGAGGTCGTCTTCGACGTCCCGGTGTACGGCGAAGACGTCGACAGCTTCGACGGTTACGAATACCTGTTCTGGGTCGGCTGCGCCGGCGCCTACGACGACAAGGCCAAGAAGACCACCAAGGCGGTCGCCGAACTG
>JBAWAV010000580.1:0-2363 GCA_049589475.1 Mycobacterium sp.
TTGGCGGCGTCACGACGGGACACGATCACGGCGGTGGCGCCATCGCAGGGCGCGTCGCAGTCATAGAGGCACAGCGGCTCGGAGATCATTCGCGCGCCGAGGTAATCGTCCATCGTCATCGGCTCGCGGTAGATCGCGTCGGGGTTGAGTCCGGCGTTGGTGCGGGCATTGATCGCGATGCGGCCCAGGTGCTCGCGGGTCAGGCCGAAGTCGTGCATATAGCGCTGGGTGGGCATCGCCAGCCAGTTCGCCGCCGACAAAGCGCCGAAGGGCGCCGTCCACTCCAGGTGCGGGGGCAACGCGCCGCCGCCGAACAACACCGAGGCACGTCCGCCGCCGGCCTGCTGCGCCGCGGTGGATTCCCATACCGACCGGTAGACCACAACGTGGTTGGCCAGCCCGAGACTGACCGCCATGCACGCCTCGATCGCCGGGCCGATCTGCCCCGCGGTCTCCATCGCCGAGACGTACCAGCGGGAGCGCAGTCCGAGCGCGTTGCGGACCTCTTGGACGGTGGCCCCGGAGAACCCGGCATCGGGCACGCCCGGTCCCGGGTAGCTGGCGATCCCGTCGACGTCGTCGACGCTCAGCCCGGCATCCTCGATCGCCCGCAGCACCGCCTCGAGCGTGAGGTCCAGTCCCGTTCGGCCCAGCCGCCGGCCGACCTGGGACTTGCCCGCCCCGGTGAGGACGGCTCTGCCCTCGAACGGACCGCCAGTCACCAGACGAACCTAGCGATCAGTTCGGCCACCGCGGCGGGTTTCTCGACACCGTCGATCTCCACGGTGTGACGCACCGTCAGGTTCACGGTGTCGTCGGCGACCTTCGCGGCGTCCGCCAGTTCAGACCTGACCCGGATGCGGCTGCCCGCAGTGACCGCCGACAGGAATCGCACCTTATTCAGGCCGTAGTTGATGCCCATCTTGGCGTTCTCGACGCGGTAGTTGTCCTTGCTGACGCCGGGTATGAGCGACAGCGTGAGGAAGCCGTGCGCGATCGTCGCGCCGTAGGGGCTTTCGGTCTTGGCCTTTTCGACGTCGACGTGGATCCATTGGTGATCCATCGTCACGTCGGCGAAAGCGTCGATCCGGCTCTGGTCGATGTCCACCCACCGGCTGACACCGAGTTCCTCCCCGATCGTCGCGAGCGCGTCGTCCACGGACTTGATCACCTTCACCGGCTGCTCCCAACGTCACGCTGCCTGATATATCGATATCTATTTAACGGTATAGACTGGCCTCGCTCATCGGGCAACCAGCCCACCACCCCTGACGCTCTTGGGAGACACATGGCCACCACCACGTCACGCGCAGCGATCGTGGCCGCTGCCCGCACACCGATCGGAACGGCGCGCAAGGGCACGCTGGCCAACATGCCCGCGATCGAGCTCGCCAAGCCCGTCGTCGCGGCGGTGGTGGACCGGTCCGGCCTCGACGCCGCGGAGTTCGACGACCTGGTACTGGCCGAGAGCATGCAGGGCGGCGGCGACAGCGCCCGCTATATCGCAGTGGCCCTGGGGCTACTCGACGTTCCCGGGTTAGCGGTCAACCGGCAGTGCGCCTCAAGCCTGTCCGCGATCGCAGTCGGCGCGGGCCAGATCGCATCCGGAATGAGCCGCGCAATCCTGGCCGGCGGCATGGAATCGCTGTCCACCGGACCGGTATTGCAGAAGCGCAAACCTTTCACCGCAGGCAAGTCCGCCGAGGACTATGAGCAGTGGTTCCCCGAGTCGCATCCGCCGACTGCGGAGGCACCCGCGATGGACATGTCCATCACCGTCGCCCATAACTGCAACGTGCAATACGGGATCACTCGCGAGGCGCAGGACGAATGGGCGCTGCGGAGCCACCAGAGGGCAATCAAGGCGATCGACGCGGGCTCGTTCGTCGACGAGATCATCCCTATCGAGGTCCCCCAGGCGGACGGCAGCACGATCACGTTCGCCCAGGACGAGCATCCCCGACGCGGCAGTTCGATGGAGTCGCTCGCGGGTCTGAAGGTGCTGCATCCCGAGATCGACGGCTTCACCGTGACGGCGGGAAACTCTTCGGGCATCAACGACGCCGCGGCGGTCGTGGCGCTGGCCAGCCCGGACACCCAGCAGGACGTGCTGGCAAGCGTGCTGTCCTGGACGCAGGTCGGACTCGACCCGACGCGGACCGGCAGCGGGCCGATCAAGGCCATCCCCAAGGCGCTCGAACTGGCCGGCCGCAAGCTCGAGGACGTCGCACTGTTCGAGCTCAATGACGCGGTCGCCGCGCAAGCGGTGGCATGTGCGCGCGAACTCGGACTCGACGAGGACATCGACAACGTCTACGGGTCGGGGATCAGCCTCGGCCACCCGATCGCCGCAACGGGTGCCC
>JBAWAV010000581.1:0-2536 GCA_049589475.1 Mycobacterium sp.
GTCCGCCACTGGGCGGCCGAACCCAGGGTTTGGATAGCACTCGAATTTTCAGCTTTTTCTCAGCATTGGGGAGTCGTCGAATTCTGCTCGTGATCTACCGCAGCCCGGTGACTGACGCGGTCGATAAAAACCGCACACCGCACGGAGATGTTTTCCGCCACCGCCGACCCCACAATGGCGGAGAACTTGATCGGTGGCCTTTCTCCGGACACGGGATTACCGAGCAACTTGTCGCCGGTCGTTTCGCGTGGGTGGTATCTCGCGTCACTGGGTGCACCGGTCGGGGCCGGGCTCGTCGAATCCTGACTCCACCGCTCGCCGCCAGCATGGCGGGGCTTCGATGGTGAGCGAATCGTTAAGCAAGCTTTACAATTAAGTGCCCAGCAAGCACGTGTCGACTACATCGGCGGGTAGTCGCGCGGCGTCTTGGGCTTTGCTGGGCGATGCCGGCGACGACAACCCGTACCGATCGCCCAGCCCATCGATGCCGTTACCCCTTTTGTGCCGCAGACCTTACTGGCTCGCGTTCAATAAAGCTGCCGACTATGGTGGGCTTTCCGCGCTCCGAGGCTTCCTGGGGAAGTTGCCGTATGTGGGGTCTAAGAATTGTCGTCGGGCCAATGTCTCTTTGGTTTTTCTCAGCACAACACGTGCGTTTGTGATTTAAGATTGCGCAACCGTCAGACCTCGACAGCGGCTATTTGTGACAGGTTAATCGCATCAACTTGTCCAGCTGCCGCGCAGGGGTCTGACGCCGTGTAAGGAGGATCCGAGCGTGTCGTTCGTAACTGCCCAGCCGGAAGTGTTGTCCGGGACAGCCGGTATCGGCGATGCGATGGCGGCGCGAAACGCCGCTGCTGGGGCAATGACAACCGGCCTCGCGCCCGCCGCGTCGGATATTGTTTCGGAGATGACGGCAGGGCAGTTCGGCAGGCACGGCGCGACGTATCAGCAGGCCGCCGCCCAGGCGGCGGCGGTACGCGAACAATTAGTAGCCGCGCTGCGTTCCGGGTCCGGGGCGTACGCGCTGACCGAGGTGGCGAATGCAGCTGCTGCTGGCTAAGGGGGGCCTGGGCCAATGAGTTTCATGATATTTCCCCCGGAGGTCAACTCCGGGCTGATGTACAGCGGGGTGGGTTCGGGTCCGCTGATGGCTGCCGCCTCAGCCTGGGATGAATTGGCCGCCGATCTGGAGGCCACCGCCAACTCCTTCCAGGCGATTGTGGCGCAGCTGACCGGAACATCATGGTTGGGTCCGTCCTCGGTGCGAATGGCTTCGGCGACGGCGCCGTATGTGGACTGGCTGGCCGGCACCGCGGGCCAAGCTGCCCAAACCGGAGCCCAGGCAAGGATGGCCGCTGCCGCCTACGAGAGTGCCTTTGCGGCAACCGTCCCGCCAGCGATTATCGCGGCCAACCGGGCGTTGTTGGCCGCGTTGGTTGCCACGAATTTCCTCGGCCAGAACACTCCGGCGATCGCTGCCACCGAGGCGCACTACATGGAAATGTGGTTCCAGGACGGGCTGTCGATGGACACCTACGCCGCCACCTCCGAGCAGGCGGTCGCGTTGCCTCAGCAAACCCCGGCACCGGCGACGAGCGACGGCGGCTTGTCCTCCGACCTGGCCGCGGCGGCTCAGTCCATCGAGAATTCCATCACCACCACCTTGAACAATCTGAGCACCACTCTGCAGGGGTTCTTGAGCGGAAACTCCACCGCTGGTACGACTTCCACCAACGGGCTGTCGTCCGCGCTGTCGTCCGCCGTGACCAATCTGACCGGCGCGAGTTCGACTGCTCACACCGCTGCCGCCACGTCGGGCGCCAGCACCGCGACGTCGACGGCGGCAACTGCGACTTCGACCACGGGCTCCATCCTTCCCTTTCAAGCCACGTATTACGCGACCATGTTCGCCAGCATGCCGGCCAAGATGCTGATCAGCATGGCCAACTCGATGAACGCCAGCCAGGCGCTGCAGGCGGGCCAGCAGGCGATGCTCGCCGACGTGTCGTCGCTGGTCGACGCGAAGATGAAAGCCCTGCTGGGCGGCATTTCCGGCCAGATGCGCGGGTTCGGATCGTCGATCACCGCCCAGCTGGCGTCGGCGCAGCGGCTCGGTGGAATGTCGATACCGAACGGCTGGGCCTCGAGTGCGCCGGAGATGGTGCGCGCCGCCCCAGTGCTGCCGGCCAACAGCGTTGCGGCGTTGAACCCATCCGCGGGGCTGCCTACCAGCCCCTACACTCAGGCGCTCATGGGCGCGATGAACGGGCGCGGCATGGGCACTCAGGCCGCCAAGACGGCGTCCGTGAAAGTAGAGACTCGTACGCCGGCCGGCGGATGAGAAGTGGGGGATGCCTATGCTGCACAGCGCATTCGCACCGGAACTGACAGCGAACTAAGGAGAGGGATATGCCTACACGTTTTATGACTGACCCGCACGAGATGCGGTCGATGGCGGGCCGTTTCGACGTGCACGCGCAGACGGTGGAGGACGAGGCCCGCAAGATGTGGGCGTCGAGCCAGAACATCGCCG
>JBAWAV010000582.1:0-5042 GCA_049589475.1 Mycobacterium sp.
CCCTTCGGTCCGGAGAATTCGCTCACCGGCTCAGCCCCTCGAGGAACGGATTGGACCGTCGCTCGGCGCCGACGGTGGTGGCGTTGCCGTGTCCGGGCAACAACACCGTCTTGTCGTCGAGAACCAGCAGCTTGTCGACGATCGAGCACAACAGGTCACGCCCGCTGCCGCCGAACAGGTCGGTGCGGCCGATCGAGCGCTCGAACAGCGTGTCGCCGGTGAAAGCTACATCTTTTGCATCCATAGCGCCGTCGACCCGGAACACCACCGATCCGCGGGTGTGGCCGGGCGTGTGGTCGACGGTGACGCTGATCCCGGCCAGGTCGATCTTGTCGCCGTCGCGGTCCAGCTCCACCACCTGCTTGGGTTCGCGGAAGATCGCGGCCAGTAGCAGCTGACCCAGCTTGGGCCCGAAGTCTTTGATCGGATCGGTCAACATGAACCGGTCCTCGGGATGGATGTAGGTCGGGCAGCCGAAGGTGTCGGACACTTTCTGCGCCGACCAGATGTGATCGATGTGGCCGTGAGTGAGCAGCACCGCCGCAGGTGTGAGCCGATTTGTGTCCAGAATGCGCCGCAGTTGACCCATCGCGCGCTGGCCGGGGTCGACGATGATGGCATCCGCTCCGGGGTGCGGCGCCAGCACGTAGCAATTGCACTGCAGCAACCCAGCGGGAAATCCGGTGATGAACACGCCTTCCAGTTTCCCATCCGGGCCACCGTGGACGGGTCGCGCCACCCTTAATCAGCCTGGACTGGCACACTCTTCTCCGAGACCCAGCCTGCGAGCATGAAGGGACAGCGGCGGTGCCGACCAACGAACAGCGACGAGCGACAGCCAAGCGCAAACTCGAACGGCAGCTGGAGCGCCGCGCCCAGCAGGCCAAGCGTCGTCGCCTGCTGACCATCATCGGAGGCTCCGTCGCGGCCGTCGTCGTGGTCGCGATAGCGGCGTACAGCATCATCGCGAGCAATCAGCACCACGCCGACAAGCAGGCGTCGTCGAGCAGCAGTTCCTCGACGAGCAATGGGCCGACGCCCGAAGCGGGAGCGCTGCCGCCCTTCAAGCCGGCGGCCGACCTGGGCGCAAACTGCCAATACCCGCCCGCAGCGGAACCGTCCAGCAAGCAGGTCAAACCACCCCGGCAGGGCAAAGTGCCCACCGATCCCGCACAGGTCAGCGTCAGCATGGTCACCAACCAGGGCCACATCGGCCTGTTGCTCGCGAACAACGAATCCCCCTGCACGGTCAACAATTTCGCGAGCCTAGCGCAGCAGAAATTCTTCGACGACACCAAATGCCACCGACTGACAGCCGCCCCGACGTCGTCGGTTCTGCAGTGCGGCGACCCCGGCGGCGACGGCACTGGCGGACCGGGCTACCAGTTCGCCAACGAGTACCCGACCGACCAGTACAAGCCGGGCGACCCCGCCGTCCACGAGCCGGTCACGTACCCGCGGGGAACCCTGGCGATGGCCAACAGCGGGCCGAACACCAACGGCAGCCAGTTCTTCTTGGTCTACAAGGACACCCAATTGCCCCCTGAATACACCATTTTCGGCAAAATTCAGCAGGACGGGCTGGCGACGCTGGACAAAATCGCCAAGGGCGGCGTTGCCGGCGGCGGCGCCGACGGGCCGCCCGCCACCGAAGTCATCATCAAGTCGGCACAGCTGGACTTATGACGATGACAAGAATCCGCCTGCTCGTCGTGCTCGCGCTCGCGATCACCGTGACGTCCTGCAGTCAACACGCCACTAACACGTCGGCCTCGACCACCGCGAGCAGCGCCGCGGCGACGGCAACCTCCAGCCGGGCTCCGGTCGCGCCGGTGACCGGCGCGCGCCTGCCACCGTTCATCCCGTCCGCCGCGGTGGGCGCCAACTGCCAGTACCCACCGTCCGCCGATGCGGCCGGCAAATCGGCCGTCAAGCCGCAGAACGGCAAGATCACGACCGACCCCGCCGAGGTCGACCTGACCATCGTCACCAACCAGGGCAGGATCGGCCTGCAACTCGCAATGAACGAATCACCATGCACCGTCAATAGTTTCGTCACCCTGGCGCAGAACTCGTATTTCGACAACACCGAATGTCACCGGCTGACCACGTCGCACGCCTTATCGGTGCTGCAGTGCGGCGACCCCAAGGGCGACGGCACCGGCGGACCGGGCTATCAGTTCGTCAACGAGTTCCCGACCGATCAGTACCCGCCCGGTGAACCGGCGCTGCAGGTACCCGTCGTCTATCCGCGCGGAACGCTGGCGATGGCCAACGCCGGGCCCGGCACCAACGGCAGCCAGTTCTTCATGGTGTACCGCGATTCGTTGCTGCCGCCGAACTACACGATCTTCGGCACGATTAACGATGCCGGCCTGGCTGTGATCGACAAGATCGCTTCGGCAGGCGTCGCCGGTGGCAAGGATGACGGTCAGCCCGCCACCGAGGTCACCATCACCTCAGCCCGTCGGGACTGAGCGCTCCACGTAGCTGCGGGCCGCCCGCCGGATGAACTCTTCGGTCGGCGTTGGGCGCCAACCGAGTTCGCGGGTGGCCTTGTCATGGCTGGCCGGCGAGGTCAGTTCGACGAGCCGCGCGCTCTGCCTGCTCATCGGGAGGTCCCGCCGCAGAAGCGCCCCCATCGCGTCGTTGACCCAGCCGAGTCCGTACAGCACCGCCATCGGGATGCCCAGCCGCGGGGGACGTCCGCCGACGGCCTGCGCGGCGATGGTCACCAGTTCGCGCTGGCTCATGTAGCGCTCGGAAATGATGTAGCGCTGCCCGATTCGCCCGCGTTCGGCCGCCAACAGCAGCGCGTCGGCGACGTCGTCGATGCCCACCACTTCGGATCCGACGCCCCGGATGTAGATCGGCATCTTGCCCAGCGCGGCGAGCTTGACGAACATCCCTTGCCGCGGTTGCCAATCCGGCGGCCCGTAGGGATTCGACACGTTGCACACCACCGCAGGCAGCCCGCGATCGGCAACATAGGTCAGTACCAGTCGCTCGGCCTCGCGACGCGACGCGATGTAGCTGCCGGCTTCGTCGGACCAGTTGAACGGCGTGTCCTCGTCGACGGTTTCGCCGTTTCTGCCGACCGCGATCGTCCCTATGGTGCTCAGGAACACGAACCGCTGCAGATTCGCCTCGACCGCGACGTCGAGCACGTTGCGCAGCCCCTCAACGTTGGTCTTGAACAGCGGAGCAGGATCTCGCAGCTCGGCTCGAGTGTCGACGACGCAGTAGTAGACCACGTCGCGTTCAGCCATCGCGGCGGCCACGTCGGCGGTATCGAAGATGTCGCCGTAGCGGCGTTCGACGTTCAGGCCGTCAATACCCCTGGTAAGACTTGACTTTCGCAGCAACACCCGCACGTCGGCACCGCCGGCCACCAGATGGCGGGTCACACACGCGCCCACGTTGCCGCTGGCGCCCATGACCAGAGCCCGCTGTGGGGTCATCGATCCGTTCTCACGCCGCTGACGTCACCCGGTAAACGTCGAAGACGCCCTCGACATTGCGGACCACGTCAAGCAGATGTCCCAGATGCTTGGGGTCGCCCATCTCGAAGGTGAAGCGGCTCACCGCCACTCGGTCACCCGATGTGGTCACCGACGCCGACAGGATGTTCACCCGTTCGTCGGCCAGCACCCGGGTGACATCGGACAGCAGCCGGTGCCGGTCGAGTGCCTCGACCTGAATGGCCACCAGGAACACCGACGACGGCGACGGCGCCCAGTGCACCTCGATGATGCGCTCGGCCTGTTGCTGCAGCGACGCGGCGTTGGTGCAGTCGGTGCGGTGCACGCTGACTCCACCGCCGCGGGTGACGAAGCCCATGATCTGGTCGCCGGGCACCGGCGTGCAGCACTTGGCCAGCTTGGTCAGCACGCCGGGAGCACCCGGCACCGCCACTCCGACATCCTCGGTGCTGCGTGGACGGCGCGGAACCGTCGTCGGGGTGGCGCGTTCGGCCAGATCTTCTTCGGCCTGGTCGATTCCGCCGAGTTCGACCAGCAGCCGCTGCACCACATGCTTGGCCGAGACATGACCCTCGCCGACCGCGGTGTAGAGCGTCGACACGTCGGTGTAGTGCAGCTCGTTGGCCACTGCTGCCATCGACCCGCCATTCACCAAGCGCTGCAAGGGAAGTCCACCGCGGCGAACCTCGCGGGTGATCGCGTCCTTGCCGGTTTCCAGCGCCTCCTCACGACGTTCCTTGGCGAACCACTGCCGGATCTTGGCCTTGGCACGCGGCGACACCACGAACTGCTGCCAGTCCCGCGATGGACCGGCGGTCGCCGCTTTCGAAGTGAAGACCTCGACGACTTCGCCGTTCTCCAGCTTGCGCTCCAGCGCGACCAACCGGCCGTTGACTCGCGCGCCGATACAGCGGTGGCCGACCTCGGTGTGCACGGCGTAAGCGAAGTCCACCGGGGTGGAGCCGGCCGGCAGTGTGATCACGTCGCCCTTCGGCGTGAACACGAAGATCTCTTGGACCGCAAGGTCATAGCGCAGCGATTCGAGGAATTCGCCGGGGTCGGCGGCCTCCCGCTGCCAGTCGAGGAGTTGGCGCATCCAGGCCATGTCATCAATCTCGGCGGACGCGTGCAAATGTGGCACGCCGTTGCGGCCCTTGGTTTCTTTGTAACGCCAATGCGCCGCGATGCCGTACTCCGCGGTGCGGTGCATGTCGCGGGTGCGAATCTGGATCTCGAGCGGTTTGCCTTCCGGCCCGACGACCGTGGTGTGTAGCGACTGGTACACGCTGTAGCGCGGCTGGGCGATGTAGTCCTTGAACCGGCCCGCCATCGGCTGCCACAGCGAATGCACCACTCCCACAGCGGCGTAACAGTCCCGGATCTCGTCGCACAAGATGCGGACACCGACCAGGTCGTGGATGTCGTCGAAGTCGCGGCCCTTGACGATCATCTTCTGGTAGATCGACCAGTAATGTTTCGGCCTACCTTCAACGGTCGCCTTGATCTTCGACGCGTTCAGGGTGTTGGTGATCTCGGTGCGGACCTTGGCCAGGTAGGTGT
>JBAWAV010000583.1:0-1762 GCA_049589475.1 Mycobacterium sp.
GAGTTTGGAGTTGACCAAGACACTCGACGAATTGGGCTACTACCTGTTGGCCGGCGCCGGCGGTGAAGGCCCCGCAACGTTGATGGACGAGGCCCGTCGTGGCGAGGAGTTGGGCTTCGGCACCGCATTCATCTCCGAACGCTGGAACGTCAAAGAAGCGTCATCGCTCGTCGGCGCCGCATGCGCGGTCACTCACCGAATGCAGATCGCCACCGCCGCAACGAATCACAACACCCGGCACCCGTTGATCACCGGATCCTGGGCGACCACCATGCACCGGCTGTCCGGCGGCCGGTTCACCCTCGGTATCGGCCGCGGCATCGCCGCGATCTACGGGGCTTTCGGCATCCCGGCGGTGACCACTGCCCAGATGGAGGACTGGGCCCAGGTCATGCGCCGGTTGTGGCACGGCGAGGTGATCTTCAACCACGACGGCCCAATGGGTAAGTACCCCATCCTCTTTCTCGACCCAGACTTCAACGAGGACATTCGGCTGGCGCTGGTGGCGTTCGGGCCCAACACGCTCGCCCTGGGCGGCCGCGCCTTCGACGACGTCATCCTGCACACCTACTTCACTCCGGAGACGTTGCAGGCCTGCGTGAAAACCGTCAAGTCCGCCGCGGAGAAAGCCGGTCGCGATCCCGACAGCGTGCGGGTGTGGTCGTGCTTCGCCACGGTCGGCGACCACCTGCCCGAACAACTGCGGCTGAAGAAGACCGTCGCGCGCCTGGCGACATATCTTCAGGGCTACGGGGACCTGCTGGTGTCGACCAACAACTGGGATACCAAAGTGCTGCAACGATTTCGGGAAGACTCGGTGGTCACGTCGATCGCTGGTGGAATCGACCACAAAGCCACACCCGAGCAGATCGAGCACATCGCGACCCTCATCCCGGACGACTGGCTTGAGCCGTCGGCGACCGGGTCGGCCCAGCAGTGCGTGGACCGGATCCGCAAGGAATTCGAATACGGCGCCGACGCGGTGATCATGCACGGCGCGACGCCCGACGAACTGGAACCGATCGTTGCGACCTACCGACTCACGGCATGATGACAGTCCGGCAGACCGGCCCGGCGGCGGCCTGCCGGCTCGACAGGCCTCGGCGCAGCGAAGCCAGTAGCGCATCACGTGTTTCGCGGGGATCGATGAGCTCGTCGAAACCCATGTGCTCCGCCGAACGGTAGGACGCCTGCAACTCGGCGTCACGCAGTTGGGCGGTGAGGTCGTCGCCGGCGTGCGATGCCTTGCTCAGCGCCGCGGCGCTCATTGCGCCCATCGTCGCGCCAGGGTAAGCGAAAGTCGCGCCCTGGCCGTCAAAGCTCAGCAGCGACATGACCATCGAGCCGAACCCGTACGCCTTGCGCAGCGTCACATGCAGTTTCACGGTGGTGGCCGCGGTCTGGGCGGCGAACATGCGAGCGCCCGCCCGCAGCACACCGGTGCGTTCAGAGCGGCTGCCGGGCAGCATTCCCGGGTTGTCGGCGAGGAAGACGATGGGTAGGTGGAACGAGTCGGCCACCATGATGAAATGCGCCGCCTTGTCCGCGGCGTCAGCATCGATGGAACCGGCCAGCACCCTGGGTTGGTTGGCCACCACTGCGACCGGATGGCCGCCGAGATGGGCCAGCGCGCAGATGATCGCCTTGCCGAACCGCGGTTGAACCTCGAACCAGTCGGGCCGGTCGAAGATCACGTCGAGCACGGCACGCATGTCGTAGACGCGGCGGTTGTCGCGCGAGACGATGTCGATCAACTCCGGTA
>JBAWAV010000584.1:0-4184 GCA_049589475.1 Mycobacterium sp.
CCGGGCAGCGGCTCACCACCGATGGGCACCCGGCGCAGGGTGCGCCACTGGTTGACGCCGGGCAACGACAAGAACAGCCCCAGCAGCGACGGGACGAAGTGCATCGAGGTGATGCCTTCACGACGCAGCAGTTCGGTCAAGTACCCGATATCGCGGAGCCCGTCCGGTCGCGGAATCACCAGTCGGGCACCGCAGATCAGCGTCCCGAAGATCTCGCCCATGGACACGTCGAAGCTCGGCGAGGCGACCTGCAGCAGCCGGTCGGTGTCGTCGACGCGATATTCGTCGCCGAACCAGACGAAGTATTCGGCGATCGGCGCGTGCGGAACGGGAACACCTTTGGGCAGCCCGGTCGAACCCGAGGTGTAGATCAGGTAGGCGGTGTTGTCCGGACTCAGCGGACGAACCAGTTCGTCGCGGGTCGGATCGGCGGCCGGGTAGCTCTCCAGACCCGTCACCGGTTCGCGCAGAACGAGTTTCGCGTCGGCGTCGCCGAGGATGAAGGTCAATCGGTCTTCCGGGTAGGTCGGGTCGACGGGCAGGTAGACCGCCCCGGCTTTGAGGATCCCCAGCGCAGTGATCACCAGTTCCGGCGACTTGTCGATCAACACCGCGACGCGGTCCTCGGTGCCGATACCGCGCTCGATCAGCCAGTGCGCGAGCCGGTTTGCTTCGTCGTTGACCTCGCGATAGCTGTAGTGGCGGCCTTCGTACACGATTGCGACCGCTTCAGGCGTGCGTACAGCGCGCCGCGTTACCAATTCCGGCAGCGTGCTGGCCGGGGTGGTGAAGTTCTCACCGGCTGACACTTGCCGCAGCCACTCGGCGTCCGCGTCGCTCATCAACCCGCAGGCGGACAGCGTGGTGTCCGGGCTCGCCAGTGCGTTGTCCAGCAGGACGCCGTAGTGCCGCAGCAGTTGATCGACCAGCGGGCGATCCAGCACCTCGACCAGGTATTCGGCTTCGACGAGTGCGCTGCCGTCGGAACCTGCTGCGCTGCTGGGCGGTTCGATCATCAGGCCCAGTGGCAGGTGGTTGAGGTGGCCGCGCAGTTCGGCGCGCGCGCAGTGCACTCCCGGCGGGCTGAACCCGCCGCCGTCCGGCTCGCGCAGTCCAAAGCTGACCCGCGTCATGCGCTCGGCGCCATGCCTGCGGTCCGGATTGGACTCCCGTACCAGCCATTCCAGGTCGACGCGCGAGTGCGCCAGGGCACCCACGGCGCCGTCGCGAGTCTGAGTCAGGAGTTCGCGGAACGTCATTCGGGGCTGCGGGCGCATCCGCATCACCAGGGTGTTGCCGTAATAGCCGATCGCGTCTTCGGTGCCCGCGCCGCGGTTCAGCACCGGGGTGGCGACAAGAAAGTCGCAGGCGTGGGTGTAGCGATGTACCAGCGCGCCGAACGCGGCCATCAGCACCATGTACGGGGTGGCACCGGTTTCCCTGGCGAGCAAGGCAACACGGTCCATGGTCTGCGCCGACAACCGCGCCGTGGCACGCTGGGCGCGCCAGCTGCTCGGCACCACTGAACCGCCTGGGCCGGGAAGCTCCAGCGATTCAGGCAGGTCGGTCATCAACGAGCGCCAGTAATCCAGGTCTGCGTTGCCGTTTCGCACCGAGTTCGTCGCAACGACCGCCACCGGCTGCGTAGCGATGCTGTCCGGGTCGATGTAGGCGCGGGTGAGGTCGGTGAAGAACGGCGCCCACGAACCGTCATCCCAGGCAATGTGATGCGCGGCGAACAGCAGGATCAGCTCGTTGTCACTGACCCGCACGGCCGCGACCCGCAGCGGCGAATCCGTGGCCAAGTCGAACCGCCGCTGGAACTGGCGCTGCGCGAGCACTTCCAGCCGTAGCCTGCGGGCCTGCTCCGCAAGCCCCGACAGGTCGTGCACGGCCCAATCGGGTCGCAGATCGTCGACGAGCACCGGATATGGAACGCCGTCACCGTCGGTCTCATAGGTGGTGCGCAGCAACGGATGCCGTAACGCGACGGCGTCCAACGCCTGATGTAGCCGCGATACGTCGACGATGCCGGTCACCCGATACGAGACGCAGACGTTGAGCAGCGCGCTGTCCGGCTCGACCGACTGCACGAACCACATCCGGCGTTGGCCATCGGACATCTCCGGCGCCCGGACGTCGGGAGTCGCGTCGACGACCGGTCGAGCCAGGCCACGCTCGGCGATCCTGCGGCGCAGCAACTCCAGGCGCTGCGCGTCAACCGTGCCTAGGTCCGTGGTGTCAGTCACGCGTGAACTCCAACCTTCCCCAGATCCAGACCGTTCGTCGAGCCGGCGCCCAGGACGTCGATCAATTCGGTGACGGTGATGCCGCCGAGCATCTGCGCCACCGGCGCCGAGTGTCCGACGGCTCGGCGTAACCGCTTGCGCAGGTCGAGTGCCAACAGCGAGTCCAAACCGAGGTCGATGAGCGACGCCGTCGGATCCATCGACACCGAACCGTCCAACTGCAGCGTTGCGGCGAGTTCGGTGCACACCACGTCGGCGAGCGGACGTCCGTCGAAGTAGTTGTGGCGCGGTCGATTATCGGTTGCGGCCGGGCCACCGAACGATAGGCCGATCCCCTGGCTTTCGAAGAACACCCGCAGCCGGTCGAAGTCCGCCTCGAAGATCAGCGGGTCGTCGCCGTAGCGACCCAGGCTGGCAGCCACCGCTGATTCGGGTCGCATGGCGCGCAGACCGGAACGCTCGGCGCGGGCGATCTCGGACGCTCCGACGACTCCGGCGTCCTGCCACAGTCCCCAGCGGATCGCCGTGCAGTCCACTCCCCGTGATCGAAGCTGGGCGGCCAGCACGTCAAGTAGCCGGTTCGACGCTGCGTATGCGGCATGGCTGTGACCGCCCCACACCCCGAACACCGACGAGCAGGCCAGGATTCGGCATTCGGGCTGCAGCGGCCACACGTCGGCCATCGCCGCCAGCCCCGCCACCTTGGCCGCACACACTGCCGCCACGTCCGCGCCGGTCAGTTCGGCGTGTACCCGCGCGGTAGCGATGCCCGCCGCGTGGATCAGCAACGATGCTCCGTCACCGGCGTAGTCGGCGGCGACCGCCGTCAATGCCGCCCGGTCGGTGATATCGCATTGCGGCGCAAGGACTTCGACGTGGCGTGGCCCGGCGAGCTTTTTCAGCGTCTCGGCATCGACGCCGTTGCGGCTCAACAACGTGATCCTGCGCGCGCCATGCTCGATGCAGTACTGCGCGTAGCGCAGGCCGATGGCTCCGCTACCACCGGTGATCACCACATTGTCCAGCGAGAGGCTTGCCGGCGAATCAGCAGCATCGACGGCAGCTCGCCAGGTTCGAACATAACGTCGCGGCGCTGCGTCAATACCGTCGGCGCGCAGCGCGATCACGCCGGGCTCACCGAGCAGTACGTCGACAATGGCAGCCGCGATCTGTTCGTCGACATCGTCGGAACGGATGTCGAGACTTCCGAACGTCTGGTCGGCGAACTCGAAGCCGACGCTGCGATGCATCGCGGCTAGAGCTGCGTGCGCCGGGCTGACGGTGTCACGGGGCTCGACCCGCTCGCCGTCGGTGGTGAGCAACCAGACCGTCCGGCATCGTGGGCCGATGATCGCGGCGTAGTCCGGCAGCCCCGCCCCGACCCGGCCGGCAAGCTCATCGACGGCGTCGGTGACGTCAAGCGTGTCGATCGGAGGGGCGATCACCGCGACGATCTCCGCGCCGTTCGGCGACACCTCTTCACAACCGGCGTGTCTCAGCAGCCGGGCCAGCGGTCCGTCGGTATCGCCGACGATCGCGACGCCGCAACGCGTTCCGTTGGTCGAGGAGGGTGACACTGCGTGCTGCCAATCCTCGACGGCGACGGTCAGCGAGGTAGCCGGCGCCGGGACCGACGTGGTTGACCGCTCCGGCGCGATCCACAGATGCACCGCACGCATGGGCGCATTCGGGAAGCCGCGCAACGGGGGTCGGACACCCCCCGGAAGCGTCTCGGCCCAGTGATAGCCCGGGTCCGCGATCGCCACGGCCGCGACATTCGCCGACAACACATCGGTGATCACGTGATCGCGATGACCCGAGCCCACGATCACCGCCGACTCGTCATCGACCGATTCGACCAGCGGGTACAGCAGTGCGGGGTGCGCGGAGATCTCGACGAACGTGTCAGCACCATATTTCTGGGCGGCGGCCACG
>JBAWAV010000585.1:0-4198 GCA_049589475.1 Mycobacterium sp.
CGTCCCGTCATCGCATCAAGCCGCTGTTCGTGTTGTTCGACTCCTGCTGGGACCCGCATCCCCAAGTGGGTCGCCAGCATGCCCCGACTCCCGGCGTGCACAACTCCGGCTGGGTGCAGGGCCCCGGTGCTGATCGGATCGACGACAAGAGCTACACCCGCACGCTGCAGGACTATGTCACCGGCGTGATGACCCAGTTCCGCAACGACGACCGGGTTCTGGGTTGGGACGTGTGGAATGAGCCTGACAATCCCGCGCCGCAGTACGCCAGTGTCGAGCGCGGCGACAAGCTGGACCGGGTGGCAGATCTGCTTCCTCAGGTCTTCACCTGGGCGCGCGCCGCCGACGCTCGGCAGCCGTTGACCAGTGGCGTGTGGGACGGCGAGTGGGCGGATGCGTCGAGTCGTACCACGATCCAGAACATTCAGCTGGCCAACTCCGATGTGATCAGCTTTCACTCCTACGCCGGGCCCTCGACCTTCGAGTCCCGCATCGGCGAACTCACGCCGCACGGGCGACCCATCTTGTGCACCGAGTACATGGCCCGGCCCCAGGGCAGTACCGTCGAATCGATCCTGCCAATTGCCAAGCGGCACAACGTCGGCGCGATCAACTGGGGTTTGGTGGCAGGGAAGACGCAGACTTACTTCCCGTGGGATTCGTGGAAGCACCCGTATTCAGCGGTCCCGAAGGTGTGGTTCCACGATCTGCTGCGGCCGGATGGAACTGCGTTCGACAACATCGAATCTCAGACCATCAGAACCCTGAGCGCGTCAACGGCCGGCTAAGGCGTGACTGTCGCCAAGTCGATCCTGCTGTTCGCGCTGGCTGCCTTGTTGGAGATCGGTGGCGCCTGGTTGGTGTGGCAGAGCGTCCGCGAGCACCGCGGTTGGATGTGGGCCGGCCTTGGCGTGATCGCTTTGGGCGCCTACGGTTTCGTCGCGACTTTTCAGCCCGATTCGCAGTTCGGCCGTGTGCTGGCCGCCTACGGAGGCGTGTTCGTCGCCGGGTCGTTGGCGTGGGGTATGGCGCTGGACGGATTCCGGCCCGACCGGTGGGACTTCATCGGCGCGGCGGTCTGTCTGACCGGCGTCGGCGTGATCATGTACGCGCCACGCGGGCGCTGATCATTCCTTGTGCTCGACGACGCCCGTCGCGTGTTGCGCGCGGTCTTCGTAACCCCGGCGGGCGGCGGTGTCGAGGTTGAGGAACACCGTGTCGTTGCCCATCTTCTTGTTGAGCCAGCGACGGCTGCGGTCCGACAGCAAAGTGGCCAAAACTGCGAACGACTTTCCCCAACTGGGGACTGACACCCGCGACTTGGGCTTGTCGAGCACTTTGACGATCGCCGCGGCGATCTCCGAGGGGTCCACCGGCTTCTGCGCCGAAGACGGTGCCGTCCCCGAGATCAGCTCGGTGTTGGTGAACGTCGGCAGCACCGCGGTGACCTTGACACCGTGCGGGGCGAACTCGTCGGCCAGCGCGGTGGACAGCCCGACGACCGCGAATTTGGTTCCGGCGTAGACGACTTGGCCGGGCACCGCCACGATCCCGGCCAGCGATGCGATGTTGATGATGTGCCCGTCACGGCGTTTGACCATGTCCGGTAGTACCAGCTGACACCCGCTGAGCACGCCGTAGAAATTCACCTCGATCGACGAGCGGATCGCCTGCGCCGACTGGCCGAGAAACGGGCCCACCGGCATGACGCCGGCGTTGTTGATCAGCACGTCGATGTGTCCGCCACCGTCGGCGCGGGCTTTGTCGAGGAACGCCGCGAAGGACTCCCTGTCGGTCACGTCGAGGGGGTGGCCGCTCACGTGGCCGAGGCTGCTGATGCCGGCCACCGCGCCTTCCAGCACGTCGATGTCGCGGTCGCCGATGACCACCCGTGCACCTCGTGCCAGCAGCGCCTGCGCGGTGGCATACCCGATGCCGCGGGCAGCGCCGGTGATGACGATGGTTTTGCCCCTGATGTTGTCCATGCCGACGGACTTTACAGGTGTCAAGTCTGGCGCGGAACCGTGCTGCGAGGCCGTGAACGGAACGCCCGCGCCCGCTTTCGGGCCTCGGACAGGGGCGGGACTGCGGCACGATCCCGGCGGTCGCTGCTGGTCAGCGGCGTCGGAGAGCCTTGATGCTTGACAGCTTACATACCGCAGCGTCAGCGATATGGCCATCAGAATTCGAACAGATTGCCTATTGTGTCGAAAGAAACCGTCTGGTATCTCTAAGTGTGATAAAGATACTAAACGGATGAAATAGTCGGATATAGCGCAGCATCGGTTTGGCGACGTGAGGAGAGGAGATCGGTGACCGCCACCTCTTTCGGCACTGCAGTCGGCGGGTTCTCCCTTCGGCAAGGCTTTCGCTGGCACGACCCCGACATCGAGGGCACGCTCATAGTTTCGCAGCCGTCGGCGGACCCAGACTTATGGGACGAATACGCGGCCGGCGCCATTCGGAGCTACCGCAAGCGTGGTGTCGAGGGTGCGCTCGACATCGAGGCGCTGCGCAACGGTGCCGACACCATCATGTTCTGCGCCGTCGTCGACGATGCCGGAGAGGTGGTCGCCGGCCTGCGGGCCAAGGCGCTGCGTTCAGCCGACGACTCACATGCGGTCGAAGAATGGGCCGGCCAGCCCGGACAGCAGGCGGTCCGGCAGATCATCGACGAGCGGGTTCCGCACGGAGTCCTGGAGATGAAAGCGGGTTGGGTCACCGACGCCCCGGATCGAAACCCGCTCCTCACCAGTGCCTTGGCGCGCAGCTGCTTCTACATGATGGTCATGCTCGATTTTCAGTTCGGCATGTGCACGGCCGCGACAGCGATTCTGAACACCTGGCGTTCCTCCGGACCGGTGGTGGCCGACATCCCGGCCACTCCGTACCCCGACGAACGCTATCGAACCAAGATGCTGTGGTGGAACCGGCGGGACTTCTTCAACCACGCGCAGCCCAAGCAGATCGCCAAGATCGTCGAGGAGACAAAGGAATTGCTGCACGAGCAATTCCGCCGAGGCCAGATCGACACCAGTCTGTCCAGCTTGATCCCCTTCGCGCAGGCAAAAGCATTCCGAGCTAACGACTTTCGAGGCGGCATCGCGGCCGCATCCTCGTGCCCGACCACACCCCGACCCGAACACGCGAAGAGGTAGACCAATGGATAACAACAACGAACCCGTGTGGATCATGTTCATCACCGACACCGAAACCCGGGACAAGTTACTGAAATTCGGTAGCGGGTCGCAATGGCAGGTCGACGCCTCCACTGCCGCGGCGATGATCTTGGTCGGGGCGGCCGTGCGGATGCCGTCCGCCTTGGAAGCCCAGCCCGTGCCCGGCATCGGCGCAATGTCGATCGTCGGCGCCGAGAGCGCCTGACCCGCTAGATCCCGAGGTCCTTGGCGACGATGGTCTTCATGATCTCGGTCGTCCCGCCGTAGATCGTCTGAATGCGGGCGTCGACGGTCTGCGGTACGAAGTCGCTGACCATCTGCCGGAACTGGCGATGCTTGGACGTGTACTCCAGGCGTGCGCTCATCGCGATACTCCTGTCAGCGAAAGGCGTCCATGCCGGTAAAAGCCTGGCCGAGGATCAGCTGGTGCATCTCCGGGGTGCCCTCGTATGTGAGCACCGATTCCAAGTTGACCATATGCCGGATCACCGGATACTCCAGCGATATCCCGTTGCCGCCCAGAATGGTTCGCGCGGTTCGACAGATTTCGATGGCTTCGCGCGTGTTGTTCAGCTTGCCGAAGCTGACCTGTTCGGGCCGTAGGCCGGTGCTGTCCTTGAGCCGCCCCAGCTGCAGAGCGAGCAACAAGCCCTTGTGCAATTCGACTGCCATGTCGACGAGTTTGGCTTGGGTCAACTGGAATCCGGCGATCGGCTTACCGAACTGAGTGCGCTGGGAGGCGTAGTCCAGCGCCGCCTGCCACGCGGACCGGGCCGCGCCCATCGAACCCCAGATGATCCCGTAACGCGCTTCGGACAGGCAGGACAGCGGCCCCTTGAGCCCCCGCACCTCAGGCAGTACAGCGTCGTCGGGTAGGCGGACATCGTCGAGCACCAGCTCGCTGGTGATCGATGCCCGCAGCGAGAGCTTGTGGTGAATGGTGTTGGCGGTGAAGCCAGGTGTTTTGGTGGGGACGACGAAACCGCGCACGCCCTCGTCGGTCACGGCCCAGATAACGG
>JBAWAV010000586.1:0-2957 GCA_049589475.1 Mycobacterium sp.
ATCGTGGGTGCGGTGGCGGCGGAGCAGGGGACGCCGCCCGACGACGTTGTGTTCGTCCAGCGTGGCAGCATTCCGCGGACGACCAGCGGCAAGATTCGCCGTGGTAAGTGCCGCTCGGTCTATGGGCGCGGCGAACTCGCCGAAGTCCACCGTCATGGCGTCGGGCGAAGCACGTGACTCGGGAACGCGCCCTTGCGGCGTTCGTCGTCATCGCGCCGGCAATCGCCGTGATCGCGGCGACGGCGCTGTGGGCGAACGGAATCGGGCCGTCGCGGACGGATCTGGTGGTGTTGGCGGTCGGGACGCTGGCGACCATGGCCGGTGTCGAGCTCGGCTACCACCGGTATTTCGCGCACCGTGCTTTCACCGCGGCGCCCGCGCTGGTCTGGTTGCTCGGCGCGCTGGGATCGAGCGCGTTTCTCGGCCCGGTGATGTGGTGGGTGACCACGCACCGCCGTCATCACTCGGTCACCGATCGCGAAGGCGATCCGCACTCGCCGCACTGGCCGTACGGCGGCACCCGTGGCTTCGTGCATGCCCACGCCGGCTGGCTGTTCCATCCTGAATACACCGGGATGACGGTGACCGCGGGCGAGGTCAAGGACCTGTGGCAGAGTTCGCGGACGATCAGGCTGCACCGCACGTACCTGGTGTGGGGCGCGCTGGGACTGGTGATCCCGGCACTGATCGGCTTCGCCGCAGGCGGGGCGCGCGGCGCGCTCACCGGCTTCCTGTGGGGCGGGATGGTGCGAATATTCCTGGTGAGCCACTTTGTGTGGGCGGTCAATTCGTTCGGTCATCTGCGCGGCGAGCGCGCCCAGCTGCCACACTCAGGGCAGGCCCGCAACAGCGCGTGGCTGGCGCTGCCCGCCTTCGGCGGCGGTAATCACGCTAACCACCACGACTCGCCGCGGGTGTACACCACCCAGGTGCGATGGTGGCAGATCGACGTCGGCGGCGTGCTGCTGCGCGGGCTGTCGATGCTCGGGCTGGTCGGCGACCTCAAGCGGCCCGCGAGCAAAGTGAGTGCGGATTGACTGATCCGTATCTGGGCGCCAGCCCGTCCGCTATTCGCCATCACTACGACGTCGGCAACGATTTCTGGCGGATCTGGCTCGATCCGACCATGGCCTACTCATGTGCCATGTGGGACGGTCCCGGCGACGACTTGGAACGTGCGCAGCGGCGCAAACTCGACTACCACATCCAGCAGGCAGGCGCGGCCGGCGCGGCGCGGGTGCTCGACATCGGGTGCGGCTGGGGTGCGCAGATCATGCACATGGTGAACTCCCACGACGTGCAACACGCCGTGGGACTGACCCTTTCGGACGCGCAGGCCCAGTATCTGCGCGGTATCGCACCGGCGAACGTCGAGATCCACGAGCGTGGCTGGAGCGGCTACCAGCCGGAGGAGCCTTTCGACGCGATCATCTCGGTCGGCGCGTTCGAGCATTTCGCACGCTTCGGTTTGTCGGGCGAGGAGCAGGTCGAGGCGTATCGCCAGTTCTTCAGTTCATGCCGCAGCTGGCTCAAGCCGGGTGGCCGACTGTCGTTGCAGACCATCGCCTACGGAGACATCCCGCGCGATCGACCGCTGCGCGACCGCTTCATCGTCGACGAGATCTTCCCGGAGTCCGAACTGCCGCGACTTGCCGATATCGCCCGCGCCGCGGAGATGGAACTCGAGATCGAACGAGTGCGAAACGACCGCGACGACTACGTCAAGACGATGCGAGCCTGGTTCGACCGCTTGCGGGCACGGCGCGACGAAGCGGTCGCGGTGTCCAGCGAAGAACTCGTTGCCCGCTACGAGGACTATCTGCGGATGTTCGCATACTCATTTGAGCTCGGCGCGTTCACGCTGCTGCGGTTGACGATGCGCCGGATCGACATGCCAGGTCGCTGGTGAGCATGGACGTACGCGATGGGTAACCCACGGGAGGTCGCTGTGAAGAGCTACGACGAGATTGAAGCGATGCTGGCCGAGCAGGTTGCCGACCGGACTGGCACGTCGGCCAACGAGATCGATCGCACTCGGCGCTTCGACAAGCTGGGTCTGGATTCGGCCGACGCGGTCAGGCTCGTCGGCGAGCTAGAAGACTTCGTCGGCCGCCCGCTGTCCGCTTCGCTGCCATACAAATATCCGACCATCGAGCAGCTCGCCCGCTGCCTGGCGAACGGCGACGACTAGCCCGACAACCGTCCTGCGCCACTCTCCCGATCGAACGCGCGGCTCAACTGACTTGTCTCGGTGAGGATTTTGGCGATCTGACCAGGCTGGGCGTGAGCCACGAAATCACGCCGATTCCACCAGATCATCTTGGTCTGATAGCGCTCGTCGGGGTAGGGCGCCGCGGGGATCCCCGCCACCACTCCGCCAGATGTCCGCCACCGGTTCAGCACATAGGCCGCCGCTGTCGCCATGCAGAACTGCACATCGATGAGGGCCATCATGTGAAAAGGGCTACGGGCCAGCGGGACGGTCAGGTCGAGGTCTCGGTCCGCGTCGTCGGCCACCCATCCCGACTTCATCTCCAGGACGCCGAAGGGTACGCGGTCACTGATCATGTTGCGAACGGCGTGCTGGCTCGGCTGGCCGGCCCATTCGATGACAGCGTGCGAGTCGTCGGCGGAACGCAGCGGCCCCTTGGCGCGCAGCCCCGCCAACATGCGGCCGGCGTGGTCGAGCACCGCGTAGAACATCACGGTGTCGGATCCGCTGCGCATCCGGTCGATATCGAGCGCGCCTTCTACGCCGCGTTTGCAGTAGCTGCGGTACGCGCCCGCAACGAACTCCGACCACAACTCGGGATCGGTCGACGGTTGTGCGACCACCAGCGTGCAGTCGATGTGGGAGTCAAGCCAGCTGAAGCTCTTGGGCAGAATGAACTCATCAGCGGACGTGAAATCCAGCGAAACAGTGGTCATGTGGGTCCCTTCCCTCGCGAGGGCGCCAA
>JBAWAV010000587.1:0-1590 GCA_049589475.1 Mycobacterium sp.
GGGACGTCCAGGCGCTCAACGCGCTCGCGCTGGCCAAGGAGCAGGCCTCGCAGCAGCGGGCCCTGCTCAACTCCGCCCTCTCGGCCCCGGTCAACATCAGCGTCACCTACTCCACCAACGGCGGCACCGCCGACTCCCCGGTCATCCACACCATCGACCCGGCCTCCGAGCAGGCGCTCTCCCTCGCCTCCGACCTGGAGCAGGCCGACCTCGACATCTTCTTCAAGGCGGCCGACGAGCTGCAGGCGGTGGACGACGTCAACGAGGTGAACTCGCCGTCCGGCGCGGCCGCCACCAGCATCGCCGAGGACTTCGAGCAGAACGTCTTCATCAACGACAACACCGACTACTTCATCAACGACGGCAATACCGACACCGACCGGACGGTACCCGGCAGCCAGCTGACCGCGAGCCTGAGCGGCGTGCCGCTGCAGCCCGGCCCCCCCGCCACCGAACTGCAGCGCGGCCTGGGCATGTGGGACCAGGGCATGGGCGACGACCTCACCGCCATGCAGAACGCCGAGACGGTGATCTCGAGCGACATCGTCAGCCGGGCCGGCCAGCTGCACGGCTCCGCCCAGCAGTCCGCGCTCACCTTCGGCCTGATCACGCTGGTTGTGCTCCTCATCGTGCTGGCGGCCGCCCTGGCCGTAGCGCGGTCCGTGGTCCGCCCGCTGCGCTGGCTGCGCGCGGGCGCGCTCGACATCGCCTCGACCCAGCTGCCCGAGCGGGTCAAGCTGCTGACCGAGTCGCCCGACGCGGCCGCGTCGATGGAGGTGGCGCCCATCAACGTCATCTCCCGCGACGAGATCGGGGAAGTGGCCCGGGCGTTCGACCAGGTGCACTCGGAGGCGGTCCGGCTGGCGGGCGAGCAGGCGCTGCTCCGCTCCTCCTTCAACGCGATGTTCGTCAACCTGTCGCGCCGCTCCCAGTCGCTGATCGAGCGCCTCGCCCGGATGATCGACACCCTCGAGCAGAGCGAGGCCGACCCGGACCGGCTCGGTTCCCTGTTCTCGATGGACCACCTGGTCACCCGCATGCGCCGCAACTCGGAGAACCAGCTGCTGCTGGCCGGGCACGAGACCCCCAGAAAGTGGTCGGAGCCGGTGCCGCTGGCCGACGTGGCCCGCGCAGCGATCTCGGAGATCGAGCAGTACAACCGGATCACGCTGAATATCCCGATGGGCATCGCGGTGGTCGGCGTGGCCGTCTCCGACGTCGCCCACCTGCTGGCCGAGCTGATCGAGAACGCCACCATCTTCTCCTCCAACGACACCCCGATCATGGTCTCGATGCAGGAGCTGTCCAGCGGCGGAGTGTTGATCGAGATCGTCGACAAGGGCATCGGCGTCTCCGAGGCCCGGCTAGCGGACATGAACTGGCGGCTCGACAACCCGCCGACGGTCGACGTCTCCGTCTCCCGCCACATGGGCCTGTTCGCGGTCGCGCGGCTGGCCGAGCGGCACCGAGTGCGGGTCCGGCTGCGGCCGGCCCAGCCCCAGGGACTCTCCGCCCTGGTCTGGCTGCCGGACAGCGTCATCGAGCGGACCACCGGCGGGTACGGATCGGTCGGGTGGCAGAGCCTCGCGG
>JBAWAV010000588.1:0-2420 GCA_049589475.1 Mycobacterium sp.
GTGCGCAATTCCGGCTCCTCACGCCGCAATTCGGCGACGACAAGATCCCAGCAGTCGCCGGCGTGTTCGCCGCCGTGGACGAGCACGAGGTCGGGCAGCGCCATGGTGGGGTCCTTCATCGGTCGATCAACTGGGAGCTCAGCATATCGATGTCGGTACGGAAGTCGGTGAACGTCCTGCTGGCAGGTTCGATGGTGATCCACGTGACGCCCGCTTGGCCGTAGGCGTCCAGCCGCGGCTGCACTGCGGCGCAGAATTTCTCGCAGTCACCGCTGGCAAGCAGGTGTGCTTCGAACGGTACGAAGGCGACATCGGCCGCGCCGCGACCGGCCTCCGCCCGCTGCTTGTTCACCTTTGCGATCCACTCACCAAGCGTGTCGATGTCTTCCAGTGGGCGGGCGCGGGTGATCGCGGCCATTTCGCCCGACGCCGCCATCGGCATCCAGCCGTCGGCGACCTCCACGACACGGCGCTGCGCGGCCGCGCCGTTGCCCCCGATCCAGATCGGCGGACCGCCCGCCGTCAGCGGCGGTGGCAGCGCGACGTGGCCGCTCACCCCGAACGCCGGCCCGTCGTGGTCGACGCCCGCCCAGGCTGCCTTCCACGCGGCGATCGCCTCGTCGAGCAGCGCGCCGCGTCCGTTGAAATCGGCTCCTAGTGCCTCGAATTCGGACTTCAGGTAGCCGGCTCCGGTGCCTAATGTGAACCGGCCACCGGAGAGCAGATCGAAACTCGCGGCGGCCTTGGCCGTCAGATAAGGGTTGCGATACCCCGACACCAGGATGTAGGTCATCAGTCGGACGCGAGTAGTGGCTGCCGCGGCGAAGCTCAGTGACACGAACGGGTCGAAAGCGTGGTGGCCGCCGTGGGCCAACCACTCCCGGTCGGGATAGGGGTGTTCGGACATCGAAAAGGCATCGAAGCCGGCCTCTTCCACCAGTCGTGCGACGTCCCCGATGCCTGCGCCCTCACACCATCGGTCCCAGTGCTTGACGGCCCGCATCGGAAACATCAGGTTGTAGTGCACTACCGCACCAGCGATCGAGCGATGATCTCACGCTGGACTTCGGTAGCGCCTTCGCCGAGCCGCTTGACCCGCAGGTCGCGAAACCACCGCTCCAGCGGCAGTTCGGTGGAGATCCCCAGCGCTCCGTGAATCTGGATGCAGCGGTCCAGAACTCGGTATGCGGCTTCGGTGGCGAACATCTTGGCTACGGAAGCGTCTACCCGAACGTCGCGGCCAAGGTCGGCGTTCCACGCGGCTTGGTAGATCAGCAGCCGCGCGGCCCGCAGGTCCACCTCACTGTCCGCCAGCATCCACTTGATGCCCTGCTTGTCAGCAAGTCTGCCGCCGAAGACGTCTCGGTCCTTGGCCCATTGGCAGGTCATGTCCAGCGCGCTTTGCGCGATGCCGATCGGCCCCGCCCCATAGACGATGCGCCCGTGCACCAAGAACTCAGTGGCCAACGAAAAGCCCTGTCCCTCGATACCGATGAGTTGTTCGGCAGGGAGCCGAACGTTGTCGAAGTGCAGTTCGTAAGGGGCGAATGAGGCCATGACAGGGATGCGGCTGAATGTGACTCCCGGGGTGTCTTTTTCGAGAACGAATGCCGAGATGCCTTCTCGACCTTCGCCGGTGCGGGCGTATACCACCCCCCAATCGGCATGCGGGGCGTGCGAAATCCACATCTTCGAGCCGTTGAGTACATAGCAGTCGCGGTCACGCGTGGCCCTGAGCTTGATCGCCCGCGCCGGATCGGAGCCGCCGGAGGCCTCGGTGATCGCGGTGTACGCCTTGGACATGCTGCCGTCGATGACGGGTCTGGCGTACTTTTCGAACTGTTCGGGCGACGCCTTGAACATGATGTTGGGCGGGTTGCCGCCGAACGCACCGAGGGCCGGAAAAAAAGCTCCCATACGGCATTTCGCGGCTTCTTCGGCGACCACCACTTGGCCGAGCACGCTGAGCCCGGCGCCGCCGTACTCCTCCGGCGTCTGCAGCGACCACAGGCCGAGCTCGCGGGCTTTGGCCTGCAACTCGACGAGCTGTTCTCGGGGTAGCCCGACCGTATCGTGGTCCAGCTTCTCCTCGAGCGGATGCACTTGCGCATCCATGAACCGCCGCACCGTGTCGCGCAGCATCACCAATTCTTCCGGCAGCTGCCATGCGCCAGAAGGCCCTTCGGCCATCAGACCCGCGCCGCTGCTGCCGCCCGCAGGTCGCGCGCGCTCTGCAGCTGCGGCTCGTGGTTGGCCTCGTACTGCTCGATCCATTCGTGCGGCAACTTGCCCCACGCCTCACCGATGCGCAGCCGCTGCTGCGAGCTGAACACCTCCGCAGCGACGACATCACCGACGAAGATGGTGTTCTCATCGTTGTCCAGCGACCCCGTGATGCGGCATTCGACGTAGCTGTGTGC
>JBAWAV010000589.1:0-2569 GCA_049589475.1 Mycobacterium sp.
TCGCGAATGCCGGATACAAAGGATTCGTCCTCCTGAAGGTCCCGGGTGCCGCCGCCCGCCACGCGGCAGAAAGTGATTGTGATGCAGAGTAATTCGGGCCAACTGGTCGGCAAGGTCGTGCTGATCAGCGGTGGCGCCGGCGGTCTCGGTGCAGCGTTCGCGCGGCTTGTCCTGGCCCGCGGCGGCAGCGTCGTGCTCGCCGATCTGCTCGACGCCGAGGGTGCGTCATTGGCCGATGAACTCGGCTCGCAGGCGCGCTACACCCATCTCGACGTCACCGACCCGGAACAATGGTCGACCGCCGTGCGGTTCACCCTCGATGAGTTCGGCTCGCTCACCGGTCTGGTGAACAACGCCGGCGTCTCGACCGGTCAGTTGCTCGAATACGAACCGCTCGAGCACTTCCGAAAGGTCTTGGACATCAACCTGACCGGGGTGTTCAACGGGCTGCAGGCGGTGATCAAGTCGATGCGATCGGCGGGAGGCGGCTCGGTCGTCAACATCTCCTCTGCGGCCGGGATGTTCGGTTTGGCGTTCACCGCAGGCTACGGCGCGTCCAAGTGGGGCGTGCGTGGGCTGTCGAAGGTCGCTGCGGTCGAGTTGGCGCCGGATCGCATCCGGGTCAACTCGGTGCACCCGGGCATGGTGTACACCCCGATGACCGTCGACATCGGGATCCAGCCCGGTGAGGGCAATTACCCCAACACCCCGATGGGACGGATCGCGGAGCCCGACGACATCGCCGGCGCGGTCGGCTACCTGCTGTCCGACGATGCCGGTTACGTCACCGGCGCCGAGATCGCTGTGGACGGCGGGTGGACCGCCGGACCGACCATGAAATACGTTATGGGCCAATAGAACCTGACAGGAGTACAGATGAAGCGACTTGAACGTAACCGGATTCTGGTGACCGGTGCGGCCTCGGGTATCGGGCAGGCGACTGCGCTGCGACTGCTCGACGAGGGCGCCGGCGTCGTCGCCGCCGACGTCGCCGCTGACGGATTGGACAAGACCCGGGCCATGGCAGCGGAGGCCGGCAACGCGGAGCGTCTGACCACGCTGGAGATGAACATCGCCGACGAGCACTCGGTCGCCGACGGGGTGCGCTCGGCGGTCAATACGTTGGGCGGATTGGATTCGGTGGTGAATGCCGCCGGGATTCTGCGCGCCACGCACACCGACCAGATGAGCTTGGCCCAGTGGAACCAGATCATCGGGGTCAACTTGACCGGGACCTTCCTGGTGGTCCGGGAAGCGCTGCCGAGCCTGCTGCAGAACTCGCGCAGCGCGATCGTGAACTTCAGTTCGACGTCGGCGTCCTTCGCGCACCCCTACATGGCGGCCTATGCGGCGAGCAAGGGTGGAGTGCAGTCCTTCACTCACGCGTTGGCGCTGGAGTATGCGAGCAAGGGCCTGCGCGCGGTGTGTGTTGCGCCTGGCAGCATCAAGTCCGGAATCACCGATGCCACCGGGGGATACATTCCTCAGGACGCGGACTGGTCGCTGTTCACCCGGCTGATGCCGATCATGCCGACGACAGAGGAATCCAGCGGCGCCGGCATGGCCGCTCCGTCGGCGGTCGCGGGTGTCATCGCGATGCTGGTGTCCGAGGACGGTGCGTTCATCACCGGCACCGAGATCCGCATCGACGGCGGAACCCACGCGTGACGCGCCGGCGACGATAGACAGGGCAGTGCGATCCCGAGCGGGTAGGAGGAGTGGCGCCATATGACACAGCTGGCCTACGAAGACACGCTGCGCGAGATCACCACCGACGCAGGCGTACTGCGTTACCACGAAGCAGGGCCGTCCGAGGGGCTGCCGTTGCTTCTGCTGCACGGTTCCGGCCCCGGTGTGACAGGCTGGCGCAACTTTCGCGGCGTGCTGGGCTCGTTCGCAGAATTCTTCCGATGCTTGATCCTGGAATTCCCCGGGTTCGGCGTGAGCGACGATTTCGGCGGTCACCCGATGATCACCGCCCTGGACGCGGTGGTGCGCTTCGTGGATGCGCTGGAGTTGGACACCGTCGACATCGTCGGCAACTCGATGGGCGGCGGCGTCGCGCTCAACTTCGCCATCGCCCACCCCCACCGAGTGCGTCGCATCGTGACCATCGGCGGCATCGGCCGCAACATCCTGACTCCTGCTCCATCCGAAGGCATTCGGCTGCTGCAGGAGTTCACCGAGGATCCGACGCGAGAGCGTCTGGTGCGCTGGTTGCACTCGATGGTGTACGACCCGGCGACGGTGACCGAGGAGCTCATCGAGGAGCGGTGGGTTCACGCCACCGATCCACAGACGCTGGCCGGCGCGCGGCGGATGTACAGCAGGGAAGCGTTCACTCAGATGATGAAGGCTCTGGAGTCGTCCAAGGGGCCGCAGCCGTGGGCGGCGATGCATCGGGTGAAGGCGCCGACGCTGATCACCTGGGGCCTCGACGACCGGGTCAGCCCGCTGGATATGGCGTTGATCCCGCTGCGCACCATTCCCAATGCCGAACTGCACGTGTTCCCCAACTGCGGCCACTGGACGATGATCGAGGCGAAAGAGGCTTTCGAAAGCGCCGTGC
>JBAWAV010000590.1:0-8315 GCA_049589475.1 Mycobacterium sp.
GTCCCGCCGACGGCGACACGGCGCTGGCGCCGACGGCCGCCGGATCGATTGCCGATGCGACGACCCTGTCGGAGGTGCCCGCCGAACCCAGTCCGGCGCCGGCGCTGGCGTGGTCGGAAGCAGATGACGACTCCGGCATCATGCCGATCCGCGCCGGCGAGTATTCGGATGACGCGAAAAGCGCCCCGCTGGCGGCCCCGCTCCTGCCGGACGATTTCGACCTGGAGCCCGTTCCCGCCGCGCTGGCCGAGGTCTGGTATCGCCGCCCGGTGGTGGTGGCGGTGGGCACCGCGCTGGCGGTGCTGGCCATCGGCAGCGGAGTCATGATCGCGCTGCGGCATACGTCGAGCACGCCGACCACCCCGACCTCCAGCGTCAACACGACACCGGCCAACCCGGGGACGTCGGACACTTCGGCCACCCAGACCAGCGCTCCGCCGTCGACGCAGTCAAACACCGGCACGCCGCCGTCGACAACCAGCCAGGCACCGACGACAACCACCACGACCGAAGCCCCGACCACGACGACCACGGCGCCAACAACAACGGCGCCCACGACGACGCAGCGCCCGCAATGGCCGAACCGGCCACTGTTCCCCAGGGCCCCCGATCGGCCGCGACTCTTCCAGCCGGAGCCGGGCTTCCGCTAGTCCGCGGCTTGCTGCTGCTTTTCTTTGTCCTGGTGCTCGGCCGTGTCTTTCTGCTCGTCTTGTCCGAACTTCGGGTTGCCGTCGTCGTCCAGCCACTCGTTGATGGCGACGCCGGTGATGGTTCCACCGGTGCCGGGCAGAACCGCGGTCTCCCGGTCGTCGTTGTAAGCCGCCTGCATTTGGCGGACTTTCTCTTGGCCCTCTTCGCTCAGATCGAATTTCTCTGAGGAAGCCCCTTTGTCATCGTTCTTCTCGTCGCTGCCAGCCTCTTGCTTGTCGTCTTCAGTCATGACCCACCCGTCCCTTTAGCAACATCTTCGTTGACTTAGGCGGACTACCCGCTGCGCCGAAGGGTCAAAACCGAGCGCTGAATCAGCCCGGGTAGCCGACCCCGGTGAGTTGCTCGGAGACGTCCCACAGTCGCCGGCTGTCGGCTTCGTCGCGGGCGCGGGCGGGCACCTTGGCGAGCGTGACGCCGCCGCCGGCGGCCTCGTAGATGCCCTGCGGCCCGTAGTAGCCGCCCTCAGCCTGCGGGGATACCGCGGCGTACAGGGCCGGGAGAATGCCTTCGTCGATCTCCTGCCACAGGAACGGGGCCAGCCGCCACGACACCGTGTAGAGCCTTTCCATCATCGACGGCTTTGCACGACCGTGCGACGGGCCGCTGATCTGCAGGTTGGTTTTGGTCAAGCCGGGGTGCGCGGCGTTGGAGGTGATACCCCAGCCGGCCTCGCGGCTGCGGCGATTCAGCTCGCGGGCGAACATCAGCACCGCAAGCTTCGACTGTCCGTAGGCCTGCATCGGCGAATACGACTTCTCGAACTGGAGATCGTCGAAATGGATGCGGCCACTCTGGCGAGCCGCGATGCTGCTCAGCGACACGACCCGGGCGCTTCCGGCAGCGCGCAGCAGCGGCAGCAGATGACCGGTCAGCGCGAAGTGGCCGAGATGGTTACTGCCGAACTGTAATTCGAATCCGTCGGCGGTGGTGACGCGTTTCGGCGGGGTCATCACACCGGCGTTGTTGATCAGGATGTCGATGGGGCGGCCGTCGGCGTTGAGCTGCTCGCCCAGCGCGGCGACGCTGGCCAGCGACGACAGGTCGAGGGGTTTGATGGTCAGCTTTGCGTCGGGAACCGTCGCGCGAATTTCGTCGATGGCGGCCTCGCCCTTGGCGCGGTTGCGGATTGCCAGGACGACGTCGGCGCCTGCCGCGGACAGTCGGCGCGCCAGTCCGAAGCCCAGGCCGCTGTTGGCTCCGGTGACGACGGCGAGTTGCCCGGATAGATCGGGCACAGTTGCGACGAGATTATTTGCCATCCGAAGTGTCTCCCTTGCTGTTCAGCGCCTGATTTTAGTGTGCGCTTCGTGGCCGGCGATGACACACTTCGCAGATGAGCGGCGAAAGACCTGCCAAATTTTCGCGGACGGTTGCCATCTGGCTGATGGTCGTGGCGGTTGCCGGCTTCATCGTCACCCTGGTGCTCAACGCGTTCTTCCTCGACGACTACGACGCTTACGGGGAGGTGCCCGTCCCCGGTTCGGCCAGTGTGCACCTACCCCGTGGCGAGGTGAATATCAGCCTGCACGCCGAGGTGATCGGCAGTCCGAGCGGTGGGGGCATGCCCGTTCCGCCGATGAGCGTCACAATCGCCCCCCCGAACGGAGTTCCGGAGCCGGTGGTAACCGAAAACATCGGCAGCACAACGACGGTCAACAATGACGCGCATATCCGGGTCTGGGTGGCCCAGGTCCCAGCCGACGGCGACTACAACATCACCACCGACGGCAAAGTCGGGGGGTTCATCGACCCGCGACTCGCCTTCGGGCACGGCAGCCCGCTGGGCTCCCTGGTGTGGGTGTTCGTCGGCATGTTCGCATCGGGTCTCGTCGGGTCGCTCGTGGCCTCGAAGTGGTTGGGTCGCATTCGTCGCAGGGCGGCGCCCGTCACAGCCACCGGCAGCCCCACCTACGAATTTCCGGTTACGCCGGTCGTGAAGTCGACGGTGACCAGCACGCCGCGCGAGCCCAGCGACGAGGGTGTCAGGCTCGAGCGACTTAAAACGATTGCGGCACTGCGCGATTCCGGGGCGTTGACCGACGCGGAATTCGAAGCGGAGAAACGCCGCATTCTCGAAGGCAACTAGCCGTCAGTGGCTCTCTAGTGCCCCCGGGCGGCCCATTCGTCGTAGTGCACGATCTCGTCACCGATGCGTGTGGTGTCGCCGTGGCCGGTGTAGACGACGGTGTCGGCGGGAAGTGCGCCGAGCCGACCGGAAATCGACTGCAGAATCGTCGGGAAGTCCGAGAACGATCGGCCCGTCGCGCCCGGTCCACCGGAGAACAAGGTGTCCCCGCTGAACACCGCGCCCAACTCGGGGGCGTACCAGCACACCGAGCCCGGCGAGTGTCCGGGTGTGTGCAGGGCGTGCAGCTCGGTGCCCGCCACGCTGACTGTCTCGTCATCGGACACCGTGCGGAAGCCTTTGTCCGGGTGAGTCATCCGCCACAGCACATCGTCGGCGGGATGCAGCAGCACCGGCGCGTCGAGCGTCTCACCGAGTTCGGGCGCGACGGTCACGTGATCGTTGTGGCCGTGTGTGCAGATCACCGCCACGACGTTGCGTCCGCCGACGGCAGCCACGATGGGTTCGGCGCTGTGGGCGGCATCGAAGACCACCACGTCGGAGTCGTCGCCGACCAGCCAGATGTTGTTGTCGACTTCCCAACTGCCACCATCGAGTTCGAAGGTGCCGTGTGTGACGATGCGTTCGATGTTCGGCATCAGAGCATCACCACCGAGCGCAGCACCTTGCCGCCGTGCATCTTGTGGAATGCCTCCTCGACGTCGTCGAGCCCGATGCGCTCGGAGACGAGCTTCTCCAACGGCAACCGACCCTGCAGGTAGAGGTCGATCAGGGTGGGGAAGTCGCGCTCGGGCAGGCAATCGCCGTACCACGACGACTTCAGCGAGCCGCCGTGCGCGAAGAAGTCGATGAGCGGCATCTCGAGTTGCATGTCCGGTGTCGGAACACCCACCAGCACAACGGTTCCCGCGAGGTCGCGGGCGTAGAACGCCTGCTTCCAGGTTTCCGGCCGGCCGACGGCGTCGATGACCACGTTGGCGCCGAAGCCGTCGGTCAGATCCTGGATGGTCTCGACGACGTCAAATTCGCGGGCGTTGACGGTGTGCGTGGCGCCGAACTTGCGCGCCCAGTCGAGTTTGGTGTTGTCGGTGTCGACGGCGATGATCCGCCGGGCGCCGACCAGTGCGGCCCCGGCGATCGCCGCGTCGCCGACGCCGCCGCAACCGATGACGGCCACGGTGTCGTCGCGGGTGATCGCGCCGGTGTTGATCGCCGCACCGAGGCCGGCCATCACACCGCAGCCCAGCAGGCCGGCCACCGCGGGGTCGGCTTCCGGGTTGACCTTGGTGCACTGTCCGGCGGCCACCAACGTCTTATCGGCGAACGCCCCGATGCCGAGCGCCGGCGTCAACTCGGTGCCGTCGGTCAGCGTCATCTTCTGCTCGGCGTTGAAGGTGTCGAAACACAGATGCGGGCGGCCGCGCTTGCACGCCCGGCACTGGCCGCACACGGCTCGCCAGTTCAGCACGACGAAATCGCCTGGCTCGACGGCTGTTACGCCGTCGCCGATAGCTTCGACGGTGCCCGCGGCCTCGTGTCCGAGCAGGAAGGGGAACTCGTCGTTGATGCCGCCCTCGCGGTAGGTCAGGTCGGTGTGGCAAACCCCGCATGCGGTGATGTCGACCACGACCTCGCCCGGACCGGGGTCGGGGACGACGATGTCGACCACTTCGACGGGTTCGCCCTTTTTCCGTGAGATCACTCCGCGCACTGTCTGACTCATGCCCCCAAACCTAGCTTGGTCGGTAGCACGATCGCGCGAGTCCCGTCGTCCCACTTCATCCCGATCTAGGAGTTTCTGCAGTAAATTGCTCAAACGGTCAAATCGAAAATGGGGGGCGAAAGGATGCGATCGGCGGGCTTCAGATTGGGTGTGGCAGGTCTCGTCGTGCTCATCGTGTCCACATATGGCGCGTTGGTTGCGCTTTATGCCCACACGGTTGTGGGCACTGCGGCGAACAACCTCAGCGACAACCCGGGAATGGTCGACCAAACTACGGCGACATTCACTGTGGAACAAATGGAGCCGAATAATACCGGGGTCATTGCCAATCTGGCTGTTTCACCCGGATCGGCATTGCTAGATCCGGTAACCCACCGCCTCAAGGAAGATCTCCTTCTCGTCGTCCGATCCGCGGTTGCGCCTGTTCGCCGCAACTACGAGAAAGGAATGCTCCCCGGCGTGTTTCCGGTCGCGCTGACCCTCGCGGGCCACGTCGAACGTTGGCCATTCGATGTTTACCATTCGGGCCCAGTCGAGGTTCAACTCATCCGCGGCAGTGACGGCCAGAGTCCACCTGAACTCGTGCCTTCGACGTTCATCGACCATCTCCCGGGTTTGATGGTCACCGCCAGAAAAGCCGGTCAGCACGAGTCGTACCGATTAAATGTGCAGCGGTCGCTGAGCACCGCGCTGTTCGCCGTCGTCGTCGTCGCCGTCCTGATCACGATTGCCGTTTTGGGCGCGGTGGTCGCAGTTCAGACGCTGCGCGACCGACGACAATTCCAGCCGCCGATGACGACGTGGTACGCGGCGATGCTCTTTGCCGTTGTACCGCTGCGAAACGCACTCCCCGGCGCGCCCGCATTCGGCGCGTGGATCGACGTCACAGTTGTGCTCTGGGTCATCGTCGCGCTGGGGGTTGCGATGTTGCTGTACATCAACTGCTGGTGGCGACATCTACGACCCGTGGCCGACAAGCCGACTTGACGCGAGGCGGGCTAGTCTCCTGCACGATGCCCCCACTCGATGCGCTCGACGACTGGCCGGTACCGATCGCGGCCGCCGCAGTGGTCGGCCCATCGGGTGTACTGGCCAGCCACGGCGACACCGAACGGCCGTTCGCGCTGGCGTCGGTAACCAAGCCGCTGGTGGCCCGCGCGGCGCAGGTCGCGATCGAAGAAGGCGCGGTGGAGTTGGATAGCGAAGCCGGGCCCCCGGGATCGACGGTCCGGCATCTGCTCGCCCACGCGTCGGGTTTGGCGATGCTCAACGGCCAGACGCTCGCCAGGCCCGGCGCCCGACGGATCTACTCCAACTATGGCTTCGCGGTGCTTGCCGAGACCGTGCAGCAGGCGACGGAGATCGAGTTCGGCCGCTATCTCGCCGAGGCGGTCTGCGAACCGCTGGGGATGGCCGCCACCCGTCTGGACGGCGGGGCGCAGGCCGCCGGGTACGGCGCGACGTCGACGGTTACCGACCTGGCGGCCTTCGCAGGCGACCTGCTGGCACCGGCGACGGTGTCGGCGGAGATGCACGCCGACGCGATCACCGTGCAATTCCGAGGTCTCGACGGCGTTTTGCCAGGTTACGGAGTGCAACGGCCCAACGATTGGGGCCTCGGCTTCGAGATCAGGGACGCCAAATCCCCGCACTGGACCGGGGCGCACAACTCGCCGGCCAGCTTCGGCCACTTCGGCCAATCGGGCACGCTGATCTGGGCAGATCCGCACGCAGAGCTGGCTCTGGTGGTGCTGACCGACCGTGATTTCGGCGATTGGGCGCGGCCACTATGGCCGGCGCTCGCGGACGCCGTGTTGGCCGCTCATAACTCGCACTAGCGCAACATGGGCCTCACAAGGCACAATAGACACGCAAGGCACAGAAATTGCTCGTCGGATTCACCAGGTCGTTGGGGAAGACGTCCCTCGTGGAGCCGAAGGAGCAACAGATGCGCGCGTCGAACCAGTTCGCCGACGTGACGACAGGCGTGGTCTACGTCCACGCCTCGCCCGCCGCGGTATGTCCGCATGTCGAGTGGGCGTTGTCGTCGACCCTGACTGCCAAAGCCAATCTGAAATGGACCGCGCAACCGGCGATGCCCGGCCAGCTGCGCGCGGTCACCAACTGGGTCGGACCTGTGGGCACCGGCGCCCGGCTGGCTAACGCGCTGCGCTCCTGGAGCGTGCTGCGATTCGAGGTCACCGAGGACCCGAGCGCCGGCGTCGACGGACAACGGTTCTGCCACACGCCGCAACTCGGTCTGTGGAGCGGCGCCATGAGCGCCAACGGCGACGTCATGATCGGGGAAATGCGGCTGCGCACGATGATGGCCGCCGGCGCTGATGCGCTGGCCGCCGATTTGGACTCGGCGCTCGGCACGGCGTGGGACGAGGCGCTCGAGGCCTACCGCGACGGTGGTGAGGGCGCCGAGGTGTCCTGGCTCAGCCGTGGAGTCGGCTGAGTTCACCCCGGTGATCGCAAGCGCGGCGTAGCCGGGCACAGCGGGTCACCGTCGTCGGACCCCGGTGATCGCAAGCGCGGCGTGGCCGGGCGCAGCGGGCCACCGTCAAACCAGCACTACATCAACGGGGGTGCCGGAAGAAGCCATCGCGCCGAATTGTCGGTGTGCCCCGCGTATTCCGGGCAGTAAGCGGAGATGGCAACGCCGACGAAGTAGCTGGATTGCTTCAGCGAAAGGTTGCTGCGTGCCTTCAACTTCATCGCCACGACGCTGGATTGCTCGTGCCGATCGAAGCCGTCACACACTGATTGGCCCATCGAGGTTGCGGCGTCGCGGTCGTTGACGACGATCCCGTTCTTGGACAGAGCAGCGATGAACGCGTCGTCGGTTGAATCGGCGGATGCCGGCGCCGCGAAAAGCAGCGCTGCGGCCGGCAGCAAAACTGTTGACCACCTAGCGGTCATGGACTCCTCTTGGCGGGGCCGCGTGGCCCGGATGAGAGAACGTTAGCCGATCACGGACGCGGCCGCAGGACGTGCAATGCGCCTCGGACCGAGGAGATCTGGGCGGGCAGCGCGCACGCGTAGTCGCCGTCGGCGTAAACGTTGATGCCCGGTGATTCCACCTCGACGGTGGTGGCGCGCGCCGTGACCACCTCGTCGAGCGTGACGTGGGTGCCTTTGTAGACAGTGGGGAAGAGGCGAATCAACCTGGTTCGCGACGCCGAATGCACCATGGTGATGTCGAGTTGGCCGTCCGTGGGGTCGGCGTTGGGGCAGATCAGCATTCCGCCGCCGTAGCTGCGGGTGTTGCCGAACGCGGCGAGGGTCAGGTCGGTGTCGATCTCGTCGCGCCCGTCGAGCACCAGCCGGAACGGCAGCAGTCGCAGCTGTGACAGCTCGGCGAGCATGGCGAGGTTGTAGCGCATTCGGCCACGCGGCCAACGCATCCGGTTGGCCCGGTCGGTCACCAGCGAATCGAATCCCGCTGCCGCCACGGTGCCGAACCATTTGCTGGCGCCGCTGCGGTCGCGAATACGGCCCAGGTCGATGGTCTCCGTCCAGCCGTCTGCCACGATGTCAGCCGCGGCGGCGGGATCCTTTGTCGGCAGCCCGAATTCGCGGGCGTGGTCGTTGCCGGTGCCGGCCGGGACGATGCCGAGCGGGACGTCTGTCCCGGCCAGAGCTTGCAGCGCGTCGGTGATCACGCCGTCGCCGCCGACGACGACCAGCGCGTCGGTGCCTTTGTCGACCGCGGCGTGCAGCAGTCGGCGCGCGTGGTCGGCATCGCTGCCGACGATGGCCACGACGTCGACGCCGCGCTTCTGCAGTTGG
>JBAWAV010000591.1:0-1987 GCA_049589475.1 Mycobacterium sp.
ATGTACGTACGCGGCTAGTAAGGGTTGCGGCCCGTACTGGGGACCACCCAGGGACCACACGTCATTCGCGCTGATGAACGACCTGCGCGTCAGTGAACGTCACACACCACGCCCCGGCAGCGAAAACCAGTGGCGACCTGGGGAAAACACGCTACCGCTACTTCCACGTGACTTACTGGTACCAGGACGGTGCGGTCAACTGGCGTAAGGACGTTAACGGCCCGTTTGGGAGCCACGCCAGCGGAGCGGTGCCCGCCGCACCGGGAAACACCGCGACTATCCCCGGCGACTTAAAGGAGGCCCCCTCCTCGTTAGGGTCTGCTGCACGAATAGGTGACATCTGAGTTGGCTTGCCCGGGACGGGTGGGCTGAGAGGATGTCATTGTGCCCAGGCCCTATCCCCGAGAGTTCCGCGACGATGTCGTGCGGGTCGCGCGCAACCGCGACGACGGGGTGACGATCGAGCAGATCGCCACCGACTTCGGCGTCCACCCGATGACGCTGACCAAGTGGATGCGCCAAGCCGACATCGACGAGGGCACCAAGCCCGGAAGAAGCACCGGAGAGTCCGGTGAGCTGCGGGAAGCGCGGCGTCGGATCACGCTGTTGGAGCAGGAGAACGAGGTCCTACGCCGGGCGGCGGCCTACCTGTCGCAGGCCAATCTGCCGGGAAAAGGTTCTACCCGCTCGTGAACGAGCTCGCCGGCGACGGGATTCCCGTCGCGGTGACGTGCGGGGTACTCAAGCTCGCCCGCCAGCCCTATTACCGCTGGCTGGCCAAGCCCATCACCGACGGCGAACTCGTCGAGGCCTACCGCGCCAACGCGTTGTTCGACGCCCACGGCGAGGATCCGGAGTTCGGCTACCGGTACCTCGTCGACGAGGCTCGAGACGCTGGTGAGCCGATGGCCGCCCGCACCGCCTGGCGGATCTGCACCGAGAACAAGTGGTGGAGCGTGTTCGGGAAGAAGCGCGGCAAGAACGGCAAGACTGGGCCACCGGTGCACGACGACCTTGTCGAGCGCGACTTTACCGCCGATGAACCAAACCGGTTGTGGCTCAGCGATATTACTGAGCATCGCACCGGCGAGGGCAAGCTTTACCTCTGCGCGATCAAGGACGTGTTCTCCAACCGCATCGTGGGCTACTCGATCGACTCCCGGATGAAGTCCCGGCTGGCGACCACGGCGCTGCACAATGCGGTGGCACGGCGTGGCGACGTGGCTGGATGCATTCTGCACAGCGACCGCGGATCTCAGTTCAGGTCAAGGAGATTCGTGCATACACTAAGCCGCTACGAGATGGTCGGATCGATGGGCCGGGTTGGGGCGGCCGGCGACAATGCGGCCATGGAGAGCTTCTTCAGTCTGCTGCAGAAGAACGTCCTCGACCGCCGCCGCTGGGACACCCGAGAGCAACTGCGGATCGCGATCGTCACCTGGATCGAACGCACCTACCACCGGCGCCGACGCCAGTCCGGCCTCGGCCGGTTGACCCCGATCGAATTCGAAGCAATCATGACCACACCGGCCAGTCAGGCCGCGTGACCAAAACTGTCACCTGATCCTGCAGCAGACCCATTCGACGGCCCACCGCTGGCAGTTTCCACAGGTTGGGGCGAAGGCCTCGGTAGATCTAGCGGTGCAGATCTGAGATGCAGAGCACTTCGTCCAGGCTGGCGGTGCGCAGCCTGGCGGGGGGCGGTCGCCCAGGATCGGGGTCGCTGGTTTGCCCGCCGATGGCTCGATCCAGGCGTGCGGTGTCGAACATCGCCGGGTCGGCGGCGATCGCCTCGGTCATCACCGAATGGCGTGAAGAACGGTTATATGCATTCGAGCGCCGATGCCGTTAGCCACTGATGCGGTCAGGTTCGCGGCGCGTCAAAGGGATGGTTGGATTCCTAGGCCGCTTACCAATTCGGCTGCATGAAATGGTGACGTACTGGGGTAGAGGATCCCCCGCGCGACGTCATCGGCAAACACGAGCC
>JBAWAV010000592.1:0-6888 GCA_049589475.1 Mycobacterium sp.
GATCGCACAGCTGCCCGGCGCCAGCGGCCGGGTCACCGACTGGTCGTCGCTGGTGACCGAGGCGCACGACCGCGGCGCGCTGGTGGCTATCGGCGCCGACCTGCTGGCCCTGACGTTGATTACGCCACCGGGGGAGATGGGCGCCGACGTGGCGTTCGGCAACACTCAAAGATTGGGTGTGCCAATGGGATTCGGTGGACCGCACGCCGGATACCTGGTGGTGCATGCGCAGCATGCCCGCCAACTGCCCGGCCGGCTGGTCGGAGTTTCCGTCGATGCCGACGGGTCGCCCGCCTACCGGCTGGCGCTGCAGACGCGCGAACAGCACATCCGCCGCGACAAGGCGACCAGCAACATCTGCACCGCCCAGGTGCTGTTGTCGGTGATGGCAGCTATGTACGCGAGCTATCACGGCGCCGACGGGCTGGTCGGCATCGCCCGGCGTGTGCACGGCCACGCCGAAACGATCGCCGCCGCGCTGGGCGATGCGCTGGTGCACGACAAGTACTTTGACACTGTGCTGGCCCTGGTGCCCGGCCGCGCCGACGAGGTGATCGCTGCGGCGAAAGCCCACAACATCAACCTGTGGCGGGTCGACGACGACCATGTGTCGGTGACCTGTGACGAGGTGACGACCGACGCGCATGTGGCTGCGGTGCTGAACGCGTTCGGTGTGGCGTCCGGCAAACCCGCTTCGGCCGACATCGCAACGCGCTCGTCGGAGTTTCTGACCCACCCGGCGTTCGTCAGGTACCGCACCGAGACGTCGATGATGCGGTATCTGCGCGCGCTGGCCGACAAGGATCTTGCGTTGGACCGCAGCATGATTCCGCTCGGCTCCTGCACGATGAAGCTCAACGCCGCGGCCGAGATGGAGTCGATCACCTGGCCGGAGTTCGCCCGCCAGCACCCATTCGGTCCGGCCTCTGACAGCCAGGGTCTGCGTCGGCTGATCGCCGATCTGGAGACCTGGCTGGTCCAGATGACCGGCTACGACGCGGTGTCGCTGCAACCCAACGCCGGATCGCAGGGCGAGTACGCCGGTCTGCTGGCCATCCACGCCTACCACGCCAGCCGGGGCGAACCGCAGCGCGACGTCTGCCTGATCCCATCCAGCGCGCACGGCACCAACGCCGCATCCGCCGCGCTGGCCAAGATGCGGGTGGTCGTGGTGGCGTGCCGGTCCAACGGCGACGTCGACCTCGACGACCTGCGCACCAAGGTCGCTGAGCACGCCGACCGACTCTCGACGTTGATGATCACTTATCCGTCCACGCACGGCGTGTACGAGCAGGACATCGCCGACATCTGCGCGGCTGTGCGCGATGCCGGCGGCCAGGTCTACATCGACGGCGCCAACCTGAACGCGCTGGTCGGGCTGGCCCGGCCCGGAAAGTTCGGCGGCGACGTCAGCCACCTGAACCTGCACAAGACATTCTGCATCCCGCACGGCGGCGGCGGTCCCGGCGTCGGGCCGGTGGCGGTGCGCTCGCATCTGGCGCCGTTCCTGCCCGGCCACCCGTATGCGCCCGAACTGCCGTCCGGTCCGCCGGTGTCGTCGGCGCCCTACGGCTCGGCGTCCATCCTGCCGATCAGCTGGGCCTACATCAGGATGATGGGCCCAGCCGGTCTGCGTTTGGCGTCGTTGACGGCGATCGCGTCGGCCAACTACATCGCCCGTCGACTCGACGAGTATTACCCGGTGCTCTACACCGGCGAGAACGGCATGGTCGCCCACGAGTGCATCCTGGACCTGCGGCCGATCACCAAGTCGACCGGTGTGACCGTCGACGATGTCGCGAAACGCTTGGCGGACTACGGTTTTCACGCACCGACGATGAGCTTCCCGGTCGCGGGCACGCTGATGGTCGAACCCACCGAGAGCGAGAGCCTGGCCGAGATCGACGCGTTCTGCGACGCGATGATCGCCATCCGGGGCGAGATCGACAAGGTCGGCACCGGCGAGTGGGCGGTGGACGACAATCCGCTGCGCGGTGCGCCGCACACCGCCGAGTGCCTGGTGGTCGACAAGTGGGAGCACCCGTATACCCGGGAGGTCGCCGCCTACCCGCTCGGGAAGGGTTTCCGGCCCAAGGTGTGGCCGCCGGTGCGCCGCATCGACGGCGCCTACGGCGACCGCAACCTGGTGTGCTCGTGCCCGCCGGTGGAGTCGTACGCCTAGCGGTTGGCTACAGCGCCGCCAGGATCTGTTGCGGGATGACGTCGACGAGCTCGGTGACCAGTCCACCGAAGCCGTCGACGCTGATGGTGCCCAGGTTGCCGAGGCCGAGGTCCCCGAGCAGACCATCCAGGGTCAGGTTCGAGATGTCGCCCAGGTTGCTCAGGTTCAAAGCCGTGTCGGAGATCCCCAGGTCGTTGAGCAGAGTTCCCAGGTCCACGGTGTTCAACGCGGCGGTGAGCCCCGTGCCGCCGACGCCGAGATCGGTCAGCAGGCCACCCAAGGTCAGATCGGCCGTCGAGGGATCGGCGCCCAGGTCGGTGAGGATCCCGCCGATGGTCAGGCCGCTGGTCGGCACCGAGACACCCAGGTCTCCAAGGAGCGCGCTGACGGTGGTGTCGAAGGTCTGACCGCCGAGCAGGTCGCCGACAGTGACGCCGCTCAACGCGGACTCGAGATTGCCGACGGTGAGGAGGTCGTTGATGTTGATGTTGAGACTGGCGAGAAGCGCAGTGATCTCGGGTCCCAAGACCGGTGCATTGACGAGCGGCGCGAGCACTGTGCCGAGAACATCGTTCAGACTGCTGACAACACCGTTGAGTAGACCGCTCGGCAGTGTCGCTATCAAGGAGCCCAGCGATTCGTTGACGAGACTGCTGAGACCTAGATCCTTCAGCAGTCCGGTTAGACCGCCCGTTACCTCGGTGTTGATGCCGAAAGCGTTGAGCACCGAATCCAGGCTCAGACTGTTGAGGCTGGTGTCCAGGCCCAGGCCGCTCAAGATATCCGTGAGGTTGAAGCTGCCCAGCCCCAGGTTGCCGAGACCGAGGTCGCCCAGGAGCGAGCTCAGTGTCGGGTCGCCCAGCAGCGTGCCCAATCCTTCGGTACTCAGGCCTAACGCGCTGAACAAACCGCCGAGGTCGAGGTTGCCCAGCCCTAGCTGACTCAGCAAGCCGCTCAGATCGAGGCTGCTCAGGCTCAGATTGCCCAGGCCCAGCGCGTCGATCAGGCTCGTCAGGTTGAGATTGATGCTGACGTCTTGCAACGGCGCCAGAATGCCGTTGAAGCCGGTGATGTCGATGATGCCGTTCAACAGGCTGATGTTGTCTTCGCCGTTAAGGTAGCCGTTCAAGATGGTGGCCGGCGCCTCGATCAGCGTGGTGAGTGCGCCGGACGGGTCGCTCTGCAGCTGCCCGACGACATCGCTGACCGCGTTGAGCGTGGTGGCCCAAGCCCCGAGGTCTGCGATGCCGAGCTCGAGTCCGGGCGGCAACTGCACGGTGAGCCCGCTAGCCAGCTCCCCGGTGACGGTCGGCGTCAGGTTGGTCAGCGCATCGATCACGCCCAGCGGGTTGCTCAGGAGCGCGCTGAAGACTCCCGAGATCGCGGTCGGGTCGGCGTTGCCGGCGATGCTCGTCAGATTCGCCGTCGTGTCGGTGAGCAGGGTCGACCAAGCGTCCACAAGTTGGACCGGTCGCGTATGCACGCTGGGAAGCGGTGCGACGGTCAGCGGGGTCACCGCAATCACGCTCGCGCCGACGAGGGCGATACCGGCGGTGGCGTAGGGGCGAAGGGCGTTTTGCATGGCGGAGCGTCTCCTTTACGAACACCGCGCAGTGATGCATGTCACATCACAAGTGCCCGCTAAACCTACCTGAGTTTCATCTGAGAAATTCGACGAATCTCTTATGTGAATCGATTCACAAGCCCGCTGAGCGGGCAATCTGGTGCCGGGAAACCTGAGAGAGTCCAAGAAGTTGGAGCGAGCGTCCGCTTAGCCGGAGGCCCGGGGTCAGCTCAGGAAGTTGGTCACCGCGGTGGCCAACTCCGGCGATGCCGAGGACGCAAGATTCTGGTAATTGCCACCCGACAGCTTCGCGACGGCCTCCCAAATCGACCGGTCGGAGTCTGCCCCGAAGTCGATGACGTTGACCGCGACCGGCTTGGCGGGGTCGGCGGTCTGCTTGATGAAGTCCTGCAGGCCCTCGCCGCCGAGGCTTTGATCGGTGTGCGGGCCCGCCGTGATCACCAGCACCGAATTCGTCTGTCCGGCATGAAAATTGGCTTGGGCGTTTTGGTAGATCAGCCGCAGCGTGGTGAACGACACGGCGCCGCCTGACGAGGCATGCTGCCGGTCCAGCGCAGCCGTCAGCGCCTCGGACCGCGGTTGGCCGTCGACGGGATCGGCAAGCGGGCCTGCCGACACTTCACTGCGGCCTTCTTTGCCGTCGAACGTCCACAGGCCGATCACGGCGTTAGGCGGCAGCGCCTTGATCCGGCTGTCCAGCGCGTCGACTACGTTGCCCAACCGGGTCTTCCCACCCTCGTCGGTGACCATCGACTGCTCCAGCATGATGATCGCCGCCGGTGCGCCCGACGGGGCGGAGATGTTGTTAGCCAGCGTGGCGCGCATCGCGTCGTCGCCCACCGACAGCGTCGACGACAGCGCCGCGAACTTGGTGACGTCGCTGCTGGGTACCTTGGTTCCCTCAGCGCGGAAACCGGCCTTGGCCAGCTCGGAGAGTTGGTCAGACTTGTGCATGAACCGAGCGAACTCGCTGGCCCCGGTCACCTGCTCCTGCGACAGCCAGGATCCGCTGAGCAGCACGGTCGGATAGTCGGCGACCGCGGCCGGCCCCGGCGGCAGCCAGGCGCCCAGCGTGCTCCCGGCGTCGGGCAACGATTGACCCCGGGCGAACACCTGCTGCTCGGTGGTCACCACCGCGTGCACCGGAGCGGTCGCCAGATCACCGGGCCGCAGCAGCGAATCCATCGCCTCGGCCAGCGTGTTGTCGGCCAGCTTCGGCTGACCGCCGAGCAACGTGCGCACCGCACCACTGCCGTCGCTCGCCGGCGCACCGGGCGGCACCGAGGCCGCCGCCACCGCCTCGCCGGCCAGGAATGCGGCGTCGCTGTTGCCGCCGATCGGCAGCGCCAGCTTCAGCGAACCCCACGTCGGCAGCTTCAGGCCGGCCAGCGAGTCGGGCTTGGTCTGCAGTTCGGGCAGCGTCGCCCACTTCTGGTCGCCGAGCGCGCGCTGGAGTTCGGGGCGTACCGCGAGTACCACCGGCGATGTGACCAACGACCGGCTGTCGGTGACGGTTTCCTTGCCAGCGGCGGCGGTGAGCCGCGCGGCGGATACCGAGCTGCCCGGGATCCACAGCGCCGGCCGCTGGCCCAGGTCGCCCGGCCATTTTCCGATGAAGCCGTCGACGACGGCGTCGGAACCTGCCGGTTTAACACTGACGGCCACGCAGTGGTCACCCACGGGTGCGGCGATGGCATTGAAGCGCTCCGCGAAATGCTGCACGTGGTCGGCGATCGACGGGTCGGCTACGACGGCCACCGGCTGTTTTTCCCCGACGCAGCGGGCGGCGCTGTTCGATCGGTCCGACAGCGCGTCGCCAAAGAAGCGCCACAGGATGACCACGCCGACCACGACGACCACCGCAATCAGGGCGGCGATCACGCCGATGCTGACTCCGCGCCGCCCGCCGTCGCTGCGGTGACCGCCGAGCCGCTCGCGCACCGTTCGGTGACCGCCAGTGGGTGGCGCGGTTGCTGTCGGTGGCTCCGGACCGCGTCGCGCAAAGTCCGGGAAGTCGTCCGGGGTGTCGAGTTCGTCGTGCGGCAGATCCGGTTCGGGCAGCTCCGGGCGGCCGAAGACGCTTGTGCGGTCGTCGGCGGGCCCGCCGAAATCGAAAAACCCTGGCGTTTCGGGGAAGTCGTCAAGGAAATCGTCAGACGGACGCGCCGGATAGCGTGGCCCCGCGGCAGCACCGGGGTAGGGAGGTGGATCGGCCGGCAAGTCCTCGGGCTCTTGATGGCCGGCGTCGTCGCCGAAATCCTCCGGCTGAGACTCGGGATACTCGTCCGACGGCTCGTCGTCGTCGGGAGCTCGATGCCTACCCATGGCGGTCCTCTCCCACGCGCCGGAGGTACCTGCAGCCTCTAAACATAGGGACGGTCGTGGCTCCCGGGATAGCGATCAGTCATGGGCGCTGGCCTTGAACTCCCGCCGGCGCCGATGCAGGATCGGCTCGGTGTAGCCGCTGGGCTGTTCGGTGCCCTTCAGGATCAGCTCCTGGGCAGCCAGGAACGCAATGCTGTCGTCGAAGTCGGGAGCCATCGGCCGGTACGCGGAGTCCCCGGCATTCTGCTCGTCCACCAGCGGAGCCATCCGCTCCAGGCTAGCCCGCACATCCTCTTCGGTGATGACGCCATGCCGTAGCCAGTTGGCCAACAATTGGCTGGAAATCCGCAGTGTGGCACGGTCTTCCATCAGAGCGACGTTGTGGATGTCCGGCACCTTGGAGCAACCGACGCCGGCATCGATCCAGCGCACCACGTAACCCAGGATGGACTGGCAGTTGTTGTCGACCTCTTCGCGGATTTCCTCGGGCGCCCAGGCCAATTCCTTGGCCAACGGGACGGTCAGCAACTCCTCGACGGTGGCGCGCTTCTTGCCTTCGAGTTCGTCCTGGACGGCAGCCACATCGACGTAGTGGTAGTGCATCGCGTGCAGCGTCGCCGCCGTCGGCGACGGCACCCACGCGGTGGTGGCACCGGCCTTCGGCTGGCCGATCTTCTGTTCCATCATGTCGGCCATCAGCTCGGTCATGGCCCACATGCCCTTGCCGATCTGCGCCTTGCCCTTGAAACCGGCGGCCAGGCCGGTGTCGACGTTGTTGTCCTCGTAGGCCTTGATC
>JBAWAV010000593.1:0-3195 GCA_049589475.1 Mycobacterium sp.
CCCGTCCGCGGAATCCCTTGATGAGGCGCAGAGCAAAATCAAGGCGGCGATCGCCGAGCTAACCGACTGAATCGGCGTGCGCGGCCACGTCAGCGATACGCGGGAGGCTGACGTAGAACCGGCAGCCCCGCCCGGGCGCCGTCATGACCGCGACGGAGCCACCATGCGCGCGGACAAGTGAGTCGACGATCGAGAGCCCCAGGCCCGAACCGCCACTGCTGCGCGCCCGCGACGAGTCCGCACGATAGAACCGCTCGAAGACGCGCTGCGCGTCCTGCTCGGCCATGCCCGGCCCGTCGTCGATGACTTCGAGAACCGCGGTGCCGTCTCTCGTGCCGACTCGCACCGCGATATCGGCGGTGTCCGGGGTGTGCTGGACGGCGTTGACCATCAAATTGCTCAGCACTTGACGCAGCCTCGCCTCGTCGCCGATCACCTGTGGAATCCCAGGCCCGTCAACCACGTCCAGCGTGATCTTGCGCTGCGGAGCGATCGCGCGGGTGTCGTGCACGGTGTCGGCGGCCAGTGCCAGCAGGTCCACCCGTTGCCTTTCCAGCGGGCGTTGGGAGTCCAACCTGGCCAGCAGCAGCAGATCTTCGACCAGCAGGCCCATCCGCCGCGCTTCACTCTCGATGCGTGACATCGTCTGTTCGGTATCACGGGCCGCCCCTTGGCGATACAACTCGGCGAAGCCACGAATGGTGGTCAGCGGGGTCCGCAGCTCGTGGCTCGCGTCGGTGATGAACCGACGCATCCGCTCCTCGGAACGGCGGGCCAACCCCGCCGACGACTCCGACGAAGCCACCGCCGTTTGGATCTGCGCCAGCATCCCGTTCAGAGCCAAGGACAATCGGCCCACTTCAGTCCGCGAATCACGTTCGGGCACACGGCGATCCAGCTGACCGCTGGCGATTGCCGCAGCAGTCTTCTCGACTTCCGCCAGTGGCCGCAGGCTGTGAGACACCACCGCATAGCTGGCCAGGCCCAGCACCAGCAGTACCGCTACGCCGATGCCCAACTCAAGCCAGCCGAGCGCCCGGTCGGTCTGCAGAAAGTCCGACAGGTCATAGGCGACAGTCATCACCCGGCCTTGCCCACTATGCACTGAGACCGCGCGCCATTTTGTGCTGGAATGATCCACCGAGCCGACGGTCACCGGCACAGCGCCGACGTCGTTGTTCGCCGGCAGTGCCGGCTCAGCTCTGCTGTCGTTGACCACCGACCAGGTTCGTCCGTCCGGAAACGCGCTGCGCAGGTAATAGTTCGACGGCGGGCGATCGGCGGTCGGACTGTGCCGCCCCGGCAATGTCGTTCTGGCCGCCAGCGCCCAGCCGCGGCTGGCGTCGAGCAGGTTGCGATCGACGCGGTGAATCTGGCTGTTGCGCAAAATCGCTTCGACCGCGATGCCCGACACCGCGAGACCACACGCCGCGAGAACGAGGGTCGCCGCGACCAGGCTCACCCGCAACGGGATGCTGGCCCGCAGTCGTCTCAGCATCAGATCATTATTCGCGGAACGTAGCGGGTGGTGCAGACAACCACACGTTTCTTATCGTGGCTCTCGCAGCACATAGCCCACCCCACGCAGCGTGTGCAGCAGGCGCTTCTCGCCCGTGTCGACCTTGCGACGCAGGTATGACACATACGATTCGACGACGTTGACGTCACCGCCGAAATCGTAGCGCCAGACGTGGTCGAGGATTTTCGGCTTGCTCAACACCGTGCCGGCGTTGATGACGAAGTAGCGCAGCAACGTGAATTCGGTGGGCGACAAGGAAACCGGCTCGCCGGCCTTCCACACTTCGTGGGTTTCTTCGTCGAGCTCGATGTCGGCGAACGTCAGCCGGGCATTGCGGTTTTCGATGACGCCTCTGCCGGTGCGCCGCAATATGACTCGCAGCCGGGCGACGACCTCTTCAAGGCTGAACGGTTTGGTGACGTAGTCGTCGCCGCCCAGTGTCAACCCGGCGATCTTGTCCTGCAACGAGTCACGCGCGGTGAGGAACAGAGCGGGCGCGTCGATACCGTCGGCCCGCAGCCGGCGGAGCACGCCGAAGCCGTCCATTCCGGGCATCATCACATCGAGGATCACCGCATCCGGCTTCACTTCACGGGCCAGATCCAGTGCCGACGCTCCGTTGGTAGCGGTGTAGACCTCGAAACCCTGAAACTTGAGGCTCACCGACAGCAGTTCAACGATGTTGTCCTCGTCATCGACGACGAGCACCCGTGCTTCCGGTAGCGCTTCCTGCATTGCTGCTGACATGACGTCAATTCCCTCGCACTTAGCTAAGGGAATCCTCCATGCTGGCTGTGGTAAAGCTGAGAGTTCGTTGCGAGCCGGTTGACAATAATCACCACGGTTGTATGTAACGCCCGAATAGACTCGGGGGATGAATCTCGGCAAAAGCCTGGCGAACATCGCAACCGCGCCAGTGCGGGTGGGACTCGCCGCCGCCGACGCAGGCCTCGGCGTCGCGACCACGGCCCTTGGCATGGCGCACCGGGGCCTCGGCGAGGCGGGCACGGCCGGCCGCTCCAACGCCGTCGTGCACATGCTGGGCATCGACGATGCGATCACCCGGGCCAACCGGCTCGCCCGGCTGCTGGATGACGACGCGCCGCTGGGCCGTGCGCTGGCCACCGACGGTCCGATCGATCGGCTACTGCGCCCGGGCGGTGTAGTCGACATGCTGACTCAGGAAGGCGGCCTGCTCGACCGCCTGACCGTCGAAGGCGGCGGGCTGGAACGCGCACTCAAGCCAGGCGGACTGGCGGATCAGCTGGTCGCCGATGACGGGCTGATCGACCGGCTGCTCGCCGAGGACGGGCTGGCCGATCGGCTGCTTGCCGAAGGCGGCCTGATCGACAAGCTGACCGCGCGCAATGGGCCGCTCGAGCAGCTGGCGGCCGTCGCCGACACGCTGAGCCGGCTGGCACCTGGAATGGAGGCGTTGGAGCCGGCCATCGCCACGCTGCAGGACGCGGTGATGGCGCTGACGCTGGTCGTCAACCCGCTGAGCAACATCGCCGATCGGATCCCGCTGCCTGGCCGTCGCCCCCGGCGGACTGGGCCGCCGCGGACCGTGCGGTCCCAGCGCGTCATCGACCACAGCCTCGACGACGAGTGACCCGCTCGGCCGGATTGCACGGCTCCTCAACAGGCCGTTCCGGCCCGCATCGTCACCCCGCTAG
>JBAWAV010000594.1:0-1547 GCA_049589475.1 Mycobacterium sp.
GTTCGATCCGCAACTGCTGTTCGAGATGATTCAGGGGTCGGCGGCGTGCAGTGCGCTGATTTTGCAGACGATGACGGATCGGCTGATGCGGGTGCAGCGGTTTGCGACCGAGGTGCCGAGCTCGCGGGTGCTACTGATCGGTACGCAATACGACAACGACTGCCGGGAGATTCGGCAGTTTCTTTCTGCAAACCGGATTCCGTATGAGTGGATTGATGCGGTGAAGGATTCCAGCCGGATGCCCGTGTGCATGGCTGGAGGGTATGACGGGCCGGCGGTGGTGGTGGATCAACATTATTGCGTGGAGACGCCGACGGTGCGGAGTGTGGCCGAGGCGCTGGGGATTCGGACGCAGCCACGCTATGAGGAGTATGACGTGGTGGTGGTGGGGGCTGGGCCGGCGGGCCTGGCGGCGGGAGTGTATGGAGCATCGGAGGGGCTGAAGGTGCTGATGGTGGAGAAGTCGGCGGCGGGGGGGCAGGCGGGGACTTCGTCGCGGATTGAGAACTACCTGGGGTTTCCGAATGGGATTTCGGGCGATGACCTGAGCGAGCGGGCGCTGAAGCAGGCAGGACGGTTTGGCGCGGAGATCGCGATGACGCGCTGCGTGGAGCATATCGAGCCGCTGGGGGATGGGCGGTACTGCGTGGAACTGGATGGCGGGCAGAGGGTGTCGGCGTGCGTGGTGCTGCTGGCGACGGGCGTGGAGTGGAGGATTCTGAAGGCAGAGGGCGTGGATCGCTTCCAGGGACGCGGCGTGTTGTATGGGGCGTCGCGCAATGAGGCGAGCAATGTGATTGGCAAGCGGGTGTTCATTGTGGGGGGCGGCAACTCGGCTGGCCAGGCGGCGGTGTTCTTTGCGAACTATGCAGCGAAGGTGGTGGTGCTGGTGCGCGGGAAGGGGCTCGAGCTGACCATGTCGTCGTATTTGATCGATCAGATTGCGACGAAGAAAAATATTTACGTGGTGCCGTATACCGAGGTGATGAAGGCCGAGGGCGACGACCATCTGGAGCGGGTTACGGTGCGGACGCGTCCGCCGGAGGGCGAGGAGACGACGGGCACGTACGAGATCGATGCGTTGTTCATCATGATTGGCGCGAAGGCGAGTACGGCATGGCTGCCGGAGTGCCTGCAGCGGGATTCGGGTGGTTATCTTTATACGGGACGCGACCTGGAAGGGTGGGGATTGAAGGAGCGGCCGCCGTTTCCGCTGGAGACGAATCTGCCGGGGGTGTTCTGCGCGGGGGAGGTGCGGCATGACTCGATCAAGCGCGTGTCGAGTGGGGTGGGCGAGGGGAGTATGGCGATCGCGTTCATCCACCAGTATCTGGCGCTGAATAATTTCTGAGTCCGGCGGTCCTGCGCGGACGGCGCGGGGCTTCGCGTGGGGGCGATGGGACGCGCGTGGTTGCACTTTATGCTAGAGACCCACTCATGCCGGTCAGACCGTCATGCAGGGGGCGCCCGGCGAAGCGTTGTGCTATTTGGCGAAGAGCTGGGTGGGGTCGGCGAAGGCTTTGAACTCGAGGGCGTTGCCTGCGGGG
>JBAWAV010000595.1:0-3464 GCA_049589475.1 Mycobacterium sp.
ACGACGGTGATCACCTCGGCCGGCGAAGCCATGGTGGCCGAGGTCGCCGACCGTCCGGCGCTGGTGGTGGCCACGCCCGGCGCGGAGCCTCGCGCGGCGGGTGGATACGGGGCGGCGCTGCTGTTGGACACCTGGGCGCTGCTGGGCCGCCAGGATCTGCGCGCCGCCGAGGACGCGCTGCGGCGATGGATGGCCGCGGCGGCGCTGGTCCGCGCCCGCGATGACGGCGGCGTAGTGATCGTGGTTGCCGAATCGTCCGTCCCGACCGTGCAATCGCTCATCCGCTGGGATCCCGTCGGGCACGCGGAGGCGGAACTGGCGGCTCGCACCGACGTCGCTCTGCCGCCCAGCGTGCACATGGCCGCACTGGACGGTGCCGCCGAAGCGGTGACGGCGTTGCTCGACGAACTCCACCTGCCCGATAGCGCTGAGCTGCTCGGCCCGGTGCCGTTGCCGCCCGGTGCGCGGCGGCCTCCGGGAATGACGGCCGACGCGCCGGTGACCCGCATGCTGGTGCGGGTGCTCCGCGAGCAGGGCCTGGAGCTGGCGGGCGAACTGCGGCGCGGCGTCGCGGTGGTCAGTGCCCGGCAAACCCACGAACCGGTCCGCGTGCAGATCGACCCGCTGCACATCGGCTAGGAGCCGCTCGTGTGTCGGAGAGCGGAATCCATGCATTTCGTGCGACGATGCGGGGAACGGCCGAGCGCCAATGACGCCAACCCGGTCTTTCTTTCCCGCGTCGAGGGAGGTCAGATATGGCAACCACACTCACGGATACCACCCGAATCGGGCGCTGCCTGATGTTCGCGCGCGAGCACCTCGAGCAGGCCCGTGCCGCCGATGACGAGATCCGGGCCATGCAATGGGACGCCGTCATGGACCAGTTCATCGACGCGTGGCCGCGGCCGTAGCTGGGGGATGATCGGCATGGTCATCGACCCCGTCCACTGCACCGAGATCGGCTGCGACTGTCCTGGCAACCGTTGGTGGACCGGTTGGATCGGGCCCCGTGAAATCCACATCGTCCCGATCGACGACCTTCAGGCGCACCACGTTGAGGAATGCGGCTGCGATGCCCGCATCACGCTGCATGTCGCAGGCGACGGGTTCGCGTCGTGGCGGGTGTCGCACAACAGCTTCGATTGCCGCGAACTCGGGGAGCAAGCGGGTTAATGCCGTCCTGCTTCCTGGGCGAGCTGCACCCGCGAGGTCAGGCCCAGCTTGGTGTAGACGTGAGTGAGGTGGGTTTGCACGGTGCGCGGCGAGATGAAAAGCCTTGCGGCGATGTCACTATTCGCGAGGCCCTCGCTGACTAATCGGACGACGTCGCGTTCGGTCGGTGTGAGCGAACCCCACCCGCTGCTGGGTCGTTTTCGTTGGCCCCGCCCACGTTGTGCATATGCGATCGCATCCTCGGTGGACAGGGCCGCACCCTCTGCCCATGCCGCGTCAAAGTCCTCCTCTCCCAAGGCATCTCGCAGCGCCGCCACCGAGGCCTCATAGCCGGTGTCGTAGATCTTGAACCGCACCGCGCCCATGTGCAGCCGGATGGCCTCTGCCGCGCCGAAGAGCCGGGCGGCTTCGCGGTGACTCTGGGCGTCGCCGGCCAGCACGGCGAGGCATTCGAGGATGTCGGGGACGTGCAGGTACGTCCGAACGTCGGCGGCACACGCCAGCGCGTCATGGGCGTCGCGCTCGGCCTGCTCGGGGTCGCCTTGCGCGAGCGCCACGCGGGTGCGCGTCGTCAGCGCCTGCGATAGGTGAAAGCCAGTCGCCGTGGTGACGTCTTCATCGGCCCCGCGGCGGGCCGCGATCAGATCCCCGCCGGCCAGCGCAGCCTGCGTGTTCCAATGGCGAAGTATCGCCGCCGTCTGGGGCAGGGCATTCAGGTGCGGCGAGGGCGCGGTCGCATTTAGCGCCGTTGCAACGTCGCCAGCGGCCAGGGCCGCGGCGGCCAACGCGACGTAGCCGATGCCTGCAAAAACCCCGCCAACCTCGGCGGCCGCCTGGATGGCCGCGTCGGCGGCGGCCCGGGCCGCCCCGGCCTCCCCCTGGTAGGCCAGCAAGATGCCCTGGCTCGCGAGACTGTTAACCTCGCAGACCCCATCGTGAGCTGCCTCGGCCTCGGCAGCCACCTCGCCGAACTGTGCGGCGGCTCGGGCCAGATCACCCTGATATAGCTGCGCCATTGCCAGCCAGAAGCGGCATCGGCGCGAGTCGAACCGGTTACCGATCGCGTCGGCGAGATCGCGTCCTTCCTCGGCGGGCCCGCACGTCGCGATCGGGTCACCCGCGATGAACGCGGCTGCGACGGCCTGCGCGGTGAGGATTTGGCTGAGCCGCCAACGATCGTCCAACGCCCGGGCCAGTCCGATCGCCTCGGCGAAGTACCCAGGGGCCGCCTCTCCGTCGAAGTAGGCGGCGACGTAGCCGCAGGCGGTGAGCACCCGCACCAGCAGGGCCGGGTCGTCAACTCCACGCGCGATCACCAGGGCTTGCTGGGCCTGATCCGGGCTCTCAGCGGGGTCCACCCAGATGGCGAGCACGGCCCTGTCGGCGAGCGCGCGCGCCCGCGCTGCGGGCGTCACCTCGGGGTGCTGCGCGTCGAGATCGGCGAGGGTGGCGTCGAACCAGGCCAGCCCTTCCCGGAGGCGTCCCCGCGCTTGCCATAGCGGCTGCAACGACGATGCGAGCGCTAAGGCAAGTTCGACGTCGGAGTTTTCTAGGCTCCACCCAAAGGCGGCGCGCAGGTTGTCGATCTCGAGGTCGGCCTGCTCGATGCGCTGCTCATAGCCACTGCGCGCCGGCGCGTCAAGCACAGCGGCCATCACCGTGTAGTGGTCGCGGTGGCGCGTCCGTACTGTGTCGGCCTCGCCGGATTCGCCGAGCTTTTCCAGCGCGTATTGGCGCACGGTTTCCAGCAGTCGGTAGCGGGTCCGGCCCCCGGTGTCATCGGCGACCACGAGCGACTTGTCCACCAGCAGGGTGAGCTGGTCGAGCACCTGGTAGCGCTGCACCTCACCCGCGCCGGCGACGGCTTGGGCGGCGTCGAGATCGAATCCGCCCTGAAATACCGCCAGCCGGCGGAACAGAACCCGTTCGGGTTCGGTCAGCAGGGCGTGTGACCAGTCCACCGAGGCGCGCAGGGTCTGCTGGCGGCGCACCGCGGTGCGCGCCCCACCGGTCAACAGCCGGAACCGGTCGTGCAGGCTCTCGAGGATCTCGGCCAGTGATAAAGCGCGCACCCGTGCTGCGGCGAGCTCGATCGCCAGCGGCAAACCGTCGAGGCGGGTGCAGATTTCGGCCACGACGGCGGCGGTGTCGTCGGTGACGGTGAAGTCGGGCCGAGCGCGGCGGGCCCGGTCGGTGAACAGCTCGATGGCTTCATCGCGAAGCGACAGTGATGGCACCCGCCAGCTCACTTCGCCGGGCACACCGATCGGCTCACGGCTGGTGGTTAACAG
>JBAWAV010000596.1:0-20547 GCA_049589475.1 Mycobacterium sp.
ACGACGGCTCCAACATCGACCTGTTGATCGCCGGAATCGCCGCTGCCACCTTGATTTTCATCATCATGCTGGTCATCACCCGAGCAGTTGTGGCGGCCTTGGTCATCGTGGGTACCGTGCTGCTCTCCCTGGGCGCCTCATTCGGACTGTCCGTGCTGCTCTGGCAGTACATCCTCGGGAAGGAGCTGCACTGGATGGTGCTGGCGATGGCGATCATCCTGCTGCTGGCGGTCGGATCGGACTACAACCTGCTGCTGATATCTCGGTTCAAAGAGGAAATCCACGCCGGGCTCAAGACGGGCACCATTCGCGCGATGGCGGGCTCGGGCTCGGTGGTGACCTCCGCCGGGCTGGTGTTCGCCGCCACGATGGCCACGTTCGGCTTCAGTCCCTTGGGAGTGATGGCGCAGGTGGGCACGACGATCGCGCTGGGTCTGCTGTTCGACACCTTGATCGTGCGGTCGTTCATGACGCCGTCGCTGGCCACCCTGCTCGGACGCTGGTTCTGGTGGCCGCAACACGTGCGCCCGCGTCCGGCCAGCAGCATGCTGCGTCCGTACGGACCGCGTCCCGCGGTACGCGAGCTGCTGCTCAAGAACGTCGACGAGCACCCGCCTGGCGGACTGGTCAAACAGGTTTAAATGCGTTGATCGACAAGCTGATCCGCCAAGGAGTGGACTGCTAGCGTAACCGTCCATGGGATCTCTGGATGGACGGGTCGCGTTGATCACCGGTGCGGCGCGCGGGCAGGGCCGCTCGCACGCGCTGGCGCTGGCCGCCGAAGGCGCCGACATCGTCGCGGCGGACGCGCCCGGTCCGATGAAGGATCTGACGTACCCGCTCGGCACCGAAAGCGACCTGCAGGACACGGCCGAGCTCGTCGAAAAACTGGGGCGCCGTTGCACTCCGATCGCGGTCGATGTGCGCGACCCGGCTCAGGTCGGTGCCGCTGTCGAGCAGACGGTGCAGGATTACGGCAGCCTCGACATCGTCTTGGCCAACGCCGGCATCGTCAGCACCGGGCTGCTGGAAGAGGTGAGCGACGATGTCTGGCAACAACTCATCGATACCAATCTCACGGGTGCGTTCAATACCTTGCGCGCGGCCATCCCGGTGATGCGGCGGCAGCGCTTCGGGCGGATCGTGGTGACGTCGTCGATGGGCGGGCGGATGGGCATCCCGGAACTCGCGGCCTACAACGCCACTAAGTGGGGTGTGATCGGGCTCGCGAAATCGGCCGCGCTGGAGGTCGCCAAGGACGGCATCACGATCAACGTCATCTGTCCGACGACGACTCAGACGCCGATGGTCCAGCCCGAAGGCGGGGACGACATTCCCGACGAGCTGGTACGCCGCATGATGAAAGCCAACCCCATCCCGCAGCCGTGGCTACAGCCCGAAGACGTCAGCCGTGGAATCGTCTACCTGGTCACCGATCCCGGGGTGATCACCGGCAGTGTGCTGGAGATCGGCCTGGGCGGTAGCGCCCGCATTCACTGAGTCGCTTCACCCGGCTGGGGTGTGCGGCAACGGCGCTGTGTTGGCGTCCTGCTCTTCACCGAGCAACGCTCGCACCGCGGGCCGCGTTCCGTATGGCCGCAACATCGTGCTGGCCGGCCGGGGCCTCACCTTGATCGGCCACCAGAACCACCGACCCAGCAGCGCGGCGATCGAGGGCGTCATGAAGGACCGCACGATCAAGGTGTCGAACAACAGACCCAGACCAATGGTGGTGCCTACCTGCCCGATGATCCGCAGGTCGCTGACCACCATCGAAGCCATCGTGAACGCGAACACCAGACCCGCGGACGTCACCACCTTGCCGGTGCCGCCCATGGCGCGAATGATGCCGGTCCTCAACCCAGCGTGAATCTCTTCCTTGAATCGGGACACCAACAGCAGGTTGTAGTCCGATCCCACTGCGAGCAGGACGATCACGGACATGGCGAGCACCATCCAGTGCAGTTTGATGCCCAGGAGGTACTGCCACACCAGCACGGACATGCCGAACGAGGCGCCCAACGAAATCGCCACCGTGCCCACGATGACCCCGGCAGCGATGAGGCTTCGGGTGATGAGCAGCATGATGATGAAAATCAGGCAGAGCGAACCGATCCCAGCGATCATCAGGTCATATTTCGAGCCGTCCTGCCAGTCCTTGAACGTGGCCGCGGTGCCGGCGAGGTAGATCTTGGCGTCTTCCAGGGGCGTTCCCTTGAGCGACTCCTCGGCGGCCTGGCGGATCGACTCGACACGCGCGATGCCTTCCGGTGACGCCGGATCTCCTCGGTGCGAGATGATCAACCGCACCGATTTGCCGTCAGGGGAGAAGAAGTTGTTCAGGGCCCGCTTGAAGTCCTTGTTCTGGAACACTTCTGGCGGCAGATAGAACGAGTCATCATTTTTAGCCTGGTCGAAAGCCTTACCCATCGCGTTGCCGTTGGTGCTCAGCTCGTCCATCTGACCGAAGATCCCGGACATGGTGCTGTGCATGGTCAGCATCATCGTGCGCATGGATTCCATGCTGTCGATCATCGGCGGGAACTCCTCGATCAACTGCGGCATCAGCGCGTCGAGCTGACTGAAATCGTTTGTGAGGACCCGGAATTTCTCACTGATCTCGTCGACACCGTCGACGGCGTCGAAAACCGACTTCAGCGAATAACACACCGGGATGTCGTAGCAGTGCTTCTCCCAATAGAAGTAGCTACGGATCGGTCGGTAGAAATCTTCGAAGTTGGCGATGTCGTCGCGCAACTCTTCGGTGACGGCCTGCATTTCCTTTGTCTCACCGATCATTTTGTGGGTGATGTTGGTGAGCTGGATCATGTGGCCGTACATGCGCCGCATCCGATTCATGGTGTCTTCGAGCTCGTCGGCCTGCTTGAGCATGTCCTCCATGCGGGCCTTTTGGAACTTCATCGTCTGCACCTGCCCGGCATTTTGCATGCTGAGCTGAAACGGGATCGATGTGTGTTCCATCGCCGTGCCTTCGGGCCGGGTGATTGCTTGCACCCTGGAGATTCCGGGAACGCGGAAAATGCCTTTGGCCAGTTTGTCGAGAACCAGGAAGTCCGCCGGATCGCGCAGATCGTGGTCGGCTTCGACCATCATGACTTCGGGCATCAGCCGGGCCTGGGAGAAATGTCGCTCGGCGGCGTCGTAGCCCTTGTTGGCGGCGATGTTGTGCGGGATGTACAGCCGGTCGTTGTAGCTGGTCTTGTATCCGGGCAGGGTCAACAGGCCGATCAGGGCAACCCCGCATGCGGCCGCGAGAATGGGCAGCGGCCAGCGGACGATGGCGGTGCCGACCCGACGCCAGCCCTTGGTCCGCATCTTCCGCTTGGGGTCGAAAAATCCGAAGCGACCGCCGACCACAATCACCGCCGGCGTCAGCGTGAGCGCGACAGCGACCGCGACGATCATGCCCACTGCGCACGGCACACCGATGCTCTGGAAGTACGGCATCCGGCAGAAGCTCAGGCAGAAGGTCGCGCCCGCAATCGTCAGCCCGGAGGCCAGCACGACGTGCGCAACCCCGCGGTACGTCGTGTAGAACGCCGTCTCTCGGTCCTCCCCGAGCTGACGCGCTTCTTGATAGCGGCCGAAGAAGAAGATGCCGTAGTCAGTGCCGGCCGCAATTCCCAGGGATACCAACAGATTGACGGCGAAGGTGGAGAGCCCGATGACATGGTAGTACCCGAGAAACGAGACGATTCCCCGGGCCGCGGTCAGTTCGATGAACACCATGATGAGCAGCACGATGACCGTAAAGACCGAGCGATACACCAGCAGCAGCATGGTGAAGATGACCAACATCGTCACCACGGTGATTTTGACGATGCTGGTGTTGCCGCTGTGGTGCATGTCCGTCACCAGCGCCGCGGGCCCGGTCACGTACGTCGTCACCCCTTTAGGCGGGGGTGTGCGGTTCACGATGTCGCGAACCACTTTCATCGACGCGTCCGCCAGGGTCGTGCCCTGGTTTCCGGCGAGGTTTAGCTGGGTGTAGACGGCTTTACCGTCGGGACTTTGCGCACCCGGCGCCGTGATCGGATCACCCCAGAAGTCCTGGATGTGCTGCACATGCGTCGGATCAGCACGCAGTTGCTTGATCAGGCTGTTGTAGTAAACGTGGGCATCGTCGCCGAGCCGTTGATCGCTCTCCAGGACGAGCATCGCGAAGCTGTCGGAGTCGGATTCCTTGAAATTCTGGCCCATGCGCTGCATTGCGACAACTGACGGCGCTTCTTTGGGGCTCAGCGACACCTGACGTTGCTCAGCGACCTCCTCCAGGGGCGGAACAGAGACGCTGACCAGAAAGACGATCAACAACCACGACAGGATGACGGGCACCGCGAACCGACGGATCGTGCGCGGCACGAACGGCGGCTTCGCGTGTTCGGTGCTCGGCTGGTCGCTGATCGTGCGTCGTCGAGACCGTAGCTCGCTGATCATGCGCCCTTGAGCACGCAGTAGGTGAAGGCATTCACCTCGTGCGAAATCTTTTCTGCTTTGACCACGTCGTCGACGATGATGCGGCAACCGATGGTGTTGCTATTGCCTTGGGCCACAATATTTCCCATGACGGCCGCCGCTTTGGTCGTCAGTTTCATCGTCCAGGGCAGTTTCGCCCCGTCGACGCGCTGCGGATCGGCGTTGACGTCGAAATAGCTGATGTCTGCGACGGTGCCGGGGGGACCGAATACTTCGTAGGTCAGTCGCTTGGGATTGAACGGCTTGCTGTCGTCGGTCGCGCTGTCGGAGTAGGCCGGACGTCTTTCAGAGCCGAAGATGCCGTGAATCCGCCACACCGTGAACCCGCCGAGGCCGACCACGACAGCAATCACGAGCGGAATCCACGCCCGCTCCAGCACCCTGAAAATCGAAATCCCCTTCACCTGTTGCCGTGGTCGGCGACATCTCACCTACTCGAAGATATTTACCTACCGGTCGGCAGATCACGCTACCCGTCGGCACACCGGACGCGGCGTGACAGTCGCCTCGACAGGGCGACAGCGGCACTGAGAAACCGCCCAACGCCTACGAGTAAACCATGCTTGCCGTCGTGATTGCCGACTCCTTCCCGGCGGCCCATCACGCCCGACAGGTGCCGCAAATATAACGCACTTCATGTGCGTAAACGGACGGTACCGGGTTCGGCGACAGCCCGCAATCGGCTCGTCTGCGTTATCCTCGCGCGGTGCCGCAGCTCACATTCCAGCGCGCCCGCACCGAGGACAAGAAGCGTCAGCGGGCGGCGGCGCTGACGGAGGCCGCGCGGTCGCTGGCCGTGGAGTCAGGCGTCGCCTCGGTGACGCTGACCGACGTCGCCCGTCGCGCCGGGGTGCACTACTCCGCGGTTCGCCGCTACTTCACCTCGCTCGAAGAGGTGCTGCTGCACCTGGCCGCCGAGGGATGGAAGCGGTTCTCGGACAACGTGTGCGAAAGCTTGGCCGAACCCGGACCGATGTCGCCGTCGCGGGTCGCCGAGGCATTGGCCAACGGCCTCGCTGCCGACCCGCTGTTCTGCGACCTGCTCGCCAATTTGCATGTCCATCTCGAGCAGGAGGTCGAGCTCGAGCGGGTGCTCGGGTTCAAACAGATCAGTACCGCTGCCGTGCTGGCGCTCACCGACGCCATCGAGAGGGCGCTGCCGGGGCTGGGCCGCGCGGGCGCATTCGACGTCCTGCTTGCCGCGTACTCACTCGCGGCGCCGTTGTGGCAGATGGCCAACCCGCCGAAAAAGCTCGCGGAGGCCTACGCGGAAAGAACAGACGTGCCGCCGGACTGGAACATCGACTTCACCGCTGCGATGACGCGGCTGCTCACCGCGACGTGTGTTGGTCTACTGAATCAGAACTCTTAGAGCTACGACCAGTTCCACACCGACATGTCGCCGCGCGGGTAGTTCTGGCAGTTCTCGGTTTCCTTGGCGACGACGCCCTTGTTGTTGAAGAAGATCTTCATGTGGTTGGGCCAGGCCAGATTCAGGGGATTGATCTGGGGAGCATAGAAGTTAGCCGAATAAGCCCGGCGGTCCGCTGGCGACAGCCCGTAGAACCAGTGCACCTTGTTTTGGACGTCCTGCGCGACGTTCTGGTGGTTGTTGTAGTCGATCATGTACCGCTGGTAGTACACCGGTGAGAAATCGCGCGCGGCGGCCAGAAGTTGCTCGGCATCGCAGGTCGTCGAGATCATCCGGCGCGGAATCGGGAAATCCTCGGTGGAGTCGTTAGACGAGCAGCCATCGCACGGCGTGAACCCCGGGTCAGCCTTGGCGGCCTGCGGAAAGACAGTGGCGGCGGCACCGAGGGCGAGCACTGCAACGCCGGCGCGGATCACAGGGCTCAGGCGGGAAAGACGCATGCGGCCACTATAACGCTCCCATAACGGGTGCGCACAAGGCCTGGGAAGCCTGACTAACCAACTGGGCTGATCTCGAGACCGACGTGAACCTTGTCGATTCCGCCCCGCACGATCGAGTGCACGTAGAACCACGGAGCGTGGTACCAGTACCGCTTGCAGACGGCGTTGTAGACGCGTCGGGTCTCCGATTTGGGCAGGATCCGGGCGACGCCTTCGACCTCGTCGCTCTTCTGCTTGCCCAGCGATCCGCTCTTGGCGATCGTCACCCGCGGGGTGTTCTTGATCCGCTTGGTCTTCCAGGAGCCGTCGTCGGTGATCACCAGGAGCTTGTCGCCCTCGGGCACACCCCAGATCGCCGTCGGCTTCGGCCGGCCGTCTTTGGTGAAGGTGGTCAGCAGCAGATACTTGGACCGGATCACGTCCGCAAAGGTGGTTGCCACGCCTTATTTATAACCAAGGACTGAACGATCTGCTGAATGCATGACTTCGCTGCCGGGTCGGCTTACTGTGTGGTCAAAGCGAAGGACGAGCGCAGATGAGTATCGACGACGAGTCCGTCACAACTCTGGAAGACCTTCGGAGCGACCTCGCGCTTCGATACAAGTGGATGCCCAGCGGCGGCAACTCCGTCGACCCCGCGATCGTCGAGGCCGACATGGCGGCGCTGAGCCGCGACGGCTATCTCATCTGGGAGAACCTGCTCACCCCCGATGACTACCGGCAGATCCGCGACCTCGTGCGACCCTGGCTCGGGCACACCGGACGCAACTCGTTCGAGGGCCGGCGGACCCAGCGCATCTATAGCATGCTGAGCAGGACGCGGCTGTGCGACCGGATCGTCGAACACCCTCGGGTGCTGGCCGTGCTCGACCGGTTGCTGATGCCGAACTACCTGCTGTCGGCGTTGCAGGCGATCAACATCCAGCCCGGCGAGTCCGCGCAGTTGGCTCACCACGACGACGGCTTCTACCCGATCCCACGACCGCGCGAGCCGCTGGCCGCCGCGACGATCTGGGCCATCGACGACTTCACCGCCGACAACGGCGCGACGGTGCTGTATCCAGGCAGTCACCGCTGGGGCAAGCGACGCCCGGAGAAGAGCGACCAGGCGATGCCTGTCGTGATGCCCGCCGGATCGTGCGTCTTCTTCGTCGGCACGCTCTGGCACGGCGGCGGGGCGAACACCACCGCTGACGACCGCCTGGCGGTCACGGCGCAGTACTGCCAACCGTGGCTGCGACCGATGGAAGCGTTCACGCTGTCGGTCTCACGGGATATCGCCCGGACGGTGTCCGATGACATCCGCCGCATGTTGGGCTACAGCATCCATCCGCCGTTCGTCGGCGCGGTCGACGGCCTGCATCCGCTCCGGTTGTTGGAGGATGGCAACATCTAGCCATGACTACACGCCCCATCGGTCGCGGCCTTGCCGGTGCGCCGCTCTTGGTTTTGACCCTGCTCAGCTTTCCGGTCGCCATGCCCACCGCCGCAGCCGACGGCTGCCCGGACGCCGAAGTGGTGTTCGCTCGCGGCACCGGTGAGCCGGTCGGCCCCGGCGGACCCGGCCAGGCCTTCTTCGACTCGCTGAGCGCGCAGCTTCCCGGCAAGTCGGTGAATCTCTACCCGGTCAACTACCCGTCGACCACCGACTACGTCGACAGCGCCAGGGCCGGTGCCGCTGACGAGGTGGCCCATGTGCAGAGCACCGTCGCCAACTGCCCGAAGACGAAAGTCGTGATCGGCGGATACTCCCAGGGCGCGGGGGTGGCCGACCTGACCAGCCACCAGCTGTCCCAGCAGGTCGCCAATCACGTTGCCGCCGTCGCGTTGTTCGGTAATCCGCAGAGCAGCTACTCAAAGAGCTTGTCGGACGGCCAGATTCCGCCGATCGACCCGAGCTACAGCCCGAAGACCATCGACATCTGCCTGCCCAACGACAACATCTGCGCCGAGGGCGGAAGCATCATCGCACACCTGGGCTACGTTCCCGTGGCGACCGACCAGGCCGCGACGTTCGTGGCAGGCAAGCTCTAGCCCTACTTCTTGCGGTCGGTATCTTTGCTCGGCTGAACGCGTTTCGGTTCGCCCGGCATCTTCGGATAGTTGGGCGGATACGGCAGATCGCCGAGCCCGCGGGCTTCGTCGGCGGCGACCATCTCCAGCAGCGGTTCGATCGACTGCTGGACCGAGTCGATGTCGGCCCACGGGTCGTCGCGGTTGGCCACCAACTCGGCCGCGGTCGCGATCGTAAAGTCGTCGGGGTTCACATTTGACAGCTTGTCCCAGGTGAGCGGCATCGACACCGTCGCAATTGCGGTGCGTCGCACCGAATAAGCCGACGCGAATGTCCGGTCACGGGCGTTCTGGTTGAAGTCGATGAAGATGCGCTCGCCTCGCTCTTCCTTCCACCACGACGTCGTCACCGCGTCCGGTGCGCGGCGTTCGACTTCGCGGGCCAACGCGATACCGGCCCGGCGCACCGCGATGAAATCCCAGTCGGTCTTGATCCGCAGGAAGACGTGGATCCCGCGACCGCCCGAGGTCTTCGGGTAGCCCACCAGCCCGAGCTCGTCGAGCAACGGCCGCAGCACGTCGACGGCGACCGACGCCGCCTCGGCGAAGCCGGTGCCCGGCTGCGGGTCGAGGTCGACTCGCAGTTCGTCGGGGTGTTCGGTGTCCGGGCAGCGGACCTGCCACGGGTGCAGCGTGATGGTGCCCATCTGCGCTGCCCACACGATCGCAGACGGGTGCGTCACCCGCAGCGCGTCAGCGGTCCGTCCCGACGGGAACGTGATCCGGCAGGTCTCCAGATAGTCGGGGTGATGCTGCGGAATGCGTTTCTGGTAAATCTCTTCACCGTCGATGCCGTCGGGGAAGCGCTGCAGGTGGCACGGACGATCCCGCAACGAGGCCAGCATCGGGCCGCTTGCGACGGCCCGGTAGTACTCGACCAGCCGTCGCTTGGTGCCGGCCGAACCCAGCTTCGGGAAATACACCTTGTCGGGATTGGTCAGCCGGACAGCGATCCCGTCGACGTCGATTTCCTCCGCTGGCGTGGCCATAGTTCGATTCCAGCACAATGAGTCCATGGACTTGCCCGTCATGCCGCCGATTTCGCCGATGCTGGCCAAGTCGGTGAAAGCGATCCCGCCGGACGCATCGTATGAACCCAAATGGGACGGCTTCCGGTCGATTCTTTTTCGCGACGGCGACCAGGTGGAGGTCGGCAGCCGCAACGAGAAGCCGATGACCAGATACTTCCCTGAACTGGTCGCCGCGGCGCAGGCCGAGCTGCCGAAGCGTTGCGTGATCGACGGCGAGATCGTCATCGCCACCGATCAGGGCCTGGATTTCGAGGCGTTGCAGCAGCGCATCCATCCGGCCGATTCGCGGGTGCGAATGCTCGCCGAGAAGACACCGGCGTCGTTCATCGCGTTCGACTTGCTGGCGCTGGGCGACGACGACTACACCGCGCGCCCGTTCTCCGAGCGCCGCGCGGCGTTGGTCGAGGCGTTAGCGGAGTCCGGCCCGTCGATTCACGTGACGCCGACAACGACCGATCTGGAAACGGCGCAGCGCTGGTTCGACGAGTTCGAGGGCGCCGGGCTCGACGGCGTCATCGCCAAGCCGCTGACGATCACCTATCAGCCGGACAAACGCATCATGTTCAAGATCAAGCACGAGCGCACCGCGGACTGCGTGGTCGCCGGTTACCGCGTGCACAAATCCGGCGCCGACGCGATCGGCTCGCTGTTGCTCGGGCTGTACAAGGACGACGGCACCCTGGCCTCGGTCGGCGTGATCGGCGCGTTCCCGATGGCCGAACGCCGGCGACTCTTCACCGAATTGCAGACGCTGGTCGCCGATTTCGATGGCCACCCATGGAACTGGGCAGCGCACGAAGCCGGCGAGCGCACACCGCGAAAGAACGAGTTCTCCCGCTGGAACGCCGGCAAAGATCTGTCGTTCGTGCCGCTGCGGCCGCAACGCGTGGTCGAAGTGCGCTACGACCATATGGAGGGCGAGCGGTTCCGGCACACCGCGCAGTTCAACCGTTGGCGGCCAGACCGGGAGCCTGCGTCGTGCACCTACGAACAACTCGAAAGCCCGGTCATCTTCAGCCTCGGCGATATCGTCCCCGGGCTGGGCGCAGCCGGGAAGACTGGCGCAGATGAGTGACGAAAAGAGCTTCAACGAACGCAACATCGACGAGTTCCGCGCGAATCACGGACGCGTCGGCGGCCAGTTCGAGGGAGCGCCGCTGGTGATCCTGCACTCCGTCGGCGCCCGCAGCGGGCGGCCGCGGACCAACATCATGATGTATCAGGCCGACGGCGACCGGTATCTGATCTTCGCCTCGAAGGCCGGTGCCGACGACAACCCGGCCTGGTACTGGAATGTGAAGGCCAACCCGGACGCCCGCATCGAGGTCGGCGACGACGTCGTCGACGTGCGTGCCACCGAACTCGAGGGCGCCGAACGCGACCAGAAGTATGCGTTGCAAGCCGAGCGCTACCCGGGATTCGCCGACTACGAACGCAAGACTTCGCGGACCATCCCGGTCGTCGCGCTCACGCCGACAGGTCCGGCGCGGCCACGCGACTGAGCGTCAGACCGCGAAGTCGAGCGTCGCCAGCCCGCGCAGCGTGACGTTCGGCTTGTAGACCGGCTCACCGACCAGTCGCGCGTGCGGAAAGCGGGCGGTCACCGCCGACAACGCGACGGCGGCCTCCAATCGGGCCAGCGGCGCACCCAGACAGTAATGCAGGCCCTTTCCGAAAGCCAAGTGCCGGAACGTTTCTCGGTCCGGGTCGAAGACCTCTGGCCGATCGAACTCGCTCGGGTCATGTTGAGCCGCGGCCAGCAGCAACATCATGGTGTCGCCTTTGACCACTTCGGTGTCGCCGACTCTCATATCGTCGGCGGCGATTCGCACCACCAACTGCACCGGCGGGTCGTAGCGCAGGGTCTCTTCGACAACCGACGATGCGCGTTCGGCGTCCGCGCCCAGAGCTGCCCACTGGCCAGGGTCGCGCAACATCGCCAAAATGGCGTTGGCGATCAGGTTCACGGTGGTCTCGTGGCCGGCGATCAGCAACAGGTTGCACGTCGCGACGATCTCGTCTTCGGTCAGCTGATCGCCGGACTCCTCGACGGCGATCAGGCGCGACATCAGATCGTCGCCGGGTTTCACGCGGCGCTTGGCGATCAGGTCGTGGAGGTATTCGCGCAGCCACTGGCCGGCAGCGATGCGCTCATCCATGCCCGACGCGGGCTCGCCGGTGATCGCGAAGAAGGGGTCCAGCGCCTGCGCCAGCAGCGCCGAGGCGCGGCCGAACTCCGCCTCGTCCTCCAGCGGAACTCCCAGCAGTCGGCAGATCACGGCCACTGGCAGCGGATACGCCAAGTCACTGACGACGTCGAACCGACCGCGTTCGGCGATACGGTCCAGCAATCCGCCGACCAGGCCAGTGATGTCCGGCGCCAATTCGTTGACCACCTTGGGCACAAACGCCTTGCTGACCAGTTTGCGCAGCCGGGTGTGGTCGGGTGGGTCGAGAAACAAGAACCCCTGCTGTCCCATCGGACGCGATGGCACACCGTTGGCGAACATGCGTTGAGCCGCAGTCGACTTGAACCGGTCGACCGACGACGACGGATGCCGCAACGCCTCGTCGCAGTCGCGGAACCGCGAGAAGACCATCAGGTTGGCATCCGGCAGCAGCAGCGGCCCGCGGTCGCGGAACTGCGTGTACAGCGAATACGGGTCAGCCCGGTTGGCCGGATCCAGCAGTTGCAGCAAAAGCTCCTGCGGCTCGGCGACACTTGGCGTGGCAGTCATATTTGCATTGTGCAGGCGGGAAAGAAATCGCAGGTAGCTACGGTCGGTCGAAGATCCGAATGCAACCGGGCATAGCAGGCATTAGGTTTCGGGCTGTGCGCACCACACTTCGGGTCATCGCCGTGGCGCTGTTGATGACCGTCGCCGGCTGTTCGTCCGACAAAGCCGCGACGCCGCGGCCCGGGGTGTTGCCGCCCGGCACCGCCGTGCTCAGCGTCGACGGAAAAGACGTGGGCAAGACGTATTCGGTCCGCTGCGAGACGATCGACTGGATGACGAGGATCCACACCGGCCTCGACGCGTCCAGCGTGAGCGCGATGCTGTCCAATGCCGAGAAACTGAAGGTCGACTTCGTCCGCCTGGACGACCTCAACGGCTTCACCGGCTCCTACGAGCAGCAGCTGCAGGGCGAGGCCTCCGTCACGATGATCGGCTCGACCTATCACATCACCGGGGCTGCGCTCGGCTTCAACAAGGCGAAGCCGACCCGGCTGACGGCTGAGACCTTCACGATGAAGGTGTCGTGCTGACGTGTTCAGCCGATAGGAAGTCGACGATGTAGCCGGCGAGTTCTTCGCCGGCGTCTTCTTGGAGGAAGTGCCCGGCGTTGTGCACAACCGGGTGATCGATCCCCTGTGCACCAGGCATCTCCCGTTGAAAGATCGGCGCCATGCCTCCGGTGATCGGATCGCCGTCGCTGAATGCCACCAGCATCGGTGTCGAACTCGCGCACAGCGTGGCCCACGCGGACCGATTGGCCGACGCCGCAGGATCGTTCGGCGATGTCGGCACCAACCCGGGCATCGCTCGCGGGCCGGCGCAGTAGGTGTCGTCGGGGAACGGCGCGTCGTAGGCCGCGCGGATGTCGTCGCTCATCGGCCTGCGGCAGCCGCCCTGGACGAACCGGCCGACGTCGACGGTCGGCGCGCTCTGCATCGCCTTGCGGAACTGCCACCAGATCTCCGGCATCGGAATGTCGCCGGTCGGCAAGCCGGTGTTGGCGACGACGATCCTGCTGAAGCGGTCGGGATGCTCGGCGGCGAGCCGCAACCCGATCAGCCCGCCCCAGTCCTGGCCGACCAGAGTCACCCGCTGCAGGTCCAAGGTATCGAACACCAACGCCCGCACCCACTCGACGTGCCGCGCATAGCTGTGGTCCTCGATGCGAGTGGGCTTGTCGGAGCGACCGAAACCAACCAGGTCCGGGCAGACCACGCGATGGCCGGCGGCGGTCAGTGGCGGGATCATGGTGCGGTACAGAAAGGACCACGACGGCTCACCGTGCAACATCAGCACCGGGTCAGCGTCCGCTGGGCCGTCTTGCACCCAGGCCATCCGCAAGGTCCCGCCGTCGCTGTCGGATACGTCGCAATAGTTTGGGGGATAAGGGAATTCGGGTAGATCGGCGAACCGCTCGTCGGGTGTGCGCAGCGTCTGCATGAGTGTGAAGATACGCCCGTTTGATCAGTTCTCGGCCAAACCGGCCAAGCTGGGTTGCGCCATCAAGCGATCGAGGAAACCGACTTGGCCCTTGAGCAGTTTGACCCTGGCGTGTTCCACCGGGAACCAGTCCACCCGGTCGACTTCCGGGAAGGACCGCAGTTGTCCTGAGCCTCGTGGCCATTCGAGTTCAAAGGTGTTGCTGTGCGCGTCGGTGACGTCGAGATCGCCCTGCACCGCGAACGCGGTGACGATCTTGCCGCCGGATTGCTTGACCGACCCAAGGTCGACCCGCGGACCGGCCGGCGGGGTCAGCCCGACTTCCTCGTGGAATTCACGCTGCGCGGCCGCCCACGCGTCGTCGCCTTGCGCGTATTCGCCCTTGGGAATCGACCAGGCGCCGTCGTCCTTGCGAGCCCAGAATGGCCCACCGGGATGCGCGATCAGCACTTCGACGACCCCGTCGCACACCCGGTATAGCAGCAGGCCGGCGCTGAGCCTGGGCACCGGAGTCAGTGACCGACCGTGCGTTCCAGATCCTTCAGCGAGGTCTCCAGGTGACCGAGCAGCCGCTGCAAGTGAGGCACGCTGCGTCGGCATCCGACCAGACCGAAATCGAGGTTGCCTGCGTTGTTGACGACGGTCATGTTCAGGGCCTGGCCGTCCAGGGCGATCGACAGCGGGTAGTTGCCATCGAGGCGGGCGCCTTGCAAGTACATCGGCTCGGTGGGACCCGGCACGTTGGAGATCACGATGTTGAACGGCGGTGGCGCCGTCGAGACGAAGCCCGGGACCGCGGCGAGGGCCAGCGGTGAGATGAGGAACGCGGACAACGCATACGCCTGCAGCCGAGGCAATTCGGAGAAGACCTGCTTGTTTCCCTGCATCGATTCGTGGATGGTCTCGAGCCGCTGCGCCGGGTCGTCCAGGTGGGTGGCCAGGTTGCACAGCAGTGCGGCAACCTGGTTGCCGCCGCTGTCGGCATGCTCCTCCGAACGCATGCTGACCGGCACCATCGCGATCAGCGGGGTGTCGGGCAGCGCGTGCTCATCCTGCAAGTAGTAGCGCAGCGCACCGGCACACATCGCGAGAACGACGTCGTTGAACGTCACGCCTGCGGCGGCCTTGACACCTTTGAGCCGGTCCAGCGCCCACGACTGAGCGGCGACCCGTCGCGCACCGCCGATCGGCACGTTGAGCATCGTGCGCGGCGCGGCGAACGGCAGCGTCAGCTGCTGTTCCAGCAGCGCGGCCCGGGCCAACGACCACGTCGAAGGGCCGTATGCCGCAATGGATCCCGCTATCTGCGTCAGACCGGGTCGTTTAGACGGCGCGGTCTCACGGTGCCGCCGCGGCAAGCTCCAAATCGCTTCCAGCTCAGTGCTATCGGGGTCAGTCGACAGCGTGCGCTGCATCAGCCGAAGCGCGGACACACCGTCGATCAACGAATGGTGGAACTTGCTGTAGAGGGCGAACCGGCCGTCGTTCAGGCCCTCGACGAAGTGCGCTTCCCACAGGGGACGGTGCCGGTCCAGCAGACCGCTGTGCCACCGCGAGGCCAGCTCGAGCAGTTCGCGCACCCGCCCCGGCGTCGGCAACGCCGAGCGCCGCACGTGATAGTCGATGTCAACGTCATCGGCGTCGTCGTAGGTCCACGCGACGCTGGGCAGGCCGCCGAAAACCAACGCGGGCCGCTTGCGGAAGGTGGGCTGGAAGTCGCGATTGGCGACCATCGCATCGTGGATGTCGCGGACGAAGTCCGGCCCGGCCCCTTCCGGCGGGTCGAACAGTTGCAGCCCGCCGACGTGCATGGGGTGCTCGCGCGATTCGGTCATCAGAAACACCGAGTCGAGGGGGCTCATCAATTCCATCAGCTCATTTAAGCCTCGGCGCGGGGCTACTTTCGCCGAATCCGCGAATTACCTCAACTGGTGAACAAACCGCCGAGTGGCCCGACAAGTCCCAGGATCGGGTCGAGCAGATCCTGTTGTATCCCAGTGAGATCCAACAGGTTCTGGATGTCTGCGCCCAGCGGTCCCTCGAGATCGATGACCGCGGTGAAGGGATTGAAGTCGGTGTTGAGTTCGGTGACCACTTGGTCGTACGGCACGCCGATCGTCTGCTCGGACCACGCCTCGGCGGACGTGAAGAAGCTTTCCAGCTCGGTGAAATCGGGCAGCTGGGCGCCGAACAGTTCGAAGGCGTTGTTCGCGCCTTGCACGACACCATTGGCGAACTCGAGGGTGAATGTCGCGGGGTCGATGCTGGGAATCAGCTCGGCCGGGGTGGGGTCGCCGAATGGGATGGATCGGTCGTAGCCGGCCTCGACGAGCACCTGCAGTGCGGGCTGGAAGATGTTCAGCACCGGCTCGGGCACGCCCAGGCTGCGCAGCGGGTCCAGCAGCGGAAGATCGGTGGTCGGGATGAAATAGAACGTGGTGTCGCCGTCGACCTGTTTGACGATGTCGGTCGAGCCGAGCACGTATTCGCCGACGTATGGTCCCGACAGCGGGTCCGAGGGTGTCCAGATCGCCGGAACCTCGTATGGCAGTGGGCCATCGCCGTAGCCCGCGTGCTGGTAGATGAAACCCAAGACCGAGTTGACGTCGGCCAGCAAGTTGATCGGGTATTGCGGGAAATCCGCGTTGCCGTCGTACTGGTTGGCGATGTCGATGGTGGTTATACCGGCATCGGTGGGCTCGGCGCCGTTGAAGTCGAAACCCGTCAGGCCGGGGAACACCAGACCGGGGAACCGCTCCAGGAATCCGCCGTCGGGCCGATTGCCCGAACCAAGCAGCAGAAAAGTCACGTCCGGCGGCGGGGCGCCGGCCTGCATGAGGTCGATCTTCTCGTCGACCGCGATCTGGGCGCTCTGCGAAAAACCCTCGACGAGGTACGGCTGGTTCAACGGCTGCTGGGCCATCGCAGCCTGCAAGTCGGCGAGGCCGACCTGCAGCGACGTGCTGGCCGACGATTCGGGCGTTCCGACCAGCACCGGGGTGTAGTCGGCTCCGGTGGCGGGGTCGACGTAGTCGGTGACGATGGTGTCCTGCCAGAACTCGCTGGGAGTCGGCATCAGCGACCCGCCCATCATCAACGCGTTCAACGGGTCGGCCGGGTCGTCGGCCTGCGCGGTCGGAACCGATGACAGCAGGGTCATCAACGTGAGCGATACGCCGACGAACAGCGCACTGATGAACATGGGTCTAGTAATCGCTCAACTGTGCCTGAGAATCGCGTCGACGCGCAAACCAAGTAGCCCTAAGCTCATGAGATGCGCGATCGCGAGACGATCGACTCCGAGTTGCGGCGCCTTGCCATGGAGCGCCGCTTCTTTCGCGAGCATGGTGACGAGTTCTCCAGCCGTCTGCTCGACGATCTCCTCGATGAGCGCCTGGGGCATCGCACGGAGCCGCGCACGACTACGGCGGTCCAAGCGCGACGACCGGTGATTGTTGCCGACAAGCGCAGGACTTACCGCCGCCCGGGGGCGCTGCGTCGCTTCGCACTTCGCACCGTCATCCCGCTGTCTGTCGCCGCCATTGCCACCGTGCTCGTGGTATTGGTCGCATTCCATTACCGCCACCCCGCGGCCCAGCCGACGGAGACGCCTCGGTCGGACGTGCAGCCCCCCGTGCCTGCTGCGCGACCTCCTGCTCCGCCGGTCAATCACCCTGCGCCACAGGACATCGCCGACAAGGCTCTGATCGATGTGTTGCAGCACGAAGGTGTGCCGGCTCCCAGCCGTGAGTACGTCACAACCCAGGGGCACGCGGTATGCGACTTCCTCGGGCGGCAACCCGACCTCACCGAGGCCGCGCACTTCGTGCAGCGGTCGACGATCTGGGATGCGGATCAAAGTGCCGAATTCGCCTCCGCCGCCGTCGTCACCTACTGTCCGCAGTTCGCGACGGCGGGGTCCGACAAGATGCAGCAGACGCTTCAGACGTCCCAATCCGCGCTGCAGGCGATCCAAGGTGATCTGCAGGGCATCGACAACGATCTACAAGGCATCCATGACGGTCTGCACGGCGGAAGCTGAGCCGGTCATCGAATAACCCGGTAGCGCAGGTGCGCCACGCCCGGCGCTTCGAGCACCCGGACGAGCTCAAGCGCGGGCGTTCCCGCCGGCAAGCCGTCGAACAGTCGCGCGCCCGACCCGAGGATCACCGGGTTCACCTGCAGGTCGATGTCGTCGACAATCCCGGCGGCGATGGCTTGCCGGGCGCAGGATGCTCCGCCCGCGATGGAGATCGGGCGCCCGCCGGCCGCTTCTACGGCTTGGGCAAAGGCGGCCTCGATCCCGTCGGTGACGAAGTGAAACGTCGTCCCGCCCTCGAGTTCGATCGGGTCGTGCGGGTGATGGGTCAGCACGTAGACCGGACAGCGGTAAGGCGGCTCATCGCCCCACCAACCCCGCCAGTCCGAGTCGCCCCACTCGCCGCGAATGGGCCCGAACATGTTGCGGCCCATGATCGTTGCCCCCATGCCGTCGAGCATCTCGGCGACCACCTGCCGGTTGACCGGATGATCTTTGGCGGCCCCGAGATGCCACCCGTGCAACTTCTCACCGCCGACACCCAGCGGATGTTCCTCGCTCTGGAATGGCCCCGCGACGTAACCGTCGGCCGAGATGGACATCGAGAGGTTCGTTCTGCTCACGACTGGACAGACCTCGGCACACCGCGAGAGTCATCGCGATGTGTCACAAACTATGGCGGTGGCGGAGGGATTTGAACCCTATTCGGCTACCTGGCCAGGGCATCGAAAAGCCTGTGAACTGCTCAAAAGCATCACCACAGTTCACGCTAGCTATCCCCTTCTCATCCAAGTTTGTGTCCAAAGTGCGTCCAAAGAGTCGGTTGTCGGACACCGACGGGAAGATCGGCGTATGAGCAAGCTAATTACTGGGGTTGCCGCGTTCCTGGTCGCGCTCGCTACTGCCGGTACGGTCGCCGCAGACCCGACACCAGGGCCCGGGCCGTATCAAGTACAGACGCCGGGAGGGCCGGGGGTCGGGGGTTTGCGAACACTTCCGCCGGTGTGTGCGGTGCAGCCGCGAGCGTGCTCAATGACTTGGGATCCGAACACTGGAACTTGGAACGCCCCGCGGCCGTCTGAATAGGTCGGTTAAAAAATCTTCCACCTGATCGGCCCGCCACCTCTCTCCTGTGGCGGGCCGATTCATGTGAGCCAGGTCGGTCAACGTCCACGCCACAGCAAAGGTGACTCTTTAGCAGAAGTCAGCAGAGACGCGACTAAGACCATCATCGCCGCCACCCGCACCATCCGCAGCACCGTCGGAAGCCAATGCCCTTGCGTAGTAAGCGGTTTCAGCTTTCCGAAGCGGTAGGGGCCACCGCAACAACGGCGCCGACCTACGGCACGATGTCGACCAGGTCGCTGCCGCTGGTAGCTGTCGCGGTCAGCGTGTCGCCGAAGACGCCGGCGAGATCGAAATTGTGATTGATGTCGACAAATATGGAACCAAACACCGGGAATGGGTCTACGTAGCCGAAGCCGGCGTCGGCGCTGCTGTTGGCGCCGAAGACCACGGCGGAGTCAAAATTGCCTATATAGCCAGCGTCGGCGGTGCTGTTGGCGCCGTCGGCGAATGCGAAGTCGCCGATGCCGGTGACGGCACTGGCACTGGCATCGGCGCCGTTGCCGATGGTGATCGCGATGTCGCCCATGTCCGAGGTGGCAGTCGCTGTGTTGCCCGCTGCGGGGAACAGATCCGTCCCGTCGATTGAGACCTGCATATCCAAAGCTGATGTCTGGGCGGGGGCCGACAGACCACCCAGCAGTTGATCGATCGAGGACAACCAGTCGGTAGACGAGTCAGCCGAGGCGACCCCCGGCGTGGCCGCCAGGTACAGCTAGCGGCTGCGCCGAGTGTCCGCGTTATCCAATGAGCGTTCATCACGGGCTCCCAACCTCGTGTTGTGATCGGTTCACATCAGCCGGTCGGCACAGATTACTCAACATGAGTGCAACATGTGAATAGCCTGACAATTCTTAACGGTCCAGTGTCAGTCGTGCCTTACCCGGAGACGATCGACATTGAGTTGCAGTTGCTGGCTCCCGTTCTGCCACGGGCCACGCGACAGCAAAGGTGACTCTTTAGCAGAATTCAGATGACGCGGCCAGGGCCACCACCGATGACGGCGTGCCCGGCGCGGGTTCGGTCACTAACCGAACCGCAACACCATTGCGAGGACCGCCACCACCGCGAGTATTAGCGTGAGGATTGCGAAAGTCGTATACAACACAGTGACGCGGGGGCTGCCCCCGGCCCCGCTCGACGACGATGATTCTTTCTCCATAGTGGCTAACCGTAGCTCCACCGCGAGGTATCGCTACGGAAGTTCCTCATGGCAGGGCTGAAAAACCAGATCGACGAGCGCGGCCCTGATGAACTGGTGTTCGGCGATGGGGAGAGCTATCTGCCCCGCCCGAAGTCCGACGGGGGATGGTTCGCCGGGGCGGTGAAACGCGCGAAGGTGCAACGGATTACCCCGCACGGGTTGAGGCATACTGCGGCCAGTTTGGCGATCAGTGCCGGTGCCAATGTGCTGGCGGTCAGCCGGATGCTTGGCCACGAAAACCCGCAAGTGACGCTGCGGACCTACGCGGACCTGTTCGACACCGAGTTAGACAAGGTGAGCGCGGCACTGGACACCGCGCACCGGAAAACTGTGTCCAAACGGGGTCCAGCAGCTTAGGAAGCTGGGAGGATAATGTCATCTACCAGCGCAAACGCGGGTCGAACTATGGCGGTGGCGGAGGGATTTGAACCCTCGGACGGGGGTTACCCGTCACACGCTTTCGAGGCGTGCTCCTTAGGCCGCTCGGACACGCCACCGCCGCAGAGCTTACCCAACCGGGGCCTGGCT
>JBAWAV010000597.1:0-1608 GCA_049589475.1 Mycobacterium sp.
ACCCGAAGCAGCCCGGTGAGCCGCCCCGGGTCGCGCCCAGCCGGGCCAAGAAGGACTGAGTGCGGGGATAGCAGCGGGTTGCGCGGGTACCCGAACGGCGACCCGCCGGCGCCGGGAGGCCGGGCGACGGTCCCATCCGAGGAGGAAACACCGTGAGCATCGACCCGCCCGCCGCGCCGCCTGGCCAGGTGCCGCCGATCCGCCGGGAAATCCTGGTCGACGCGGTCCCGGCCACCGCGTTCGCGGTGTTCACCGAGCGGATCGGCCAGTGGTGGCCGCTGGAGGACCTGAGCGTCTATGGGCCCGGCGGCACGGTCGGTTTCGCCGACGGGCAGATCGTGGAGCGGTCGGCCAGCGGGGACGCCGCCGTATGGGGCACGGCCTACCTCTGGGAACCGGCGGCCGCCCTCGCGTTCAGCTGGCATCCCGGCGGGCCGCCGGACCAGGCCACCCACGTCGAGGTCACCTTCGCCCAGGCCGACGCGCAGACGCTGGTCACACTCACGCACACCGGCTGGGAGCGGTTCGCGGACCCGGTTGCGGCCCGCGCGGAGTACGAGCAGGGCTGGCCCGTGGTGCTCGGCACCTATCGCGACCACGTGGCCCACCACGAACAGGACGAGAGCACCCTGGAGGGGGACAGCCCGGGCGAAGGCGGCCGGGCCGGGAACAGCCCGGCCGGCAGCAGCGCCGCCGAGAGTGGCCCGGTCGAGGGCGGCGAGACGTGGGTGGCCCTGCTGCACCGCCCCGGCCCGGCCGCACCGGAGAGGGACGCGCTGTTCGGCGACCCGAGGTTCGCTGAGCACGTGGCCTTCCTGACCCGGATGCGGGACGCCGGCTACCTGGTCGCGGCCGGACCGCTGACCGACGTGCCGGGTGAGGGCATGACCATCCTCAAGCTGCCCGGGGAAGGCCAGCTCGACTGGGCCACCGAACTGGCCACCAAGGAGGACAGCAGCGTCGCGAGCGGGTTCTTCACCGTCACCGTTCGCCCATGGCAGGTCCTGCTGCAGGCCGGGCCGCCGGGCGGCTGAGCGTCAGGCGGGCAGGTAGTAGCGCAGCCCGTCGGCCTCGTGCCTGGTCACCCGGCCCTGGGCGGCCAGCAGCTGCAGGTGTGCGGCGGTCTCGGTGACGGCGAGCATCTGGTTGAAGGGGTCAAGGTCATCCAGGGCCCGCTCGCGCCGGGTCCAGCGCAGCCGGGATGCGACCTCGTAGGCCGTCTGGGCCCCGGCCAGGATGGCCGCCTCGGTCTCGTCCAGCCGGGCGCCGTGGTGCGCAATGAGCTCATCCACCCGCGCGTGGGCGCTCCCGGTGACCGGCCCGTGCGCGGGCAGCAGCCGCGCGTCCGGCCGGGACCGCATCAGGGTCAGCGAGCCCAGGAACGCGCCGAGCGGGTCGTCCGACAGCATCGGCTCGAACCCGATCGACGGGGTGATGGCCGGCAGCACATGGTCGCCCGCGAACAGCATGGCCCCGCCGGTGTCGTGAAACACGACGTGGCCGCGGGTGTGCCCGGGCGTGGCCACCACGTCCAGACTGCGGTCGCCGTGCGCGATGACCTCGCCGTCGCGCAGCCAGTCGTCGGGCATTTCCCAGCCCGTCTTGTAC
>JBAWAV010000598.1:0-1937 GCA_049589475.1 Mycobacterium sp.
GACGAAGGCGGGGCGGCAACGCGCCGAGAGCCACCGTCAAGTGCGGGAGGAATGGCTGGCTCGCGCCATCCATGACCGCTACTCGGAATCCGAGCGCCGCACCATCCTTGACGCGCTGGCCCTGCTCGAGCGACTGACCGAATGAAAGGGGATTAACTGCAATGGAATTCGGAATACACTTCATCGACTTTCTGCCCGGGGATCCGGCGGCGCTGGGCCCGACGCTGACCGAGGCCGCCAAAGCCGCCGAGCAGGGCGGTGCCACGCTGTTCACCCTGGCCGACCACTTCTTCCAGATGGAAAGCATTGGGCGAGCTGAGGACCCGTTCCTCGAGGGCTACACGTCGCTGGGCTTTCTGGCCGCACAGACGACGACGATCGAGCTGACCCTGCTGGTCACCGGGGTCACCTATCGTTACCCGGGCGTGTTGGCCAAGGCGGTGACCACACTCGACGTGCTGTCGCAGGGCCGGTCGATGCTCGGACTGGGCGCGGCGTGGTACGACCGCGAGCACATCGCCCTGGGCATCCCCTATCCACCGCTGAGCGCACGCTTCGAGATGCTCGAAGAGACGCTGCAGATCTGCCTGCAGATGTGGAGCGACAACGACGGCCCGTACGACGGCAAGCACTATCGGCTGGCCGAGACACTCTGTGTGCCGCAACCGATTCGGCGCCCGCCGATCCTGATCGGTGGCGACGGCGAACGCAAGACGCTACGCCTGGTCGCGCAGTACGGCGACGTCTGGAACAGCATGACAACCGACGCCGACGAACTCAGCCACAAGGTGGACGTGCTCAGCCGGCACTGCGAGGCGGTGGGCCGGGATCCCGGTGCCATCCGCAGGACGTGCGGCGGCCTGGCCGGCGTCGATCCCTTCGACGACACCGACGGGTACCTGAAGACCGTGGAACGCTTCGCCGAGCTGGGCATCGAAATGATCAACGTCGGCCCGATGCCGGGCAACCCGGACCCCGTCGGCTTCATCCGCCGGTTCGGCGATGAGCTGGCGCCCAGGATCGCTCAGGTCGGCTGAAACGGCTGCCGCGCTTGGCTTGTGGTGGTGTCCGGTGTTGCGGATGCCGGAGACGGTTATGACGACGAAGAGGATCGTGCCGATAGCGATTCCGGCGATCGCCAGCGCCCTACCCCGCTGACCGGTCTGCCTGATCTGGCTGAGCGCGAGAAAGCCGAAGATCAGGCCCAGCAGGGGCCCGATGATGAACAGCCAACCGAGCAACGAGCACAGCAACGACGCGACGGCCATGCGATTGACGCGCGCGTCCGGTTGCGTCATCTCATCTATCCGGTGTACCGGCTGTAGCAGGCATCCCCATTACCGCCCACTCCGGCACGGAACGCCGCGATCCGGGTGAAACCGGCCGGCACGGTGGTGCCGTCGGCGTCGCTGGCGACGATGTGGTTGGTGAGCAGGCCGGAGACGGCCTTGTCGAGGTCGCCGGCGGTCAGCACCAGTTGCTTGTGGGACGGCAGTTCGATGGGCTCGGCCATCCTGCGGTGCGTGTAGCCCGTCAGGCACGCCGTCCGCAGCGCGGTCCACGGGCTCTGCATCGGCAGGCCGCGTTCATGCTGCACCGCCAAGACGTATCTGGACATCACGATCGACAGGGCGGTGTCGTCCCCCTGCGGCAGCTCGTGCTCATCCCGGCCACCGACCTTGGCCATCGCCGACAGCGCGGGCAGGTCGACCACAATGGTGTTGGTGGCCGGGCAGTACGACGCCGGCGGGCTGGCTTTGGCATCCGGGCAATCGGCGGGCTTGTAGGACAGCGTCGGCGGTTGCTTGGGACTGAAGATCTGCCCCATCAGCTCCATCAGCGTCGACAGGGTGTCCTCGTCGACCGTGACCTCGCCGGCCTCCGTTTCCCCGGTGTCGGTGTCGGTACGCAGGATCTTGGGCAGGTCACCGCGACGC
>JBAWAV010000599.1:0-4709 GCA_049589475.1 Mycobacterium sp.
GACGAAGGCCCGCAGCGGAGTCTGATCAAGACCCTCAACAGTGCGGCCTCGACGAAATGTCGGGGCCGCACCGCTGTGTATGGCCTACTGCATGGTTCGGACCCGGCGGCCGATCGGGACGCGCAGCACCACATCGGTCCCGCCTTCGGGAGCGTCCTGCATCTCCAGTGAGCCGTCCAGCTCAGCCGAGACCAGTGTCCGCACGATCTGCAGGCCCAGCCGGTCGGACTTCTCGACGCTGAACCCCTCGGGCAGCCCGCGACCGTTGTCGTGGACCACGACATCGAGCCACCGTGCCGATCGTTCCGCTCGAATCGTCACCGAGCCGCCCCCGACCGCGCCGGGTTCCGCGACGGCCGGATCGAACGCGTGCTCGATGGCGTTCTGCACGAGCTCGGTGATCACCATGATCAACGCGGTCGCCCGGTCTGAATCCAGGACGCCGAGCATCCCGGTCCGATTGATCCGGATCGGCGTGTCCACCGTGGCGACGTCGTTCATGATCGGCAGGATCCGGTCGATCACTTGGTCGAGATTGACTTCTTCGTCGACCGACATCGACAGCGCGTCGTGCACCAAGGCGATCGACGACACCCGCCGCACCGACTCGATCAGCGCTTCCCGACCTTCGGCGTTGGTGGTCCGACGCGCTTGGAGGCGAAGCAGGGCCGCGACGGTCTGCAGGTTGTTCTTCACCCGGTGATGGATCTCGCGGATGGTGGCATCCTTGGACATCAGCGCGCGGTCTCGACGTTTGACTTCGGTGACGTCGCGAGCCAGTACCGCGGCACCGACTGCCGAGCCATGGACCACCAGCGGCAGGGTCCGCAGCAGCACCGTCGCCCCGCCCGCATCGACCTCGATGCGCATGCTGGCGCCACCCGCCAGCGAGTTCAGAACGTGCTCGGCGAGTTCGCGGGCTTCGAAGGGGTCTGAGATCAGCGGACGGGTGATCGCGATCAGGTTGTGACCCTCAAGTTCCGAGGTCAGGCCCATGCGATGGAAGGCCGACAACGCATTCGGGCTGGCGTACGAGACGACGCCATCGACGTTGAGTCGGATGAATCCGTCGCCCGCCCGCGGGCTGGAACGCGAAGTTGCCAGATCTCCGACGTTGGGAAAGGTGCCCTCGGACAGCATGTGCACGAGGTCGGCTGCGCAATCGAGGTAGGCCGTCTCCAATGGGCTGGACTTGGGCGCGTCGGCGACGGCGGTCTGATGCGTGAGGACCGCAACCACCCTTTCACCCTGCCGTACCGGTATGGCTTCGATGTTCACGCCGGTCTGTTGCCACGAATACTGTTGGCCTGCATCGCTTTCCGAGCCGATCGCGCCGGAGTCCAACGCGGCGGCAATCAGCGGCATTTGATCGGCTTCGACGATGGTTCCGACCGCGTCACGCAGTAGAACAGTGGGCGCGGTGTTCGGCCGGCACTGCGCAACGCACACCAGCGAACCGTCGTCGCGGCGCACCCACATCAGATAGTCGGCGAACGACAGATCGGCGAGCAGTTGCCATTCGCCCACCACCGCATGCAGGTGATCGACGGCGTTGCCCGGCAGAACGGTGTGCTCGGCGAGCAGGTCACCGAGGGTCGACATCGGCGACTCCCGCTATCAGGGTCAGACGGGTCAAGGGCTAGCTGATCACAGCGATGAGGTCGCCGGCCTGGATGACGTCGCCGACCGACACGCTCACCTTGCTCACCGTGCCTGCCACTTCAGCCAGGACCGGAATCTCCATCTTCATCGATTCCAGCAGCACCAGGGTGTCGCCCTCGCCGATCTGGTCGCCCTCGTTGACCACGACTTCGAGCACGCTGGCCACGATCTCTGCCCGGACGTCCTCGGCCATCATCACCCCGTTCGTCACCACGCCGTATGCGCAATTGCGTCGCTCCATCGAACCACAATCAAATCTCCCCAGTTGCACGGGAGCAAAGCCGAACCGCCGGGCGTGTCGGCGCGGTCCGGGATTCGGCGTTCCAGACCGCAAAAGGCCGCGTAATCGCAGCGTGATGGCTATGTGATCAAACGTAAGCAAACTCCAAGATTAGTAAGCAAACCTATAGAGTTCGTTCAGTGATCGTGTCGTGATGCTGCTGTGACATTTGGCAAGCAGAGTTCCCAGAGTGAATGGAGTGCCTGAAGAAAACCGAGTGACTGAGCCGATAATGAGGAGTATTCCGTTGTCCGAGAACACGTTTGCACATTCGACCGCTCGCGGACCACTGACCCGTTTGACAACCGGTATCGGTGTCGCATTGGCAGCAGTCGCCTTGATCGGGCTCGGCGCCGGTGCCGCCGCGGCCGCCCCCCAGCAACCATTCGCCGCCGATGATCCGCTACCCGGAATGCCTGGGGCAGGTAACGCGGTGAACATCGCGAATTCGCTCTTCGGCTCGCTCAGCGGGCTGATGAACAACGTACTGCCGGGCACCGGCGACCTGCTGATGCCGGCCACTGGCGCACTCGGCGGCGGCGGACTCCCAGGTGGGCTCGGCGGCGGACTCCCAGGTGGGCTCGGCGGCGGACTCCCCGGTGGGCTCGGCGGCGGACTCCCAGGTGGACTTCCCGGTGGGCTTCCCGGTGGCCTGCCGGGCGGGATTCCCGGTCAGTCCCCCGGCCTGGGCGGCTACCCCGGCGGTCTGCCGGGCGGGATTCCCGGTCAGTCCCCCGGCCTGGGCGGGTACCCCGGCGGTCTGCCGGGCCAAAGCCCTGGCTATCCGGGCGGACTGCCCGGCCAGACCCCGGGCTATCCCGGCGGACTCCCAGGCCAACAGTTCCCCGGACAGGCGCCCGGCGTCGGCGGCTACCCCAGCACTGTTCCCGGAGCTCAGGGTCCGCTGACACCCGGCGGTCCCGGTCCGGTGCAGGCGCCACTGGCCGGCCAGTCCGGCCCGGTCGCGTCGGCAGGTGCTACCGGCGGCACGTTGGCGCACAGCGCGGTGCCGGTGGTCTAGCCGATGCCTGCGTGACGCCGATGGCATGAAAGAATGGTCGTCAAGCAGACCTGCGAGGAGGACCATCATGGCCAAGCGTGGCCGAAAGAAGCGCGACCGCAAGCACAGCAAGGCCAATCACGGCAAGCGGCCGAACGCATAACGACCAACGAAGGCGCGGACCGTCCGACAGGCGGCCCGCGCCTTCGTCTTTTAGCGGTTTACGTTCGGCTCAGAACTGGCCGCGAATGATGGTGGTCCGGCTGATTTCGAATCGCAGCCGCTCCCGCAGACTGTCCGGAGCCCTCTCCCCGCTGCACCTGGTCGCGATCAGACCCTTGATCCGCTCCTCCAGCCCATAGAGCTGGAAACACGGCGGGCAATCCTCGAGATGCTGCCTGAGTTTGGCTTTCTTCTCCGCGGTGCACTCGCCGTCGAGCAGCGTCCATACCTCGGCGATCACTTCGGCGCACTCGGCCTTGATCTGCGGAGTTTCGCCGCCTGCATCTGACGAGAAGTCGGTCATGACGACACCTCCTCGGGTGCTTGGTCACCACGTATGAAGCCCCGGTCCTTCGCGACGTCGGTCAGCAGCTCCCGCAGCTGACGCCTGCCGCGGTGTAGTCGCGACATCACTGTCCCGATCGGGGTGTCCATGATCTCGGCGATTTCCTTGTAGGGAAAGCCTTCGACGTCGGCGTAATAGACCGCCATCCGGAACTCTTCGGGAAGCGCCTGCAACGCCTCTTTGATCTCGGTATCGGGCAGTGCCTCCAGCGCCTCGACCTCGGCAGAACGCAATCCGGTGGACGAATGTTCGGCGGTGGCCGCCAGCTGCCAGTCGGTGATCTCGTCGGTCGGGTACTGCGCCGGCTGACGCTGCTTCTTGCGGTAGCTGTTGATGTAGGTGTTCGTCAGGATGCGGTACAACCAGGCCTTGAGGTTGGTGCCCTCCCTGAAGGAGCGGAAGCCCGCGTAGGCCTTGACCATGGTCTCCTGCAGCAGGTCCTCGGCGTCGGCCGGGTTGCGGGTCATCCGCAGGGCGCCGCCGTAGAGCTGGTCCAGAAGCGGGATCGCGTCACGCTCGAAGCGCGCGGTCAGCTCCGCGTCGGTCTCGTTCGACCGGTCGCGTCCACGAGTCTCGGTGAAGTCCTCGGCGGCCGCCGCGATCCCCGAGTCTGGCGCACCATCGATGTCGGCCATGTTGGGTGACACAGTCCCTTCTGTCGCGATGCCGCTGAACAGATCCATCAGTACCGGACCCGACTTGCTGACGAGGCTCGTTGCCGTGGACACCAGACTCCTCCTTCCCAATCTAAAGGCTGCAACCGACGTGTGTCTGCCGGACCAGACAGCACCATCAACAGCGACGATCGCCGCGCTATTTCCGGGCCACCGCTTAGGGGCGATTGTGAGCGGCGTTACTGTGGCGCTCATGTCACTCAAGGCCAAGACCATGTTCATCTCGGGTGCCAGCCGCGGAATCGGCCTGGCCATCGCCAAGCGCGCCGCGCAAGACGGCGCCAACATTGCGCTGATAGCCAAGACCGCGGAGCCGCATCCCAAGCTCGAGGGCACGGTCTACACCGCCGCCAAGGAGCTCGAAGAGGCGGGCGGGCAGGCGTTGCCGATCGTCGGCGACGTCCGCGACCCGGATTCGGTCGAGTCCGCGGTGGCCAAGGCCGTCGAGCAGTTCGGCGGAATCGACATCGTGGTCAACAACGCGTCGGCGATCAACCTGGGGTCCATCACCGAGGTGCCGATGAA
>JBAWAV010000600.1:0-4690 GCA_049589475.1 Mycobacterium sp.
GCGGGATCACGTAGTCGCGTCCGCGCACCAACGCCAGGGAGCGCGAAGCGGCGATGATGCCCAGCGACGCACGCGGCGAAGCGCCGAACGAGATCCAGCTCTTGACGTCGTTCATGCCGAGCTGCTCGGGGTTACGGGTGGCGGTCACGACGCGCACCACATAGTCGACCAGCGCGTGGTGCACGAAGTTGTTCGCGGCGAGATCCTGCAGCCGCAGCAGATCACCGGTGTCCAGGATCTGTTTGGGCTCCGGGGGCTTGACGCCCATCCGGTAGATGATCTCCCGCTCTTCTTCCGGCGAGGGGTAGCCGACGTTGATCTTGAACAGGAAGCGGTCCCGCTGCGCCTCGGGCAGCGGGTAGACGCCCTCGTGTTCGATCGGGTTCTGGGTTGCCATGACCAGGAACGGGTTGGGCAACGGGAATCTCTTGCCGCCGATCGACACCTGACGTTCCTGCATGACCTCCAGCAGTGCCGACTGCACCTTGGCCGGCGCGCGGTTGATCTCGTCGGCAAGCAGGAAGTTGGCCACCACGGGACCGAGCTCGGTGTCGAACTCTTCCTTACCCTGCCGGTAGATGCGGGTACCGATGATGTCGGTCGGCACCAGGTCGGGGGTGAACTGGATGCGTGCGAAGGTCCCGCCGACCACCTTCGCGAAGGTCTCGACTGCCAGCGTCTTGGCGACACCGGGCACACCCTCCAGCAGCACGTGGCCCTTGGACAACAAACCGACGAGCATCCGCTCGACGAGCTGGTCCTGGCCCACGATGATGCGCTTGACCTCGAAGATGGCCCGTTCCAGGGTGTGCACCTCCGCGGCCAGCCCGTTGCCGCCGCCGGCGGACGGTGCTGCGTGCGCGGGAGCGGTCGGGGCGCCGCCCGGACCCGAGTAACTGCCGGTGCCCGGGGGCGATCCGCCTGCTGATGTCATTGCTCACCCTCCACGGCTCAAACCCTCCAACGTTCGATCAGACACGAATGCTCGCACGACGAAAGTCGCGGGGCAGCGGCGTGCTCTTTGTCCAACTATTCCAGGCCACTTGCGATCCGTCGACGTGGCCACTCACCCCTACACCCGAGGCGGGTGCGTCAGTACTCGATGATCCGGGTCAACGTCGGCGTCATACCCGACTTCCGCACCGCGCTGACCGTCACCTTGCCCGCGCTGCCGGAGGCCTCCAGCATCTGCCCGTTGCCCAGGTAGATGGTGACGTGCTGACCGCCGCCCGGGCCGTAGAAGAGGAGGTCGCCCCGCCTGGCTTGCGAAGGCTGAATGTGTCGGCCGGACTTCCATTGGTCACCCGAGAATCTCGGGATCAACACACCGACCCCGGCGAAGGCGTACCGGACCAGACCCGAGCAGTCGAAGCCGACGGTATTGGCACCGGAGTCAATGCCCTTGCTTGGGCCGTCGAGCGTCCCGCCACCCCACGAGTACGGCACTCCCATCTGCGAGGCGGCCCGACGGATTACGTACTCGATCGCCTGGCGTCCGTTCGCCCTGGGGATCTTGCTGGGGCTGGTGCCACCGCCGTCACTGCCGCCCAGATTGATCCCCAGCCCGCCGAGGAACTGGCGGCCCAGATCGAGCGTCGTCTGGGTGGCGCTCGCGGTGGCCTGCAGCGACTGGTTGGCGACGGCAAGCGGGTCCCCGGGGGCGCCGGCACTGATCACCGGCGGCAGCGTCGGGTCCCAGGCACCGTCCTCGGCGTCGGCAGGAACAGCGAGGGCGATCAGCAGACCGATGACGGCAAGCACCGGCCAGACCACCCTGGTCCGGCGCGTGCCCTTACCACGTGTAAACCGGTGGCGCATAACACCTTTCACGCGTCAGTATTCGATGTAGCGGATCACGTACGGCGTCATACCGCTGGTGCGGACCGGCGCGACACGAACCTTCAGACCGACATCGGGAGCCTCGAGCATCTGGCCCTGGCCCAGATAGATCGTCACGTGCTGACTGCCGCCGGGGCCGTAGAAGATGACGTCGCCGCGACGCATCTGCGAGGACGGGATCTTGCGGCCCAGGTTGTACTGCGCGCCCGAGTAGTGCGGCAGCTTGATGCCGACCCCGGCGAACGAATACAGCACCAGACCCGAACAGTCGAAGCCGGTGGTGCCAGATCCCGAATCGATGCCCTTACCGGGCCCGGCAGCCGTGCCGCCACCCCACGAATAGGGCACGCCGATCTGCGACATGCCGCGGCGGATCACGTATTCGGAGGCCTGGCGGCCATACACCCGCGGGATCTTCCCGTTGGTGAATCCAGTCGGTGTGGGCGCCAGGCCCAGCTGCTGCAGGAAGCTGCGGCCCATGTTGGACGTGACTTCCGAGGACGTCGACATCGTCCCGAGGACCTTGTTGAGAATCGCGACCGGGTCACCGGGCACGTTGGCGCTGGGCACCATCGGCAGCGTCGGGTCCCATCCGTCCCACTGGCCGTTGTCGCCCCTGGGCCGGCTGGGAGAGCCCGGCGCCGCCGGATCCCAACGGTCGCCGGGGGACGACGCCGCCCGCGGCCCGGCACCCGGTCCGCCCGCGGGTGCCGACCAATTGCGGGCGGCGTCGAGTCTGGCCTGGGCCGAATTACGCGCATCGGCCAGGCGAATAACCTCTTGCTGCTGTGCGCCGAACCGGCGGTGCGCGTCGGTCAGGGCCGCCACCGCCGCGTTCTGGCTGGACTGTGCATCGACGACGGCTTTGTCGGCCTTCTGCTTGGCCAACCGCGCCGCCGAATCCTTGTTCAATTGCTCGGTGCGGGCCCGCAGCAGGTTGTCCATCACCTCCCGCGAGCTGGCCGCCAAGGTCTGACCGGCGGCCGCTGTCGCGATCATGTCGTCGGGGCTGCTCGCGGTGAGGTAGCCGTCCGATGGACCGCTGACATAGCTGGCGACCGCGAAACGGTCGAATCGCTTCTGGGCCGCGGTGATTGCGGCGTCGGCGTCTTTGACCGATCGCTGGCTGGCATCCACATCATGCTGTGCGGTCGCCGCGTTGTCCCGCGCGGTCTCGACGTCGACCACCGCCTTGTTGACGCTCTCCTGCTGCGATTCGATTTGCCCGTTGAGATCCTGCAGCTGCTGGTCGGCCTGCGCCACGTCGGCGATCAGCTTGGCCATCGCGTCGGGCCCCGCGCCCGGATCGGCCTCGGCCAGGCCCGGGACGGTGAGCAGCAAAGCGACGCTGAGCATCGCAGGGCTCATCCGGCGGGTGAACTCGGTCGCCAATCGGATAGACGAGCCGCGGGGGTTGCGTCTCATTCGACTCGGATCTCCTTGGCTCAACGCGGGCGGAGGGTGTCGGCCCAGTTAGCACTGGAAGCACGACTAGACCAAAAACATCTCTTGCACCGTAAGTCACATCTGAACCAATAGAAACTTATGTCACAAATTACGCATCAGTTCGTCCGACAACTGTGACCGAACGGTGACATCACTAATTTGCCCGGATTACCGTGGCAGCGTCGGCGTTATGCGACGCGAGATGAATACGGTGAGTTAGGCGCCCTGGTCAGCGCTTTCAGCGGACTCGTCCACGCTGTCCCGCGGCGTTGCTGCCCGCTTGGCGCGCAATTGCAGGAATCGCGTTCCGATCACCGCTGCGAATACCCCGAGCAACAGCACAATGGTGAATGGGGTCCACGGAAACTGCGGCGTTTCCAGCTGATGCAGAAAGCTGTTCGCCGACGCGACGGTGTTGCCGGTCTTCGCGTTGTCCTCGCCGATCTCCAATGTCGAGCGCGGGAAGTGAGTGCTGTAGCTGCCGACGAAGTTCGGGCTGAGCACCAGCACCGTCGCGTCCGGATGCTGGGCGCCGACGACCGTCGCGACGTCGCGCAGCGGGGTGTCGTTCGGCGGATTGTGGTCCAGCACGACGATCTTGAGGTCGATGCCGTCGTGATGGGCCCGGTCGATCACCTGCTGCAGCGCCGGGGCGACCGCCGGCGGCGCGCTGATGTTGCCGGACGTGACCTGCTGCTGGACGATTGTCAGGCATTGATCGGGGTTACTCGCCGGGTCGGCACCGACAGTGCCGCAGATCTCGCCGGGTATGTAGAGCGGCGGGTGCGGTGTGGTCACGGTTGACGACTTTAATCCGCCCGTTGACGGCGGCGTGACGACAGGTCGCAGCGTGTACGAAATGAGATTTTCGGATCCACCGGAATGCAGGACAAGCGTACTGTTAGACTCGGCAGCGCGCGTCGACACGGCCCGTCGGCGAGCGGAATGAGCGGTGATCGCAAACACGCCGCAATCGGGCGCAGCGGGTCGGCGCCGACTGACAAGATCTCGGGAGATGATGTGAGCAGCAAAGATTCGGTGAATTCATTCGGAGCCCGCGACACCTTGAAGGTCGGCGGGGACAGTTACGACATCTACCGGCTTGACGCGGTTTCGGGCACCGAGAAGCTTCCGTACAGCCTGAAAGTGCTCGCCGAGAACCTGCTACGCAACGAAGACGGCAGCAACATCACCAGGGACCATATCCAGGCGATCGCCCAGTGGGACGCCAAGGCCGAGCCCAGCATCGAAATCCAGTACACGCCCGCTCGCGTCGTCATGCAGGACTTCACCGGTGTGCCCTGCATCGTCGACCTGGCCACCATGCGCGAGGCCGTGGCCGACCTGGGCGGCAACCCCGACAAGGTCAACCCGTTGGCGCCCGCCGACCTGGTGATCGACCACT
>JBAWAV010000601.1:0-1925 GCA_049589475.1 Mycobacterium sp.
TTTGTCTGCCATGCCATTACACCGGAAACTTGATCGGGGTTGCGTACACGTCGCGGTCGAGTTCGTCGACCGATGGGGAATCCGCGGCCATCACGGTCTGCAGCGCCGCCTCCACGGTCGCCAGGGCGTCGTTGTCGATGCTGTCCAGCTCGGCCTCGTCACAGATACCCGCCTCAGCCAGGTGAGCGCGGAATTTCGGCACCGGGTCGGCATCCATCGCCGCGGCCAGCTGTTCTTTGGGAATGTATGGCATCCGGTCGCCGAAGTAGTGGCCGCGGAAGCGGAACGTCACACACTCGATGAAGGTCGGGCCGTCCCCGCTGCGCGCCCGTCGCAGCGCCTCGTCGAGCACCTCTTTCACCGCGAGCGGATCGTTGCCGTCGACGCGCACACCGGGCATGCCGTAGCCGGCCGCCCGGTCGGCTACGTGCTCGATCTTCATCGTGTCCCTGGTGGGCGTCATCTCGGCGTAAAGATTGTTCTGGCACACGAAGACGACCGGCAAGTCCCACAGGGCGGCCATGTTCGCCGCCTCATGAAACGACCCGGTGTTGGTGGCGCCGTCGCCGAAGCTGACCACCGTGACACGTTCTGCGCCTTTGTGTTTGGCCGACATCGCCAGACCCACCGCCACCGGCGGCCCGGCGCCGACGATGCCGGTCGACAGCATCACTCCCTTGTCCGGTTTGGCGATGTGCATGGTGCCACCCTTGCCGCGGCTGGCACCGACGACGCGGCCCATCATCTCGCCGTAGATCTCCTCGAGCGGCACGCCCTTGCCGATCAGATCGTGCAGGCCGCGGTAGGTCGTGACGAGCTGGTCATCGGCGCGCAGCGCGACACCCATCGCGGCGGCGATCGCTTCCTGGCCGCGAGATGGCCAGTACACGCACATGAATTCCCCGGTGCCGATCCCTTTGGACAGCCGGTCGTCGGCCGACTTCATCAGCACCATCAACGCGTACAGGCGTTTCTGGACTTCCGCGGGTACCTCGGAGCTCACTTTGTGTAGGAACCAATCTGCTTGTACACCTTGGGAATCGGCGGTGTCTTCATGTCGAGCAACTCGAGCGACGACATCTTGCCGCTGGCCCCGAGCTCGCCCAGCTTCTGCACCACCCCGTCGAGGTCGTCGCAGTCAAGCTCGTAGATGGCGATGAACGGGCCGGTTCCGTCGGTCGGCGCGAACCGGCGCGCCGAGACGATTCCGTCCACCGAGCAGATCTCCGCCAGGTGCGTGTCGTTGTACCACTTGTGGTATTCCTCTTCGCGATCCGGCGACACCGGCATGGTCTCCAGATAGATGATCCCTTTAGGCACTGCGCCACTCCAATTCGCTTGTAACGCTGCTTAACCGCCCGACCACGGCTTCACCTTCAAGAAGCCGCCACCGTCGACGCGCAGCTGCTGACCGGTGATGTAGCGCGCCGCGTCGGAGGCCAAGAACAGCACCGCCTCGCTGATGTCCTCGGGCTCGACGTACGGAATGGGCATGGCCTGGACGAGCGGGAAGACCGGCTCGGCGTCTTCGCGGGTCGGGTTCGGCAGATCGGGCCGGAATGCCCGGTACATCGGTTCGCTGTGCAGCATGTCGGTGTTGACGTTCGTCGGATGCACCGCGTTCATGCGGATGGAAAACGGTGCCAGCGCGCGGGCGAAGTCGTTGACATAGTGCGCCGCGGCTATTTTCGCGAAGGCATAACCCGCTCCCCCGGGTCCGCCGTCGATACCGGTGGTGTTCATCGACGACATGAATGCGGCGTTGGACCCGATCACGATGATCGACGCGCCGGACTGAAGATGCTTGAGGCCGGCGTGGACCAGGTTGAGCACGCCACCCAGGTCGACGTCAACGGCGTCGGCGAACGCCTGGGCAGGCAGACCCGCAGTCAGCGGACAGATGCCGGCGTTGGCCACCACGATGT
>JBAWAV010000602.1:0-3045 GCA_049589475.1 Mycobacterium sp.
ATTTGCTGGCTGCGATCGCCGAGGATGCTGGCGATCTTGTTGGCCTGCGCGAGCAGATGAGTGATCTGCTCGTCGCGCTTGCCGATGGTGTCGGAGAACTTTGCCACCCCGTCGAGAGCCGCACTCAAGTGCGGATACGTCTGATCGATGGTCTGGGACAACACATTCAGCGACTGCTTGACGGTGTCGATGTTCCAGCCGGCGGCGGCCTTGGTGACGTCGAAGAACGCGTCATAGATCTGGTAGGGGGTGGTGCTCTGCCCGAGCGGCAGCGTGCCATTGGGCCGCAACGTCTGGGCGCCGCGCGGTTCGATCTCGAGCACCTTTTTACCCAGGATGGTGTCGGTTTTGATCGCCAGCCGGCTCTCGGTGCCGATGGTGTTACTTCCGGTCGAGAATTTCATCACGACGTGGTCGCCGTCGATCTTGATGGCCTCGACGTCGCCGACGTCCACCCCGGCGATACGCACCTTGTCGCCTTTGTTGAGCTGACCCGAGTCGGTGAACAGCCCGAAGTAGCTGGGCTCGGCGAACAACTGCGGGGTGCTGGTCAGGGTCTGACCGACTCCGACGACCATGACCGTGACGACCAAGCCCATCAGGCCGATCCGCTTCCGGTTGGCGGGTTCCAGCGTTCTCATTACGGCGTGCACCTACCCGTCGGTTGCGACCAGATCTTGACCGTGCGGACGGGCCCGCCGGCCTGTAGTCCGTTCGTCTTGAGGGTGAGGTCGCACAGGTAGAAGTTGACCCAGTCGCCGTAGTTGCCGACAGCGTTGCCCACGATGTTCATCCCGATCGGCGTCCGTTTGAGCTGGTCGTCCCATAGGTCGCGCTGGTCGATGATCCCTTGCTGAACGGGCTCAAGGTAATTGAGTGTCTTGTGCAGCAGGGTCCGGTTGTCGGCGAGCAGGTCGCCGACCGTCCCGGCACCGTTGCTGATGTTCGCGATGCCCGCCGCGAACGGTTCGGCGTGGTTGTTCAGGCCGCTGATCAGCTTCTCGAAATTGTCGACGGTCTGGTCGAAGTCCTGGCGGTGCTTGACCGTGGTGTCCAGCACGATGTTGAGATTCTTGACCACCTCGCCGATCGCTTCGTCCCGCTCGGCGATGCGCGACGTCAGTTGCGCTGTCTGGTCGAGGATGTCGTTGATGGTGCCGCCTTGGCCCTGGAAGACGGTGATGATGGCCGTCGCGATGTTGTTCACCTTCTCCGGGTCGAGCGCGCGGAACAACGGCTTGAATCCGCCGATCAGCGCGTCCAGGTCCAGTGCCGGCTGAGTGTGGGCCAGCGGGATGAATCCGTGTGCCGGGAGCACCCGGTCAGAGCCCTCGCCGTCGCCGCGCTTGAGCTCCAGGTAGCGATCACCGATCAGGTTGAGGTAGCGCACCTGGGCCGTCGTGGACTGATACAGCGGGACGGAGTGGTCGACGTCGAAGTCGACCCGCACCCGATGGCCACCATCAACCAGGTGGATGTCTTTGACCTTGCCGATCTCCACCCCGGAGGCCCGGACGAACTGGCCTGACCGGAGTCCGCTGATGTTGTTGAACTCCGCGGTGTACGTGGTGGTCCGGTCGAAGCGCATCTGACCGAACACGACGGTGATCAGCGCGGTGAAGAAGATCAACACCAGCGAGACGATGCCGAGCTTGACGAGGGTTCCAGTCATTTTCATGGGTTGATCGTGTGGTCCCCCATTTGGCGGCCCCACACGTACTCGACGGCGTACGGGGAGCCGGTATCAACATGGTTGTAGGGAGCGAGGCTGTTACCGGTATCCATGATCAGCGTCGGCGCGGGCCACAGCTCGCGAGTGATGGTCTGCCAGCAACCCGGCGCGCCCCCCGGCCCGCCGTGCGCATTGATCCGGGGCAGGTTCTCGGGATAGATGTACGGGTTCGGCGCACCGCCGATCAGGCCGGTCAGCGCTGAGAGTCCCAACGTGGCCGCCGTGATGCCGAGGCCTGGAAGACTCAGAGCCAGACCCAGACCGGAGAAAATCTCGGTCTCGGACCGCAGCGAATAGCCGTTGCCACCGGCAAACGCGGCAACCTTGGGCTCGACGTCGTGCAAATTGCGGAGGGTGCAGAACAACTCGGGACTGTAGGTGTCCAGCAGCTTCGCCGTCGGCACCAGATCCTTGGCCCCGCGAGCCAGATACGGCCCGCCGCGGTTGAAGATGTCGGCGCCGGTGGCGCCGAATCCCGTCGCCGCCAGCAGCGCGCGGTCCAGATCCTTCTCCTGCGCGTGGATCGTGTGGGCCGTCGTCGCCGCGTTGTTGAGGAAGTCGAACAAGTCTGGTGAGGCGTCGGCATAGGTGTCGCCCAGCATCGCCAGTTGCTGAATGTCGTGGCGAATGATCGGCATTCGCGGGTTGACCTCGTCGAGCGCGGCGTTGCCGTTGATGATCGACTGCCCGAACTTTTCACCCAGCCCGCTCAACGCCTGCGCCGCAGCGCTCAGCGTCAGGTTGACCTTGACCGGGTCCACCTTCTCGGCGATCGAGGTGATCGTCTGGAACAGCGTGTTGATCTCCGTCGTCACCGACCGTGCGTCGATCACATTCTTCGGCGTGATCCGTTGCGGCAGTGGGTTTTCAGGCGCCGTCATCGACACGTACTTCTCACCGAAGACGGTGGTGGCCACGATTTTCGCGTCCACGTTGGCCGGGATCAGGTGCAAATACCTGGGATAGACGTCCAGGGTGAACTTGACTGCGGGCTTGCCGTCACGTTCGACCTCGTCGATCTGGGCCACCCGGCCGATCTGCACGCCGTTGTAGGTGACCTTCGAACCGGGGTCCATGACGAGGCCGGCCCGGTCGGACAACATCGTCAGCTTGGTCTTGTCGACGAAATCGCCACTGTATTGCAGGTAGACCAACCAGAGCACGAGCGCGGCAATGAGAAAGACGACGACGCCGGCGATCCGGAAGGGCTGCGTCGGCATCTTGTTGATTTTCCCGCGTGGATGCGTCATGGCGCGCCTACACCGTGAAGTTGAAGTTGGGATTGACGCCGTAGAGCGCCATTTCGGCCAACA
>JBAWAV010000603.1:0-4601 GCA_049589475.1 Mycobacterium sp.
CGACGGGCTGCGGTTGGTCGGCCGGGACAGGAATGTCTCCATGCCGATCGCGGTCATCCGGCCTTCAAGGCGACTTGCCAAGTCCCACAAGATGTCTGATTCGCTGATCGGTCCAGCGGATCCGTGCACGATCAGACCGTGGTCGGTGCCGCCGCGGCCGGGATCGATGATGATCCGCTTACCGGACAGTTTCGGGCCGGACCGGCGCACGAGCTCTTCCTCGCGGATCGCGTGCAGCGAACCGCCCGTCACCCGCGAACTGAGAAAGTACAAGGAGCGCAACGTTTCCGGACCGCAGATGCCGTCGGCGTACAGCCCGTACTCGCGCTGGTAGGACATCAACCCGTTGTGCGTCTGCAAACCGAAATACCCGTCGACCAGGCCGGTGTAGAAACCGAGGTCCTGCAGCCGGGCTTGCAGCGTGGCGACGTCGTCGCCGTACATCGGCGCACCGAACTGGTGGTTCAGCGTCCGGGCGCCCAGCCGGTAGGACGCCTCTTTCAGTGCGCGGTAGGTGGCCTCACCGACAATGCCGTCCACCAGCAGGCCACGGTGCTGCTGAAAAGCCCGCACCGCGTGGTCGAGCTCCTCGTCGAACACATCGAGCGCGACGTGCCGTCCCGTGCTGAGATCTGCGTCCGTGCCGTCCAGATGCCCAAGGGCGGTCAGCGAAGCCCGAATATCGGTGACCGCTGCACTACGGTCACCGCAGCGCAACGCTTCACCAGCGCCGCGGTGCGGTCTCGACATTCCAAGGCCTCCGGTGAGCCGGTGGGAGCATCCTGCCGCTTGATTGACAGGCTTGGCGATATTGTCTCAGACGCTTAACGATTTCAGGAAAACGCCAGGCAAAGTGCGCCGATCTTCAGCGAACTAACCCAGGCCGGGAACGGCGTCGGAAAGCTCGCGCAACAACGCCGCTTTGCCCTTGGCGCCGACGATCCGTTTGACCGGTTCGCCGTCCTTGAACAAGATCAGCGTAGGAATCGACACCACGTCGAAGTTGCGGGCGGTCTCGGGGTTGGCATCGACGTCGAGTTTAGCGACGGTCAGCTGGCCCGCTGTGTCAGCGGCGATCTCGGCCAACACCGGAGCGACCATCTTGCACGGCCCGCACCAGGTTGCCCAAAAGTCAACCAGCACAGGCGTATTGCTGGACAGCACGTCGCTGTTGAAGGAAGCGTCGGAGACATCCACAGGTGTGCCAGTGGATTCGGTGTGCGGCATTGTTCGTGCTCCAATCAGAGTGTCGCCGGCGCGGGAGACGCGGCGGGTTGAGTCTGCGTCCGTTCGGACGGTTCGGCATGCTCGGCCAGCCAGCGTTCGGCGTCGATCGCCGCCGAACAACCAGTGCCTGCCGCGGTGACGGCTTGCCGGTAGGTGTGGTCGACCAGGTCGCCGGCGGCAAACACGCCGTCGACGGAGGTGTAGGTGGTGTTGCCGGCGACCCGCACGTAGCCGTCTTCGTCGAGGTCCACCGCGTCGCGGACCAACGCCGACCGCGGGTCGTGGCCGATGGCGACGAACACCCCGGTCACCGGCAAGGTGGACTCCTCGCCGGTCTTGGTGTTCTTCAGCCGAAGACCGGTCACGGTGGTGTCGCCCTCCACGGCCTCCACCACGCTGTTGGTGACGAAGGTGATCTTGTCGTTGGCCTGGGCCCGCTCGAGCATGATCCTGGAGGCGCGGAATTCGTTGCGGCGGTGCACGAGTGTGACGCTGCGGGCGAACTTCGTCAAGAAGGTGGCCTCCTCCATCGCCGAGTCGCCGCCGCCGATCACGGCGATGTCCTGGTCGCGGAAGAAGAAGCCGTCGCAGGTGGCGCACGAGCTCACGCCGCGGCCGAGGAGTTCCTGCTCACCCGGCACGTGCAGGTAGCGCGCGGCGGCTCCCATCGCCAGGATGACGGCGCGAGCGTGCAGCGTCTCGCCTTCGGCGGTGGTGACCGATTTGACCGGGCCGGCGAGCGATACCGATTCGACGTCTTCCATCCGCAGGTCGGCGCCGAACCGCAGCGCCTGCTCGCGCATCTGGTCCATCAGCTCGGGCCCGAGAATCCCGTCCCGGAAACCCGGGTAGTTCTCCACCTCGGTGGTGGTCATCAGGGCTCCACCAAACGACGTGCCCTCGAAAACCACCGGTGCGAGCTGCGCACGCGCGGCGTACAACGCTGCCGTGTATCCGGCAGGTCCGGAGCCGATGACGATCACATCGTGGACAGTGGATGACGCGGTCATGCGAGCCTTTCATGCTTCTCGATGTCTTTCGCAGCGTTAGAACGCCAGGGTAGGCGGTGCTGTTCCCGGGAACGTTACGGCCGGTGCACAATCCTGTCAGCCAACAGGCCGGTGTCGACGGAACTGCAGCTGGCAGCCACTGCAAGCGCCGACACGGCGCCGGGCGTGTCGCCCGGCAACAGCAGCAGGACGGCCGGCCGGCCACCGATGTCGACCGGGCGCGCGCCCAGTGGCTGGGCGTCGGCCGGATACCCCAGCCCGGTCAGGCACGAGGCGCGGCGGTGCGGATCGGTCAGCGCCCCGAAGTCCGGTCGATCGTCGAGCACGGCCAGGATCTGCTGATCTGACAGCGGGATCGTCGCGGGCGGCCGTGACACGGTGATGTGTTCGATGGTGGTCGGCCGGCTCGGCGTCGATTCCGGCGCCGCGACGAGCGCTCTGGTGCCCAGCCAGACCGCGACGGCGACCGCCACCAATCCGGTTGCCGCGACCGCCAACCGAGCTGAGCGGGGGAGTCCGCCGCGGTGCACGGCGTGCTGTTTACGCAGGGTAGCCCCGATGCGGTCGACGGCAGCGGGGTCGACGTCGGGTGCCGACGACCAGGCGGTGCCCAGCGTGGCGACCTCCCGGCGGACTCGGTTCAGCGCGTGCATGGTGTTCTGGGCATCCGGATCGGTGCGGACTCTTTTTCGTAGGTCAGCGGCGGTGTCATCGTCGACCAGACCGGCCTGCAGATCGGCGAGTTCGGCCACGGTCGGCGGCAGATCATCGTACCCGTCGTCATCCATCCGTCTCAGTGTCCGGCATTTTGGACGCAAATTCCAACGAGATCGCCCGCTGAGCTGACGCGAGGGGGCCGTTGAGTTTAGACTCAGAGGAAGCTGAGGATTTTTCAGTTAAGGGGCGAACTGAGCGGCGTGGGACATCTGACCCGCCGCGCCGACGCGGGATAACTCTGGCAGACCACGTCAGGAGAACGCGGTGACAGGAATCGCCCTCAAACGGATGGACCATGCGAAACTTTGTGCCCTGGCTGAGCTGCCACGGGCCGACGGGGCCGAACAGCAGTATCGGTGGCCGGTGGATCACAGCCCGGTCGCTATGTGCGTTCATGTCGATGGCCGCTATGTCTATGTGAACCAAACCTTGTTGCGCAAGATGGGCGCGCAGTCGGCTGACCAGCTGCTGGGGCGGCGGATCGCCGATTTTATCCACCCGGATTCGCTCGCCGCGGTTCGCGCGCAGATAGCCACGCGGCTGCACGACGGAGACATGACCCCGCCCCTGGAACTGACGATTCTCACCCTTGATGGCGCCACGCGTGAAATAGAAGCGCTGGCCATCCGGACGCGGTGGGAGGGTCGGCCCGCGCACAAGGTGGTTTTTCGGGACCTCACGATGCAGAAAGCCGTCGAAGCGAACCTGCGCTTCCAGGCCGCGCTGGTGGCGCACGTCAGCGACGCCATCATCTCCACCACCACGTCCGGATACGTGACCAGCTGGAATCCCGCCGCCGAGGCGCTCTATCAGCGGCCTGCAGTAGAGGCGTTGGGGCTGCCGGTCAGCCAGGTCATCGGCACCCATCTCGATCTCGCGGGCATCGTGGCCGACGGGGGAGCGGCACACACCACCCACCGGGCCGGTGACGGCTCGCAGCTTGCGGTGCGGGTTTCGGTGTCCAGGATGGACGGCGGATTCGTGGTGTCCTGCGCGAATCAGACGGCGCTGCGGCGCGCTGAGCAGCAATGCCAAATGGTGGTGGCGTCCCTGCAGGAAGGCGTCGTCGTCATCACGGCAGATGGCGCGGTGGAATCGGTCAACCCGGCGACGGTGCGCATTTTCGGTGCGCCTACAACGGAACTGCACGTCGTCGAATTCGCGAGAGTGCCTGAGGTCCCGGTTTACGACGGGAACGGCCGGCTGCTCACCTGGGGTCGGCGCCCGGTCATGGAGACCCTCAAGCGCAGCCCGCGCCGGGGCTGCATCTACGGCCTCGACCGGTTCAGCGACGGCGAGCGGATATGGGTGTCCATCAACTGGTCGCTGCTTGACCCCGCCGATCCGGACCGGTCGTCGGTATTGATGTCGATTGTCGACGTGACCGAGCAGCACAATGCCCATCAGCAGCTCGCGTACCTGGCCACCCACGATGCGCTGACTGGGCTGCCCAACCGCGCCCACCTGGTGACGTTGATCAACGATGCGATCGAGCCTAGTGAATGCCGCTGGGGCGCAATCCTTTTCATCGACCTCAACAAGTTCAAAGTCATCAACGACGAGTTAGGTCACCACGCCGGCGACACTGTCCTCGAAGTCGCCGCGCAGCGACTTCGCGCAGCTTTGGGCCCTGATGACGTCGTCGGC
>JBAWAV010000604.1:0-2527 GCA_049589475.1 Mycobacterium sp.
ACCGCGGTCTGCGAGAAGCGTGACCTGGCGGTGGCTGCCTCAGCCGCCATCACCTTCCTCAACAGCGGCGGCGGAAACCGTCTCGGCGCACTGATTGCCAACGGCGACAAGATCGTTCGCGTGCCGGCCCGTTCCGGACGTCAGCACGAGCAGACGATGCTGCGCACCATCGCGACGATGCCCAAGGCGCCGGTCGGGGTTCGCGGGGATCTGTCGGTCGCCATCGACGCATTGCGGCGCCCGGAGCGCCGACGGGGGATGGCGGTCATCATCAGCGACTTCCTCGGCCCGATCAACTGGATGCGTCCATTGCGTGCGATCGGCGCCCGCCATGAGGTGCTCGGCATCGAGGTGCTCGACCCCCGTGACGTCGAGCTACCCGATATCGGCGACGTCGTCCTGCAGGACGCCGAATCCGGCCGCACGCGCGAGTTCACCATCGACGAGCAACTGCGCGATGACTTCGCCAGGGCGGCGGCGGCGCATCGCGCCGACGTGGCCCGCACACTGCGCAGCTGCGGAGCGCCGCTGCTGTCGCTGCGCACCGACCGAGATTGGATTGCCGACATCGTCCGTTTCGTCGAATCCCGCCGACGCGGGGCACTGGCGGGGCGCCAGTGACTCGCGCTTTTCACGAGTCGGGCTCTAAGAAGACGGGTCTGTTATGACGTTGCCGTTGCTCGGGCCGATGACTTTGTCTGGCTTCGCCCACGCATGGTTCTTCTTGTTCGTGTTGCTCATTCTGGGACTGGTGGCGCTGTACGTCATCGTCCAGGTGACTCGGCAGCGCCGGATGCTGCGCTTCGCCAACATGGAGTTGCTGGAAAGCGTTGCGCCCAAGCAGCCAAGCCGGTGGCGGCATCTGTCGGCCATTCTGCTGGTCGCGGCGCTGCTGCTGTTCACGATCGCGATGGCCGGGCCTACGCAGGACGTGCGAATTCCCCGCAACCGGGCGGTCGTCATGCTGGTCATCGACGTCTCGCAGTCCATGCGCGCCACCGACGTCGAGCCCAACCGGATGGCCGCCGCCGAGGTGGCTGCCAAGGAGTTCGCCGGCGAACTGACCCCCGGCATCAACCTCGGGCTGATCGCCTACGCGGGCACCGCGACCGTCCTGGTTCAACCGACGACCAACAGGGACTCGACCAAAGCCGCGCTGGAAAAGCTTCAGTTCGCCGACCGCACCGCGACCGGTGAGGGCATTTTCACGGCGCTGCAGGCGATCGCCACCGTCGGCGCCGTGATCGGTGGGGGCGACACTCCGCCGCCGGCACGCATCGTGCTGTTCTCCGACGGTAAAGAGACGATGCCGACCAACCCGGACAACCCGAAGGGCGCGTTCACCGCGGCCCGCACCGCCAAAGACCAGGGCGTGCCGATCTCGACGATCTCGTTCGGAACGCCGTATGGCTTCGTCGAGATCAACGGCCAGCGTCAGCCGGTGCCGGTCGACGACAGCACGATGAAAAAAGTTGCCGAACTGTCCGGCGGCAACCACTACGACGCCGCGAACTTGCAAGAGCTCAAGCAGGTCTATGCCTCGCTGCAGCAGCAGATCGGCTACGAGACCATCAAGGGCGACGCCAGCGTCGGCTGGCTGCGACTGGGTTCGCTGGTGCTCGCACTGGCCGCGTTGGCGGCCCTGCTGATCAACCGGCGGTTGCCGACCTAGCGCTGCCGCGCACGCGGCCGGGCGATTTCGGCCTTGCCGCGGTGAGGCGATAGGTTGTCGGGGTGTCTGACGTTGCCGCTGAGAAAGCCACCGACGCCACGGAACAGTCCGGCGCCGTCAAACCGCCGTTCGTCTCCCGGTCAGTGTTGGTGACCGGCGGTAATCGGGGGATCGGGCTCGCGATCGCCCAGCGATTGGCTGCCGACGGGCACAAGGTTGCCGTCACGCACCGCGGATCCGGGGCGCCCGAGGGGCTGTTCGGCGTCGAGTGTGACGTCACCGACAACGACGCCGTCGATCGCGCTTTCAAAGCGGTCGAGGAACACCAGGGTCCGGTCGAGGTGGTGGTGTCCAACGCCGGCGTTTCCGCGGACGCGTTTCTCATCCGGATGACCGAAGAGAGATTCGAAAAGGTCATCGACGCCAACCTCACCGGGGCGTTCCGGGTTGTCCAGCGGGCATCGCGCAGCATGCAGCGAAAGCGGTTCGGCCGGTTGATCTTCATCGGTTCGGTGTCCGGCATGTGGGGCATCGGCAACCAGGCCAATTACGCGGCCTCCAAGGCCGGTGTGATCGGCATGGCCCGCTCGATCGCACGGGAACTGTCCAAGGCCGGGGTGACGGCCAACGTGGTCGCCCCGGGCTACATCGACACCGACATGACCCGCTCGCTGGATGAGCGGATCCAGGAGGGGGCGCTGGACTTCATCCCCGCGAAGCGGGTCGGTACGGCCGCCGAGGTCGCCGGGGTGGTCAGCTTCCTGGCGTCGGAGGATGCCAGCTACATCTCCGGTGCGGTCATCCCGGTCGATGGCGGCATGGGCATGGGCCACTGACGATTACACGATCGAAGGA
>JBAWAV010000605.1:0-7933 GCA_049589475.1 Mycobacterium sp.
CCCACCACCGGTGGTCACCGCACGCCGCCGCCGCGGCGCACCTTCTCCTCCGGGCAGCGGGCGCTGCTCTGGGCCGCCGGCGTTCTTGGCGCGCTGGCGATCATCATCGCCGTGCTGATCGTGATCAACTCGCACAACAACAATTCGCCGCAGCAATCACCCGCACCGACCGTGACCGATACCGGAAGCCCACCCAGCAAGTCAGAATCGGCTCCGGCGCATCCAACTAATTGGACGAATCGGGGGGCCTCGGGTCATCCTGGAGGGCAATGCACCTTGCCCACACCCAGGCGGGCGTCCGCGCTGACGATCTATTACGCGCCGACGCCCCGACACGAGACACCACGATGACAACCCCGCAACACCTGTCCGATCGCTACGAACTGGGCGAGATTCTTGGCTTCGGCGGCATGTCCGAAGTCCACTTGGCCCGGGACGTCCGCTTGCACCGGGACGTGGCGGTCAAGGTGCTGCGCGCCGACCTGGCTCGCGACCCGAGTTTCTATCTGCGGTTTCGGCGCGAGGCACAGAACGCCGCCGCGCTCAACCACCCGGCGATCGTCGCGGTCTACGACACCGGCGAAGCCGAGACGTCCGCCGGTCCACTGCCGTACATCGTCATGGAATACGTCGATGGTGTGACGCTGCGCGACATCGTCCACGGCGACGGGCCGATGCCGCCCACCCGGGCCATCGAGATCATCGCCGACGCCTGCCAGGCGCTGAACTTCTCGCACCAGCACGGCATCATCCACCGCGACGTCAAGCCGGCCAACATCATGATCAGCAACACCAACGCGGTCAAGGTGATGGACTTCGGCATCGCGCGGGCGCTGTCCGACAGCGGCGTCAGCGTCACCCAGACCGCCGCCGTGATCGGTACCGCGCAATACCTTTCGCCCGAGCAGGCTCGCGGTGACACCGTCGACGCCCGCTCCGATGTCTACTCGCTGGGCTGCGTGCTCTACGAAATCCTCACCGGCGAACCACCTTTCGTCGGTGATTCGCCGGTCGCGGTGGCCTATCAACATGTTCGGGAGGACCCGGTTCCACCGTCGCAGCGGCATGAGGGCATCTCACCGGACCTGGACGCCGTGGTGCTCAAGGCGCTGGCCAAGAATCCCGAGAACCGGTATCAGACCGCCGCGGAGATGCGCACCGACCTGGTTCGGGTGCACAACGGTGAAGCGCCGGAGGCGCCGAAGATCCTCACCGACGCCGATCGTTCCTCGCTGATGGCTGCACCGCATTCAGGCGGTTCGTCCAGTTCGCCGACCGATGCGCTGCCGCGCCAACAACTCGACTACACCCGCGAACGAAGCCCCGGCTCGATCAGCCGCTGGGTGATCGCGGTGGCCGCACTGGCGGTGCTGACGGTCGCGGTCACCATCCTGATCAACACGTTCGGCGGCGGCATGCGCAACGTGCAGGTTCCCGACGTACGTAACGAAGCGTCCGCCGACGCGATCGCCGCACTGCAGAACCACGGCTTTAAAACCCGCACGTTGCAGAAGCCCGACTCGACCGTTCAGCCCGACCACGTCATCGGCACCGACCCGGGTGCCAACTCCAAAGTCGGTGCCGGCGACCTGATCACCGTCAACGTGTCCACCGGCCCCGAGCAGCGCGAGGTGCCCGACGTCTCGTCGCTGAGCTACTCGTCGGCGGTGAAGAAGCTCAAGGCTGCCGGCTTCGGCCGCTTCAAACAGGTCAACTCGCCGTCGACCCCGGAGATGAAAGACCGCGTGATCGGCACCAACCCGCCGGCCAACCAGACATCGGCGATCACCAACGAGATCGCCGTGATCGTCGGCTCGGGTCCGTCGACCAAGCAGGTTCCAGACGTCGCCGGGCAGACCGCCGACTCCGCGCAGAAGAACCTCACGGTCTACGGCTTCAGCAAGTTCAGTCAGGCCGCCATCGACAGCCCCCGGCCGGCCGGCGATGTCATCGGCACCAATCCGCCTGCGGGAGCGACGGTTCCGGTCGACACGGTGGTCGAGATACTGGTGTCCAAGGGCAACCAGTTCATCATGCCCGACCTGTCCGGTCTGGTCTGGACCGAGGCCGAACCGCAGCTGCGCGCGCTGGGCTGGACCGGAATCCTGGTCAAGGGTGCCGACGTCGACGCCGGCGGCTCACAACACAATCGGGTGGTTTACCAGAGCCCGTCCGCCGGTCAGGGCGCGAACAAAGACGGCAGCATCACGCTGAAGTTCGGTCAGTGACGGCGTCGTAGCCGCGCACCGCGGACAGACTGTCCGCCACCTCGGTTTCCAGCCGGCGCACCAACGCCTCGTCGCGGGGCTGACCACAGTCGGCCAGCCAGTTGGCCAGCATCCGGTGGCCACCCTCGGTGAGGATCGACTCCGGGTGGAACTGCACGCCGTGAATCGGTAACTCCCGGTGCCGGACGGCCATGATCACGCCGCTGCGGGTGTGGGCGGTGACCTCCAACTCCGCGGGCAACGTTTCAGGCAGGATGGTCAGCGAGTGATACCGGGTCGCGGTGAACGGATCGGGAAGTCCTTGCAGCACACCGGTGTTCGTATGGAATACGCTGCTGGTCTTGCCGTGCAGTAGTTCGGGGGCCCGATCGACGGTTCCGCCGAACGCCACCCCGATGGCCTGGTGTCCCAGGCACACGCCCAGCAGCGGGGTGCGCGACGCGGCGCACGCACGCACCAGATCGATCGACGCACCGGCCCGTTCCGGGGTACCCGGGCCCGGGCTCAGCAGGATCCCGTCGACCTCGTCGGCGACCACGGGCGCGTCGGACAGCCGGTCGTCGTCGTTACGCCACACCTGCGCCGCCACCCCCAACTGGCCGAGGTATTGCACCAGGTTGAAGACGAAACTGTCGTAGTTGTCGACGACCAAGATCTGCATCGTGCCAGGTTACCGCCGACCTCAGTAACTGATCGGTCCGGCAGGCTGGGCGGAATGCATCCGCACCGGCCCGGTGTAACCCGCGACACGGACATCGGACAGCACCTGCTCGGAATAGCCCAGGCCGAACCGGACGACGTATTGCTTGTAGAGCACCACCAGGGGAGCGGCGGCAAGCGACGCCTGCATGGCGGTGACGTTCCCGATCGCGGTGATCGTGTACGGCGGACTGTACGTTCGCCCGTTCAGCAGCAGCGTATTGCCGACACAGCGCGGCGCCGACGTGGCGATGATGCGCTGATCCTGCATCTGGATCGCCTCGGCGCCGGCGGTCCACAGCGCGTTGAGCACAGCCTGGATGTCCTGCTGATGCACCACGAGGTCATCCGGCGTGGCGTCGCGCGGGAAGCGGCCGTCGGCGTCGCGCTGCGCGTCGGTCAGCGTCACCACCAGCCCCGGCCCGTGCACGGCGTCCAGCCCTGCGTCAGCACCCAGCTCGGCGGACCGGCGCAGCATCGCCGCCAGGGCCGCGTCCGTAAATCGTCCATGCGTCGAATCGATGGTGTTGGCCAGTCGATCCCGGTCGGCGTTCAACCGGTCGACCTCGGCCTGCTCACCCCGCACCAGATCGACCAGCCGCGGCGCATCGCTGCGCCGGATCTCACCGCCACGGGAGACTCCGTGGGTCGCCCCGAGCAGCAACCCCGCCAGTAGACACACCACCGGAACGCCGACCCGCCACAGCGACGGACGCGATCCCCCCTCCGGGCGGCGCCGTACCGGCAACCGCCGGGAGATCCGTATCGCCATCGGCTCTCCGTTCCTCGCTGGTAAGTGCGTTACGCTCGTCGTTGCACCTGCTCTCAACCACCGTAATCGCCGAGGGACACCCGAGTCAGACATGCCGAAATCCAAGGTCCGTAAGAAGAGCGACTTCACTGTCAGCGCGGTGAGCCGCACCCCGGTCAAGGTCAAAGCCGGCCCGTCCAGTGTGTGGTTCGTGGCGCTGTTCTGCGGCCTGATGCTGTTCGGCCTGGTCTGGTTGATGGTGTTCCAGTTGGCCGCCACCGGTGCGGACGCCCCGTCGTTCCTGAGCTGGATGGCCGAGCTCGGTCCATGGAATTACGCCGTCGCGTTTGCTTTCATGATCAGCGGCTTGTTGCTCACCATGCGGTGGCGGTAGGCGTCGTCATCGCCGATGTCGCGCCCGTCATCGGCGCGCGGCTTCGCTGGGCCGGCAACCGTGGGGACACCAGATCACACGCGTGTGATTCATCCCCATTGTGTATAGCGCCTGTGGATAACCGCATCGGCAGTGCTAGACCCCTTAGGAAAACCGTGCAGCAAACTCAGTGGGCGCCGCCTCCAGCTGGAATCGCAGCTTGCGGGCTTGTCGGAATCGCGATGGCTACCGCATGTGTGACCGTCGTCACAGATGCTCCGGGCCGGCTTTTGCTCGGCATTGCCGGCGTGGGACTGATCTTGTTTGCCGGAATTACGTGGCGCGCACGCCCAAAGCTGGCAATCACACCTGACGGCCTGCTGGTCGGCGGAGTGCTGCGTTCGCGTCTGTTGCGCAAGTCCGACATCAAGATCATTCGGATCACCGAGTTTCGCCGGATCGGGCGCAAGATGCGGCTGCTCGAGATCGACGCCGATCAGGACCGGTTCTACGTGTTCTCACGTTGGGATCTCGGCACCGATCCGCTGGACGTGCTCGACGCGCTGACGGCCGCCGGTTACGCCGGGTCCTGACTGGTCGCCGTCAGGAGATGGTGATCGACTCGATGACGACGGGGTCGGTCGGACGGTCACCGGGGCCGGTGGCGGTGGTGGCGATGGCCTCGACAACCTGCTGCGAGTCCGCGTCGACGACCTCGCCGAAGATGGTGTGCTTCCGGTTGAGGTGCGGCGTCTTGCCCACCGTGATGAAGAATTGCGAGCCGTTGGTTCCCGGGCCCGCGTTCGCCATCGCCAGCAGATAGGGCTTGTCGAACTGCAACTCCGGGTGGAACTCGTCGGCGAACTTGTAGCCTGCGTCGCCGCGGCCGGTCCCGGTGGGGTCGCCGCCCTGGATCATGAAGCCGTTGATCACCCGGTGGAAGATCACGCCGTCGTAAAACGGACCGGAGCTACCGCCGGAGGCGTTCTCGGTCGAGTATTCCTTGGTGCCTTGGGCCAGGCCCACAAAGTTGGCAACGGTCTTGGGTGCGTGGTTGCCGAACAAGGCGATCTTGATGTCGCCGCGGTTGGTGTGCAGCGTGGCAGTGGCAGTCTGAATCGGGCTGGTAGTCACGGGATCACAGTCTGCCATCACCGTCCGGACCGCCGGACATCCGGTGCCCGAACACCGTGTGGCAGTCTGAAAGCGACGGAGCACGGCCTTGCGGCAGGGCCTCAGAAAGGCAAGCGATGAACGCGAAGAACGACACCCCGCTGACCCCCCGGCAGCGGCTGAGCCGCGGTCTGGCGAACACCGCGGTCGGGCCGGTGGACGTGACCCTCGGACTGGTCGGTCTCGGCGTGCACTCCGCGCAGAGCGGCGCCTCGAGCCTGCGCCGCCACTACCGCGAAGGCCGGCTGGCCCGCGATATCCGCACTGCCCAGGAAGCGCTGGTGCAGGAGCTGGCCGCCGCCCAAGAGGTGGTCACCGGCCTGCCCGAAGCGCTGCAGCAGGCTCGGCGTTCCCAGCGACGCAGGCCGCGGCCGTGGGTGCTTGCCGGTGCTGCCGCGGTTGTCCTCGCCGGGGGAGCCGCCGCGTTCTCGATCGTCCGTCGCTCGTCGCAGCGGGAGCCGTCGCAGCTGCCACCGAGCGTCGAGGTGGAACCGCGGATCTAGCCGCGCCGTGAACCGGGCTCTGCGTTACTAACGCGAAACACCGCGCAGTGCAACGCTCTAGATTTCGGTGCGCGCGGGCACTTTTGGGTTTTCACGCGGCTGCCCGCTGCATTTGCGCCCTGGCATTGGCGGCCTGATCCGGGCAATGCTCACGAATGGCGCTGCCGGTTACGGCGCCGGCCTTGGATGGGCTGAAGCCGCGAGCCTCGAGGGTCGCCTCAATGGTGGCGAGGCTGGTGCCATTTCGCAGTGCCGCACAGATGTCGATGTTGGTGGCGACGGAGGCGGGCTGCGCGGGCGCGGCGACCACGAAACCGGCGGCCAACCCGCCGGCAACGGCAAACAGAAGCGCTCGAATCCTGCTCTTGGCGTGATGCGGCGCTTCCCTGGCTACCCAGTCGACAACCACGCCGGGCCCGGGCGCCTCTGTGCTGTTCATTGCCTGCTCCTGGTCCGACACGGACATCGACCTGGATAACGCTATGCAGAGCCTGGCCGCAACACAGGTGCCGTAGGCCCTTTCGCCGGCGGGACGTTGGACTCTGCCGGGCTACACAGCCTGCTAGGACACGAGCGGCCATCTGAACTGGCGCTTTCGTTGTGGAGCCTAGGAGATTCGAACTCCTGACATCTGCCTTGCAAAGGCAGCGCTCTACCAACTGAGCTAAGGCCCCTCGGGTCGACCAGTGGTCTGATCGGCGGCCACATGCCAGACCTCGACACCGCGCCGAGACCGGACCGCCACCGCCAGCACAGCGATCGCTGCCAGCGGCAACGCCAGTCTCACGAAACGTCTTGGCGAACACATGGTTGTGGGCCTAGGAGGACTCGAACCTCCGACCTCTTCGTTATCAGCGAAGCGCTCTAACCACCTGAGCTATAGGCCCGTACGCACCTACGACCGAGCGAGATTACCGCACCGGCACGTCTGCCCCCAAAACCGCTAGTCGCGGTCGGCCAGCGTCACCTCGACGCCGCCGATCAGGTCAGTCGTCAGGTTGTAGATGAACGCGCCGATGGTGGCCGCGGCCGTGAGCAGCACTATGTTGACCAAGCCGATCAGGAATGCGCCGCCGAAGATGGTTCCGCTGGACACCAGCTCGGCGCTGCCTCCGCTGTTGTTCAGCAGATCCCCGACGTTGCTGTTGAGCTTGCTCCACACGCCCATGCCGCCGAGCACCAGGTACAAGAACGCCACGGCGATCATCCAGACGAAGAACAACGCCACCGACAGAATCAGCGACACCTTCAGGGTGCTCCACGGATCGATTCGCCGGATCTGCATGCTCGCGCGCATCGGACCCCTCGGCCTCGACGACACCTGGGTCCGCACGCGTGGCGTCGTCAAGTCCGCCGACGCTTCTGTAGCCGGTTTGCGTTGTCCCGCACGGGGAATCGGGCCGGACAGGTCGGGCAATTCGCTGGGGTAGGCATCGTGCTCCTCGGCCTCGGGTGCCGGCGACTTGGCGGGGCCCGGTGCCGCGGAGCCGGAGATGAACCGGTTCAACCGGGCCTCGGCGTTCGGGCTGGCGGCGGGCCGGGCGGCCGGCCGCGGTGTGGGCCCGTCCGACTGACGCTGCGCCGGTTGCGACGGCCGGGGACCGGTGCGTTTGCGCGGTGTCGCGGCCGTGTCGACGGGCCGCTCGACCGAGCCATTCCCGTTCGGGGTGTCGCCCGGGCCGCCGTATCCCGGCTCGTTCGGTGAAGTCACCCTCAGCTCCTCACTGTGCATCCGGCCGCCGAGGCGGCCGGCGGTCGCTTAGGCGTCAGGCTCGGCGTCCGCGTCGGCTGCCTCGGCCTCTTCGGCATTGCGGGCGATCGCTAACAGTGTGTCGCCCTCACCCAAGTTCATCAACCGAACGCCCTTGGTCTGCCGTCCGGCTTTGCGAACCTGCCTGGCCGCGGTCCGGATCACCCCGCCGCCGGAGGTGATCGCGTACACCTCGCTGTCGTCGTCGACGATCAGCGCACCTACGAGCTTGCCACGACGGGTGTCGTACTGGATCGTCAAGATGCCCTTACCGCCGCGGCCCTGCGCGGTGTACTCCTCGATCGCGGGGCGCTTGGCATAGCCGCCGGCCGTCGCCACCAGCAGGAATGGGCCTTCGCGGACCACATTGAGCGACAGCAGGTAGTCGTCGGTGTTGAACCGCATGCCCTGGACGCCCGAGGTGGCCCGGCCCATCGGTCGCAGCGCGTCGTCGGT
>JBAWAV010000606.1:0-1988 GCA_049589475.1 Mycobacterium sp.
GGCCATCGCCGACCTGCTCGCCCGGTAAGCACGCTTCGCGCTTCTTGCTGTTATCTGACTGAGCGCCTCGGTCGCTGCGGCCGGACGGTCAGCCGGCTCGGCCGCCACGGCCGTCTGCGAACCGGCCGCGGCTGCCGTCAGCCTGCGGCGCCGGGCATGATCAGGCAGCTGCTGGTGGCCGAGGCGACCAGCTTGCCGGCCTGGTCGAAGATCTCCGCCCGCGAGAACGCGATCCTGCGGCCGGGTTTGACGACCGTGCCGACCGCCCGCAGCGCGCCGCTTTCCCTCGTCACCGGCCGGGTGTAGCTGACGTTGAGGTCGATCGAGGTGTACCCGACGCCCGCCGCGAGCGTGGTCCGCACCGCCAGCGCCGCCACCGTGTCGGCGACGGCGCAGACCAGGCCGCCGTGCACCACGCCGAGCACGTTGTAGACCGACTCGTCGGGGGTGCCCGCGAAGACCACCCGGCCCTCGGCCGCCTCGACCGCGCGGAAGCCGAGCAGCAGCACCAGCGGCGCGGGCGGCAGCGTGCCGTCGACCAGGGCCTGCAGGAACTCCAGCCCGGACAGGCCCGATCCGGCCGCCGCCGTCATCTCCGGGTCGTACCAGGTGACGGTCTTGGTCCGCGGCGTCCCCCAGTCCGGCGCCCCGTCGGGTTCGGCCAGCCGGCCGGGATCGGTCATCGACGTTCTCCTCGGGCGGTCAGGCGTGCGGCCAGGCCTGGGCCTGCTTCAGCACCGTGTCCATCGTCTCCATGATCGAGATCGTCTCGTCGAGCGGCATGAACGGGCTCTCGACCTCGCCCGCGGCCAGCCGGCGGGCCACCTCGTCGGCCTGGTGGCGCAGGCCGCGGCCCTCGTGGTTCGACTCGACGACGACCCGGTCGCCGTCGCGGGGGATGAGCGTCACGCAGGCGGGCGCGTAGAAATCGCCGTCGACCTCAATTCGGGCGTCGGTGCCGACGATCGCGGCCCGGGTCGGGCTCTTCGCCCGCAGCGTGCAGGTGAGCACCGCCTGGGCGCCGCTGTCGTAGCCGAACAGCATCGACGTCTGCGCGTCGACGCCGGTGAAGGCCGGGTCGCTGATGGACACGATCCGGCTCGGCTGTCCGAGCACCATCGACGCGAACGACACCGGGTACACCCCTAGGTCAAGCAGCGCGCCGCCGCCCAGCTCGGGCGCGAACAGCCGGAACCCGGCGTCCTCGGCGAACCACTGCCCGTGGTCGGCGGTCACCGTGACGACGTCGCCGAGCAGGCCCTTGCCGAGCCACTCCCTGATCACCCCGACGTGCGGCAGGAACCGGGTCCACATCGCCTCCATCGCGAACAGCCCGCGCTCCCGGGCCACCGCGACGACCTCGCGCGCCTCGGCCGCGTTCATCGTGAACGGCTTCTCGACCAGCACGTGCTTGCCCGCCCGGAGCGCGAGGATCGCGTTGTCGCGGTGCATCGGGTGCGGCGTGGCCACGTAGATGACGTCGACGTCGGGGTCGGCCACCAGCGAGTCGTAGCTGTCGGCGAAGCGGTCGGCGGCGGCCTGGCTGCGCGACCCGACCGCGACTGCGACGCCCGCGTCGCTCAGCCGCAGGTCGCTCGCGAACGAGCCCGCGATTCCGCCGGTCCCGAGAATGCCCCATCGCACTGGACTGTCCACTGTCGCTGCTGTCCTTCCGCCGCCGGTATCGGTGGTCAGCCTATTTCACCGGCCTGCGACGCCGCGAGCGGGGATTGACGATTGAGAGCCGCCCCGGACCGTTCGGTATAAAGAATTTGAATTTCATGAACTGACTGGCGCTACTGCACGCGGCCAATGGCGCAGTGCGAGTAGGCCTCGGCCGGGCCTGGATCGGCGCCGGGGTCCGGCCGCCACTGCGGGACCGGGACCACGCCGGGCGGCACGAGGTCGAGGCCGGCGAAGAATCGGGCCAGCTGCTCGGGGCCGCGCAGGTGATACGTCTCGGCGCCGCCCGCGCGATACTGCCGCGC
>JBAWAV010000607.1:0-7476 GCA_049589475.1 Mycobacterium sp.
CTGACCGCCAACTGGGCGCTCTATCGAGCCGAGCTCGACCTCGTCGAGTCGGCACGGAAAACCGGTATTCGGTTGCGGCTCTTCCACGGTCGCGGCGGCACGGTGGGCCGCGGCGGCGGGCCGAGCTATCAGGCCATCCTTGCCCAACCGCCCGGTGCGGTGAACGGCTCGCTGCGGCTGACCGAACAAGGCGAGGTGATCGCCGCCAAATACGCGGAGCCGATCATCGCTCAGCGAAACTTGGAGACCTTGCTGGCGGCAACCCTGGAGTCGACCCTGCTCGACGTCGAGGGACTGGGCGACGCGGCCGGCCCGGCCTATGAGATTCTCGACGAGCTGGCCGACCGGGCGCAACGGGCATACTCCGAACTAGTCCACGAGACAGACGGTTTCGTCGAGTATTTCCTGCAATCCACCCCGGTCGGCGAGATCGGGTCGTTGAACGTCGGGAGCCGGCCGACGTCGCGCAAGCCGACGTCGTCGATCTCCGACTTGCGCGCGATTCCCTGGGTGATGGCCTGGAGCCAGTCGCGGGTGATGCTGCCGGGTTGGTACGGAACCGGTTCGGCCGTCGAAAGCTGGATCGCCGAGGACGACGGGCGCGTCGAACTCCTGCGCGACCTGTATCAGAAGTGGCCGTTCTTCCAGACCGTGCTGTCGAACATGGCGCAAGTGCTCGCCAAGACCGACCTGGGCCTGGCGGCCCAGTACTCCGAGTTGGTCGAAGATGAATCGCTGCGGCGCAGAGTGTTTGACAAGATCACGGCCGAGCACCAGCGCAGCATCAACGCGCACAAGCTGATCACCGGCCAGGACAATCTGCTGGCCGACAACCCGGCGCTGGCACGCTCGGTGTTCAACCGATTCCCGTACCTGGAACCGCTGAACCACCTGCAGGTCGAGTTGCTGCGTCGCTACCGCTCCGGCGACGACGACGAACTGGTGCAACGCGGAATCCTGCTGACGATGAATGGACTTGCCAGCGCGTTACGCAACAGCGGCTAGCTCAGCACACTCTGGATCGCCGGTGCGACCATCGCCACCAGCGTCTCGATATCCGCCTCCGCCAGAATCGGAACTCCGAGGAGTCGTCGGCCCACGACGATGCCGACCAACATCGACGACGCCAGACCGGCGCGCAGAGCGGCGTCAGGGGCGTTGGCTCGTCCGGCTCTCATGGCATCGAGCAGCCGGGCTTGGATGAACTCTCGCAGTTGTGCGCCCGCCTGCTCGTTGGCGATCGCGCCCCGCAGCATCGCCATCAATGGTTCTGAATCCTCCGGAGCTCCTTCCCATACTTCGAGATGAGCCCTCACCACTCTCTCGCCCAGATGCTCGTCCGGCCCGTCGAAGACAGTGCTGATGCGCGCCAACGACTTTGGTGAGATCGACATGACTGCGGCAAACAGCTCTTCCTTCGAGGTGAAGAACTGGATCACCAGCGACGGGTTGACCCCTGCGTCGGCCGCAACCCTCCTGATCGTCGTCGCGGCAAAACCGTCGGCGGCGAACCGCGCTCGCGCCGCATCGAGGATGGCCTGCCGTGTCGTATTGACGCCGGGCCGCCGCCCGCGGCGAACCTCGGGCGTCGGCTTGCTCTTCGCCGTCACAGGTCGAACTTACCGCGAAAGCAGAAATATAAACGGCTGTTGAGTTAATTCGCTGATGCGTCTACGGTCAGGGAGTAGAACGAGGCCAAGGCGGATAGGAATGCAATGACCCAGGTTGAGAGAGTGTTCACGCCGTCCCGCCCCCTGGAGCCAGGTGATAGGTACGGGGTGCTGAGTGGATTCGATCCGGGAACACGCACGCTAGCGGCGGGCTTTCGCCTCGCGCCTGCATTCAAAGCTTTGCCGGTCGACATCGTGCTCGACAAAGACGTCAGCGTCACCATGCGTGACGGCGTGACCACCTATGTCGATATCTTCCGACCGGCGGGCGCTGAAAAGGTGCCGGTCATTGTGGCCTGGAGTCCGTACGGCAAGGGTGAGGGAAGCTCCCCGGCCGCGATCGGGGTGTTCGGGCTGGTCGGTCTCGACAACGGGATCGTGTCCGGTCTGCATAAGTTCGAGGGGCCCGACCCGGCGTATTGGTGCGCCCAGGGTTACGCGATCTGCAACCCCGATGTCAGAGGCGTCTCAGATTCGCAGGGCGACAGCGTTTTATGGGATCGCCAAGAGGGCGAGGACTGCCATGATCTGATCGAGTGGCTGGCCGCCCAGGACTGGTGTACGGGCAAGGTCGCGATGAGCGGGACCTCCTATCTCGCTGTTGCGCAATGGTTCGCTGCTGCCGAACAGCCTCCACACCTCACAGCGATCAATCCATGGGAGGGCGTCAGCGATGTCTACCGCGACCTCGTGATGCGCGGCGGCATGCCCGACACCGGGTTCGCCCGACAGCTCCAAGACAAGAGCTATTGGGGCAAGAGCCGGAAGGAGGACATTCTCGCCGAGGCAGAGCGCTACCCGCTCATGAATGACTTGTGGGAAAACAAGATTCCGCGCTTCGACCGGATCAACGCGCCGGCATACGTCGTGGCCAGCTATTCCAATTCGTTGCACACGGCGGGCACGTTCCGTGCCTGGCGACGCATCGCTTCGGAAGAGAAGTGGCTTCGCATTCACAACAGTCAGGAGTGGCCCGACTACTACGACGAGGCGAACAGGGAAGATCTCCGCCGGTTCTTCGATCACTTCCTGAAGGGCGAGGACAACGGCTGGGAGCAGACGCCGCGCGTCCGGTACTCCCTGCTTGACCTTGAAGGCGGAGACCAAGTCAATCTGGCCGCAGACCGGTTCCCCCCACATGGCGTCGCCTACGCGAAGTACTACCTCGACGGCCGCACGCGCACGCTGCGCACGGAGCCGCCGCCGGAGGAGGTGACGACAGCCTACGACGCGGAAACCAATCCGGGCCTGGTCTCGTTCATCGTCCGCTTCGACGAGGAGACCACCCTGGTCGGCTATCCCAAGGCGCGGCTATGGGTCGACGCCCAAGGTGCCGACGACATGGACCTGTTCGTCTTCGTTCAGAAGTTGAATGTGCAAGGGACGCCGCTGCAGGAGTTCACCGTGCCCAACCACGGCGCGATGATCCACGACGTCACCGAGTGCGGGGCATCGATCCTGCGGTACAAGGGTTCCACCGGCCGTCTGCGCGTGTCGATGCGACACCTGGACGAGACGCTGTCGACCGACGAAGTGCCTGTCCACAGCTTCGACCGGGTCGAGAAACTCGCGCCCGGCGCGGTCGTCGAGGTCGAAATCGACATGCTGCCAGTCGGTCTGGTGTTCCATCCCGGCGAGCAGCTTCGGCTGGTCATCAGCGGGCAGAATTTGACTGGCCAATGGATGCCCGCGCTCCGCGAATACGTGCCGCAGAACAAAGGCAAGCACGTGATCCATTCCGGCGGGAGTTGCGCCTCCTATCTGCAACTGCCGGTTCAAACGGCGACATAACTGAGCATGCACGGGCCGTCTGCCCGCGCCACGCCACCGATCTGAGCGGGGACGGGTCGCGGGTGCGTCGCCCAACCCGGTGTCATCTGGTAGCGGCCGACCAAGTGCGTCATCGCAGCCGTCATGGCCGCCAGCGAAAACGGCTGCGCCGGACACGAATGCCGTCCGTGGCCGAACGAGGTCACCAGCATCGGCGAGGGCAGCAACTTCTCGTCGGCCAGACGGTGTCGCCTCCAGCGGTCTGGATCCCAGCGCTCGAGTCCTGTTGCGGCGGAGGTGTTGAGCAGCGGCAGCAATGTCGCGATCGTCCATCCGGGCGGCACCTGGTAGCTGACGTCGCCGGTGTCGAGTTCGACCGGCGCCAACACGGCGCGCGACATGATCGAGCGCTGAGCCAGGCGAATCGACTCCAGCGCGCATCGCTGCGCCAAGTCAGCATCGCCGGCGATCACGCGGGTGGCGTGCGCCGGGTGCTCGATCAAGTCGACCACCGCCCACCCCAGCGCGGCAGCCAGATTGGACATCGAGGCGATGTGGATCAGGGCGACATCGAACGCGATGCCACGGATTCGGTTCTCGGCCGGCTCATCGCGCCACGCAGCGACGATCCTGTCGAACAGGCTCTGATCGCCTGCGTGGCTGCGCACCGCGTCGGCGACGATCCCGACCACCTGGTCAAGGGCAGCCCGCTCAGCCCGTTTGCCCGACTCGGCGACCGCCGCCATCGCGTCGGGATGCACGAAAGCGTCGGAGCCGTCGAGGATGTCGAAGGCCCCGACCAGTTGCTCGAACGCCTCGCCGTGTGCTGAACCGGGCCCTGCCCACGAGGCGAGGCCCATCCGGTGGCCGAGTCGGCGGGTCAGATCGAACACATCGACCGATCCCGTCGACCCCAACTCGGCGGTCGTCTCGTCGAGCGCCCGGTCCAGATTGGCCAGATAACCGCTGACATCGTCGCGGCGGAACAGGGTGCCCGGCAGGATGCGGCGCCCCGCGAAGATCTCGTCGGGGAGTTTGCGGCGCAGCATCAGATAGTCCGCGACACCCTTGCTGGCTTTGTCCTCGGGCAGGCCGTAAAACGACTCGACGCCGGCCGGCGAGAACGTGAACAGATAGCGATCCGGCCCGCTGTGCACGGCGAACGTGTCGCCGTGGCGGGCCCGAGCCGCGGCAATCGCAGCGACGGCGTCGGTGACCGAGACGTCCCATGGCAGACCGGTGCCCTCGGCGTACGGCGGATCGGGAACCGGCTGGCTCGGCACGACCGAACGACTACCGCGTGGTCCGATTGCGTAAGGCATTGAATGCGTTGCGAACTGCGTGCTCGGTGACCGACAGCGGGGACATCACGGTTTCACCCACGCTGACCATGTAGTCGATGCGCTCGACGACGGCTTCGACCGGCGCGACAAGCGTGGCCAACCGGCCCATCATGTCGTCGATCCGGCTCAGCGTGGCCTCGAAGTGGTCCAAGCCGCCGTTCAGGCGATCCACGGCGTTGTTGAGGTTGGTCAGCGAATCATTGAGGTCGGTCAAGGTACTGCCGAGACCACCCAACACGTCTTCCAACTGCTCAACGGTGACGTCGGCATTCATTGCCGCTTGCGCGAGAGTCTTGATCCGCTGTCGCGGAGCGCGGCTGCCGGCGCTTTTATCTGCCATGCCGCTCATTATGGCGGTCGAGGGAACGCCGGCAGTCGAAAACCCATCTGATCGGGTATGCCCGAGCGAGATTGTGGCGAGCGCTGCACTGCGGCGACGAGGCGCGCCCCTAACCGGCCGGCAACCTGGATGCTGCTTGGCTGTCCAGGAACCAGATTGTGCGCTCCCGGCCGATTGCGCCGGCCGCAGGTATCGACACCGGATCGGCACCCCCGATCGCGGCGGCGACCGCCTCGGCTTTCTCTTCACCGGCGGCGAGCAGCCAGACTTCGCGGGAGCGCTGAATCGCAGGCAGTGTCAAGCTGATTCGTAGCGGCGGCGGCTTGGGAGAATCCTCGACAGCGACTACTTGCCGGGTTGTCTCGCGCACTGCGGGGGTGTCCGGGAACAGCGAGTTGATATGGCCTTCGGGTCCAACTCCGAGCAGATGAACGTCGAAATTCGGCGCAGGATCGCCCGGCTCGGCATTCGCGGCCAGCAGCTGCTCATAGGCCAGCGCGGCGGCGGCCAGGTCGCTGCCGAATTCGCCGTCGGCGGCCGGCATGGCGTGCACGTTGCGTTGCGGGATCGCGATGTGGTCCAGGAGCGCTTCCCGGGCCTGCCGGTCGTTGCGGTCGTCGTCGTCTTCGGCGACGTAGCGGTCGTCACCCCAGAACAGATGCACGTTCGGCCAGTCGATCCGCTCGGACTGCGCAGCGAGAAAACGCAACAGTTTGTTGCCATTGCCGCCACCGGTCAACACGATCTGCGCGCGCCCGCGCGCGGTAACGGCAATGTCGACGACGCTGATCAATCGCCAGCCCGCTGCAGCGACCAAATCATCGCTGTCGGCGAATGTTTCGACAACCGTGCTACTCATACGTACTCCACCCGGTCGATACCCTCCAAGGCCGAGAAGTAGATCGCGTCGGCATCCAGTCGCCGCAGATCCTCGGCCAGACACTCACGAGTCTCTCGGCGCGGCAACGGGACAAGCGCCTCGGGCTTGGCGGTACGACTCAACGTCGCGGTCAGACCGTCTTGCGGTCTGCTCAACGTCACCGTCTCGCTGTTGCGTACCAGCTCGACTTTGAGCTCGCCGACCGCGCGACGCACAGGCCCGTCGATGCGGCCTGCCAGCCAGCCCGCGAGCACATCCAGTGCGGGTTCGGTCCTCAACCCCGACACCAACGCCGACGTGATCGGCTCGTGTGGGGGTTGGTCCATCGCCGAGGCGAGCAGCGCGCGCCAGTAGGTGATGCGGCTCCAGGCCAGGTCGGTATCGCCCGGGGTGTAGCCGGGTAGCCGGCTTTTGATCGCCGACAGCGGGTCGGCGCCGTTGGTTGCGTCGGTGATGCGCCGGATTGCCAATCGGCCCAACGGATCCTGGGCCGGCACGGCCGGTGCTTCGCACGGCCACCACGCCACCACCGGGATGTCGGGCAGCAGGAACGGTGTGACGACGCTGCCGTGGTGCCCGGCAAGCGGCCCGGAAAGCCGCAGCACCACAACCTCCCCGGCGCCGCTGTCGCCGCCGACCCGAAGTTGCGCGTCCAGCCGCGCCTCGGCGGCGTCGGCGTCCCCGGTCGTCACCACGATCACCCGGCTGGGATGCTCGTGGCTGGCCGCGTTGGCCGCTTCGATGGAGTCCTCCAACAGCGTCTCGCTGTCGGTCGCGATGACCAACGTCAACACCCGGCCAAGGTTGACGGCGCCGGACTCCTCGCGCAGCGCGTCGAGCTTCTTGTTGATCTCAGTGGTGCTGGTATCAGGCAAATCGAGTATCACGGTCGCCGCCATTCACGTCCGGTGCGACGCAACATTTCGAACGCCGACGCGGGGCCCCAGGTGCCTGCTTCGTACGGGTCGGGTTTACCGTGCTCAGCCCAGTAGTCGAGTGCGGGATCGAGTGCTTCCCAAGCTAATTCGACTTCCTCGTTGACCGGGAACAGTGATGGCTCACCGAGCAGCACGTCGAGGATCAGGCGTTCGTACGCCTCGGGAGATTCCTCGGCGAACGCGACACCGTAGGAGAAGTCCATATTGACGTCGCGGACCTCCATGCTGCCCGGCACCTTGGACCCGAAGCGCAACGTCACACCCTCGTCCGGTTGCACCCGAATGACCAGCGCGTTGGCGCCCAACTCGTCGGTCATCGTCGCGTCGAACGGCAGATGCGGAGCGCGTTTGAAGACCATGGCGATCTCGGTCACCCTGCGGCCCAACCGTTTTCCGGTGCGCAGGTAAAAAGGGACACCGGCCCAGCGGCGGGTATCGACCTCCAGCGTGATGGCGGCGAACGTCTCCGTGGTCGAGTCCTTGGAGAAACCGTCCTCGTCGAGCAGCCCGACCACGTGCTCACCGCCCTGCCAGC
>JBAWAV010000608.1:0-2801 GCA_049589475.1 Mycobacterium sp.
GTGCATGCCGTCGCCGTCGATGACCGCGGCGTCGCCGGTGCGATACCAGCCGTCGGCGTCGAACGCCTCCGCGGTGGCGTCCGGCCGGTTCAGGTAACCCTCGAACAGCGTGGGGCCGCGAACCTGAAGTCGCCCAATGGTTTCCGCGTCGTGCGGCACCGGCCCGCCGTCCTCGTCCACCAACCGGGTTTCGATGCCGGTCAGTGGCAGGCCGACCCAGCCGGGCCGGCGTTCACCGTCGGCGCGGGTCGACAGCGTGATCAACGACTCGGTAGCTCCGTAGCGTTCGACCGGCGCATGGCCGCTGAGCCGGACCATTTCGTCGAACACCGGGACCGGCAGGCCGGCACTGCCGGACACCAGCAGTCGCGCCGGCCGCAGCGCCTCGGCGGCGGCCTGGTTGGCGACCACCCGCGACCACACCGTCGGCACACCGAAAAACAAGGTGCCACGCGCTGCCGAACAGGCTTGAGCGTATGCCTCGGGTGTGGGTTTTCCGGTGTGCATGAAGCGGTTTCCGATGCGTAGCGATCCGAGTAGACCCAACACCAGGCCGTGCACGTGAAACAGCGGCAGCCCGTGCACCAGCGTGTCGTCGGCGGTCCACTGCCAGGCCTCGGCGAGCGCATCCAGGTCGGCCGCGATTGCGGCACCGCTGAGCTGCACGCCCTTCGGCAGGCCGGTGGTACCCGAGGTGTAGATGATCAGCGCGGTGTCCTGTGGGGACGGCTCGGGGATGCGGTGCCAGGACCGGGCGTGCATCCGCACCGGAATGTGCGGCAACCCTTCCGGCTCGTCGGGCTCGGGCCCCAGCCAGGCCTGCGCCCCGGAGTCGGTGAGGATGTGGCGACGCTCGGCCTGCCCGACGTCGGCGGGTACCGGAACCACGGGGACACCGGCGATCAAACACCCGGCGATGGCCAGTGCGGTGGACGCGGTGGGTGTGGCCAACACGGCGACCCGGCCGGCACCGCCGACCCGTTCTGCCACCGACGTGGCGGCCCCGACGACGTCGCTGCGGCTGAGCGTCACGTCGCCGAAGCGGACGGCGTCCTCGATGTCGGAAGAGGCGGGATTCAGCGAGCTAAGCAGCACGTCCCGCAGGCTAACTCATCGGCCGTTCGCCGGCGAGAACGCCGGCCCGGGCCGGCGACATTTGCGAGGCATCGGAGGTGCCGTAGGCCCTGTCGGCGGTGGACGTTGGACTCTACGAGCGCCGACGTCGGCATTGCGACGCTGTGCACAACGTCGCAATGCCCCCGAATGAGGTTGCCATGAACAGTTTCGTGATCCGCGCCATCACGTGGCCGGTCAGCCGGCTGTTGAGCAGCAGCCCACTCCTGCGGACCAGCGATCGCATCGAAGCCGCAGCCGTCGCGCTGGCCGCTGCGCTGGTTGTCATCGCCGCCCCCTGCGCCGCGGCTATGGGCATGATCGTCCACGAAACCGAGACACAGACCTTCCTCGCGCAGGCCCGAAGCCGACATGTCGTGACCGCGAACGCGGTTGACGACAGTAAGCCGGCAGTTTCGCCCACACCGTCGGCCGCCACCGTGCATGCGCGATGGCAGTTCGACGGTATTGATCACGCTGACGCGATCGTCATGGATGGCGCCCTCAAAGCCGGTGCGCCGCTGACGATCTGGGTCGACGACACCGGTAATCGGGTGAACCGGCCGACGCCGATGGCAGCCGCAGATATCGAAGCGCTAACCATCGCGGTAGCGGTGTGGGTGATCGCGGCCCTGGTCGCCGCCATGGCCGTGGCCGCCACCAGTGTGCATGTCAGCCTCGTGCGGGACGCTCAGTGGGATAGGGACATCCGACTCCTTGTCGGGGACGACAGCGGACGCACCAACCGGGCGCAGTGACGCGAATCGGGCCAGTGGTCGGTCGGCCGTTGAATCGAGGACCAATGGCCCTGCAACCACGAACCCAACTAGACAAGCCTCGAAGACAGGCGAAAATCGGGAGGTCAACACATGCCTACGACTCTGTTCGACAGCAAGGTCATCCAGGACGCGGTGACGGCGGCGTGCCGCGCCCCGTCGCTGCACAACAGCCAACCGTGGCAATGGGTTTACAGTGACGGCCAACTAAGGCTGTTCCTCGATCCGAGTCGAGTGATGGACACCGACCAGTCGGCGCGAGAAGCACTCATCGGCTGTGGCGCCGCTCTCCACCACCTCCGGGTCGCGATGGCCGCCGCCGGCTGGGCGGTTCATGTCGAGCGCTTTCCGAACTCGGACAGCCCCAACCACGTGGCGTCGATGAGCTTCGAGCCGATCGACTATGTGACTGAACGAGACCGGCTGCGCGCGCAGGCTATCTGGTCACGTCGCACCGACCGACTGCCGTTCAGTGCACCGACGGACTGGAAGTCGATCGCCTCGATATGGGCGGGCGACGTCGACGGCAAGGCAGTGTGGATCGACACGATTCCCGCCGACGCGCTGCCCAAGCTGGCGGATGCCGCGCAGATCGCGGAGTCGCTCCGGCTCTACGACAGTGCCTATCACGATGAATTACACTGGTGGACAGCACCTTCTGAAAAAACGGAGGGCATCCCGCACAGCGCGCTGGTTTCCGCGGAGGAGAGCGATCGGGTCGGCATCGAACGGGTTTTTCCCGTCGTTCACCGATCGGAGCGCCGCACCGAGATTCCCGAGGATCAAGCCATGATCCTGGCGCTGTCCACTGACGGCGACAGTCACGCTGACGCTTTGGCGTGCGGCGAAGCTCTCTCCTCAATCCTGTTGGAATGCAGCATGGTTGGCTTTGCCACGTGCACGGTGACACAC
>JBAWAV010000609.1:0-1621 GCA_049589475.1 Mycobacterium sp.
CGACGGGGACAACCGGGAGGACGTATCGTTCAAAGTCCGGTTCGGCGAGGTAGTCCACGTCTCGACTGATGGGGTTGAGCGGCACGCGCAGACATTCGACGTCCGGTTTGCGAAGGGCGACAACGCCATTGCCGGCGGCGACGGGCAGATGATCGCTGCTGGGACGACCGGCGCAGTGGTGCTCGGGGACAACGGAATACGCGCCTTCGCTTTGGGTCGTCAATGACGTCTTCGGCGGCGACGCCGTCGCCGTAAACGAGTTCAAGGATGCCTTCGCCGCCGGGGTCTACAAGCCCGAGGCGTTCAACAACCGCGTCAACTTCTTCGCAGGCCGCACCATCGGCGGCATCGTCGTCGAGGTGCCGAACGCGCTGCTCGGTACGGAGCAGCCGGTGCACGCCTGGTCCACGGTCTCGCTGTTCGGTCACGCACCCGAACAGCAGGTGGCCCGCTGGGGCTTGCCGCTGTTCACCCACCTGTTCCTCAATGACGACAACTTGCGGGAGGCGTTCAACCGCACAATCCCTGCGGGCGACAACGCGGCGTTCGTCGCGAGCACGGTCGACACGGTCACCAAGTACGTCACCCTCGCCGGCACGTCAGCCGACCCGGCGGCATATGCGCGCCGCGTCGCCGACTCGTTCGGGCCGATCACGCTGCCCTACACCGTGGGCACCCCGGCCTCGTTCGACTACTCCGGCTTCAATGGGCGCGCCCTGGCCGACAACGTGATGGACAACATGTTGTCACTGCTGACGAACTCCCCGCTGGGCACCGGCATCGCCCCCGACCACGAGCGCATCTCGGAGAACTTTCCTTACTTCAGTCCACCTACACGGGCGTGACGCGTCGCAACGATTTACCGCCACGGCTTGGTCGTCGGCAGTTCGCTGCGCGAGCGCTGACGCTCACCTGTCAACGCCGGGTGGGGCGGGGTCGCGTTGTGCGGCTCCACCCCACCGTCGCTCATCGCCCCGATTCGTCCACACCACGCTGAGCAAGTGCTTAGCATCATCTTTCGATGAAGGTTCAGCCCGCCGCATTTCTGCGCACCAGCCTGCCGTTGGATCTGTCTCGGCTCGACGCCCTGGACAGCGGGCGTTATCACTCGATCTGGCTGCCCGACCATATGGTCAGCTTCTGGCCGGATTCGATCTGGACTCCCGAATTCACCGACCTGGCCAGCGCGTCCCCGTCACCGCATCGCCATCTCGACGGCCTGGCGGTCGCGTCCGCGGCGGCGGTCCTGACCCAGAACGTCCCACTGGTGTCCGCCGTCGTCGATACCGTCCGCCGCCATCCGGCCATGCTGGCCCAGACCGCGCTGACCATCGACCACTTGGCCCGCGGTCGATTCATCCTCGGCCTCGGCAGCGGCGAGAGCGAGAACACCTTGCCGTACGGCTTCGACTTCGCCCGCCCGGTCAGCCGTTTCGAGGAAGCACTGCGAGTGATCCGGCTGCTCTGGGAAAGCGGCGACCCGGTCGACTTCGGCGGGCGGTTCTACACGCTGCGCCACGCCCGGCTGGACACCGAGCCGTACGACGGCCGGCTGCCGCCCATCTGGATCGGCGCCAGCGGCCCCCGGATGCTCGACATCGCCGGACGCTACGCCGACGGC
>JBAWAV010000610.1:0-6011 GCA_049589475.1 Mycobacterium sp.
GTTCAAGGTACTTCTGAACGATGAAACCTCCGACTGAATGGCCGATCACCACGGGGCTCCGACCCAGCCCGTCGGCAGCGTGGCGTAAGTCATCGACGTAGTCCGCAACCGAGCACCCACGAAACCGCTGCGTCACAGTACTTTGACCATGCCCCCGCAAACTTACCGCTGCCGCCCGAAACCCTTTGTCGGCGAAGTAATCTAAGAAATGTTCGTCCCAACACCAGGCGGCGTGCCATCCTCCATGAACAAAGAGCAACGGAGTCTTATGCGCGTCGGTAGATTGCCCTTTGTCGATAACCTCCAGCATCGTCCCCCCAACTCTGGTATTGGCCAGACAGGTCAGATCGTAGGTCGTCGCAGTCAGTTGCAGAATATTTTCGAGAACCTGAAGGCCCGCCGACGGCGACGTCGTCGAGTTCCGGTTTGGATCAACGTCTACGTCGAAGGGCTGATTAGTGCGCGTAGGTGGCGCGCTACGGCGCTGAGATCTGCATGAGCACGATTGGGAGGTTGGAGTAGATCCATCCTCGACGAGCCTTTCCGTCCTCGAACTCCCAAACCGACAAGTCGGAGAACTCGATGGGCTTGCCGGTGGCGGGCGCGCCGAGCGAATCGCCCGTATGGGTGCCGCTTGTCGTCCAGCGCGCTACAACTCGTTCGTCAGTCGCAATCTGATCGTGGACGACCGTGTGAAAATCGGGAATGCTCGCGTACGCGACTTCCATCATCTGGCGATATTCGCGGATTCCGATGACACGGGCCGTGACAGAGTAGGCGGCGAGGTCCATCGCCCGAACCGTCCCGGGCACCCATGGCTGACTCGTTGACCATCCCTTGTAGAACTCCTCGAATGTCTTGCGCCCATGAGCGTTTGCGACTTCTCCCCGTGCGACGGACTTCAGATGCTGCTTGGCTGTCTTCTCGCTGCTAAAGCTGGCCGAGCGTTCTTTGCCGTTCTCATCCACCCACCTAGCTCGATACCGCTTTCCGTGCCCCTGCGCCGCACAAATCGGTAGCCCGAGAACACGGTCAGCGACGACGCCTCGGCGCCGTCGACCATTGAATAAGCCTGTTCCACCCCGTCTTTCGGGACATTTTCGCCGAAGCAGACAATATTCGGCTCGAGCCTGCCGCCGCAGCGCGGACAGTCCACGAATCGGCCACCGCCATTTGTCCTAGCCGGCCAAGCTTTGTGGCCATGGCGCGGTGTCGCCGGCTGAGATTGCGGTAGGCGGCCTCGTCGCCGCGCGCGCCGGCCAGCAGCGCGCGGAGCCGCAGCAGAAAGATCTCACGGTCCGCCATGTCGATCGGGGCGGCTGCCAACCGCTCGATCGCGGTCTGGGCTTCCTGCAGATCGTCCTCACCGCCGCGGGCCAGCAGCGTCTCCACGAACTGGGCGGTGGCCTTGACGGTCCAGCTGAGCTGTCCCGAATTGAATATGTCATCCACGGCTGCCCGCAATGCCGCGATGGCGTTATCGAGGTCTCCACGCCTGCCCTGCTCCCAGGCGATGTAGGCCTCGACGAAGGGTAGCTCGGCCAGGCACCAGTGCTCGTGCGTGTCGCGCAGTTGTGTCAGCACCGTCAGTCCGCGCTCACGGTCTGTTGGGGAGTCGCGGTGCATCAGCACCGTGCCCAGCGCGATTCGGGCGGTGGGCAGCGCGAAATCGTCACCGGATCGTTCGGCGATCTGCAGCGCCTCATCCATCAGCTCCAGCGCGGCGTCGTCGGCCAGCAGCCCCCCAGCGCCTATCCCTATTCCGTATGTGAAGGCGATGACGATGGAATGGGTCGCCGGGTCCGCCGCGCGGCCCATGGCGGTGGTGGTGGCGAGGTCAGCCAGCAACTCTAACCGTGGGCGGCCCAGGGCCGCTCGGGCCAATCCGCGCGTGCTGTGCGCCAACGCCAACGGTGACCCGATGATTAAGTTGCCTTTGGTGGGATCGCCGTCGGCCAGCTCGATGACGGTTTGTGACCAGCGCAGCACGTCAGCCCATCCGCCGGTCTCGAGCTTGACGAATATCGGCATGAACGACAGCCCGACGGTCAATTCCGGATCCGCGATCGCCTCGACCAGGGTCATGAGTTCGGATGCCAGCGCCGACGCCTCCCGCACGCGGGCATGAAACCAGAGGTTCATCAGCTGCCCGGCCATGCCCATCGCCAACGATGCCTTGTCGCCGGCGAGTGAGCTCAGTTCACGCAGCTCCTCAAAGCGCGCCGAGGAGCTATCCACTTTCCAGGCGGTGCCACATAGCAGGGTGCGCGGCGCGATACGCATCGCGGTGCACTCCGGGTTCTCGGGGGGCAACGTGTCGGCGATCTCTCGCGCGCGCTCCCAACTCAGCCGGGCCGCGGCGATATCGCGGTGCGTCGACCACGCGCCGGCGCGCATATGCCAGTCGTAGGCGAGCTGCCCATCGCCGGCTGCCTCAAGGTTCTCGGCGATCACCGAAGCGTTCTGTTCGACCGATCCCGGGTCGCCGGCCTCGATGGCCGCGGCCAGGCTCCGGTGCAGCCTGGCACGATCTGCTTTCAGTTGTGATTCGTAGGCCACCGCGCGGATCAACGGATGCCGGAATGCGTACTCGGCGCGCGGGGTGAAGCTCACCTGATCGATCAACTCCGCCTCGACCAGCGCCTCGAGGGCCGGATCGATCCCCAGGCTGGCCAGCAGCTCCGGGTTGAACTGTGATCCGATCACCGCCGCGGCGTTCAGCGTGCGTTTGGCCCCCGGCTCGAGGCGATCGATGCGCGCGCCGATGACCGCCTGCACGGTGGCCGGCACCCGGACCTCGGCCACATCGGCGCGGCACCGGTAGCCACCGCGCTGGCCCTCGAGCACCCCCTGTTCGGCAAGCTCGCGCACCATCTCCTGGGCGAAAAACGGGTTACCGGCGGTCCGTTCGGTTATCAACGCGGCCACCGCGCCCACCGAGGGATCCGGGCCCAACAGCTCACCGACCAACGCCGAGATATCCGCATCACCCAGTGGGTCTAGTGCCACCGTCTGCGCGCCGGGCACCTGGGCGAGCGCCCCGTGATAGTGCGGGCGGTAGGTGATCAGCGCCATCGCCGGGGTCTTCGGGATCACCTTCAAGAACTCGGCCAGCATGGATTCGCTGACCGCGTCGATCCAGTGCGCGTCTTCGAGGATATAGAGCACCGGCTCGGTGCGCGCCAGCGACACCGCGTTGATCAGCGCGGTCAACCGCCGCCGCCGCGCGGCCGGATCGATTTGCGGCAGCTCGGTATCCGGGTCGCGAATCCCCAGCAGGTCGTCCAGCAGCACCAGATCCTGCGGGTCGGCGTCCGGAATCTGTGCCCGCACCCGCACCCGCGCGGCCTCACCGTCCAGATCGCTGATCCCGCCGATGGCCCGCAGCAGCCGCGCCACCACATGAAACGAGATGTCGCCGGCATGCGACTCACAAAAGGTCGAAAACACCTCGACACCACGGCGGCGCGCGATCGCGGCGGTCTCGTGAACCAGCCGGCTCTTGCCGATGCCCGCCGGTCCCCCCACACACACCACAGACCCGTGCCCACCAATCGATCGATCCAAGATGGCTGTGACGGTGTTCATTTCCCATTGACGTCCCACCAACGTGGTCTCAAAGCGACCGATCCCCCCCGGCTGCGACGCCACCCCCAGCAGCCGCCGCGCGGGCACCGCATCCTCGGCACCCTTGATGTGCACCATCTCCGGCTCACCCAGCACCGCCGCGCCCTCGACCAGCCGCGCTGTCGACTCGCTGAGCATCACCCCACCCGGCGGAGCCACCGACTCCATCCGCTGCGCCAGGCCCACCTGCTCACCAATCGCGGTGTAACCCCTAGCGCCCGAACCGATCTCACCGGCAATGACCTGGCCGGAATTGAGGCCTATCCGCAGCCGCAGGTCCACACTGTCGCGGCGCTCAACCTCAACCGCCAGCTGCTTGACCTCGCCCTGAATGCCCAGCGCCGCCAGACAGGCGCGCAGCGCGTGATCTTCCAGTGCAGTCGGTGCGCCAAAGATGGCCATGATGCCGTCCCCGGTGAACTTGTCGACCGTGCCCCCGTAACGCTGCACCACCGCCGAAGCGCGGTCTACCAAGTCGGTCATGATCTCACGCAGCGGCTCCGCCCCCACCGCCGCGGCGATGTCCATCGAATGCACCACGTCGGCGAACAAGACGGTCACCTGCTTGAACTCCGCACGGCTGTCCCGCTCCCTTACCGGTGCACCGCAGCCGTCACAGAATCGCGCACCCTCCCGCGGCGCGGTGCCACACGTGTGGCACGCGGTCGCTGCCGTCATCCGGCCCTCCGCGGGTTCCGGCCCCCGAGTTCCCGGTTCATTAGCATAAGGCGCTTGGCGGCGAAGCGGCGGTTTAAACAGGCCGCCTACACCATTGCCGGGCCAACACCCCGTCCTTGCGTCCATTTGGCGTACACCCGTATTGGACATCTGGAAGCCCACTCAGACAGTGTCCAACTAGGCTCCATGAACCGCCCCGGTGAGTTCGGAGACTTTCTGATTTGAGGACTCAGCCGGCGGCTGGTCTCCGTTGTTGAGCGTAATAGGCCGTCTCCAGTTCGACTGGTGGGATGTCGCCGCAGTATTCGTAGAGGGGGCTGTGGTTGAACCAGTGGACCCACCGTGCCGTGGCCAGTTCGACGTCGTCGATCGTGCGCCAGGGCTTGCCGGGCTTGATCAGCTCGGTCTTGTACAGACCGTTGATTGTCTCGGCGAGCGCATTGTCATAGGAGCTGCCGACCGCCCCGACCGAGGGCTGGATGCCGGCCTCGGCAAGCCGCTCGCTGAACCGGATAGACGTATACTGAGATCCTCGATCCGTATGGTGGACAACATCTTTCAGATCCAGTACGCCCTCTTGCTGGCGGGTCCAGATGGCTTGCTCGATAGAGTCGAGGACCATGGTTGTGGTCATCGTAGCGGCGACTCGCCAGCCCAGGATCCGCCGGGCATAGGCGTCGGTGACGAACGCGACGTAAGCGAACCCCGACCACGTCGACACGTAGGTGAGGTCTGCCACCCACAGTCGGTTCGGGGCCGGCGGAGCGAACCGGCGCTGAACGAGATCGGCGGGCCGGGCCGCGGTTGGGTCGGCGACCGTGGTCTTCTTGGCCTTGCCGCGCACCGCCCCGGCCAGGCCGAGTTCGGCCATCAGCCGTTCCACGGTGCAGCGGGCCACGTCAATGCCCTCGCGGTTCAGGGCCAGCCATACCTTGCGGGCACCGTAGACGCCGTAGTTGGCGCCTTGAACCCGCGCGATCTCGCGCTTGAGGACCTCGTCGCGGCTCTGGCGGCGACTGGGCTCACGATGAACCTGGTCGTAGAAGGTCGATGGGGCGATCGGCACACCCAGCTTGGTCAGCTGTGCGCAGATCGACTCGACACCCCACCGCAGACCATCAGGACCGTCTCGGTGCCCCTGATGATCGGCGATGAACCGGGTGATTAGCGTGCTGGCCGGTCGAGTTCGGCCGCGAAGAAAGCCGACGCGGTCTTCAAAATGGCGTTGGCTCGTCGTAATTCGGCGACTTCTCGCCTGAGCTTCTTCAGCTCAGCGGACTCCTCGCTTGTCGTGCCAGGTCGTGAGCCGGCATTAACCTGGCCCTGGCGCACCCACTTGCGCACCGTCTCGGCCGTGCCAACCCCGAGCAGCCGGGCGACCTCACAGATCGCCGCCCACTCCGAATCGTGCTGATCGCTGATCTCGACGACCATCCGCACCGCCCGCTCACGCAACTCCGGCGGATACCTCCTCGACGTACTCCCTGGCATGACTCCATCCTTCCCAACAAATGGAGTCTCCGGACATGCCGGGGCGGTTCAGTCAGGTCAAGATGTCACCTATTCGTGCAGCAGACCCCATCATGTTGCGTCCAACGTGGTTTTCACGTACGTCGACGAACTCGACAACGACGGGATCGTGCTACGGCATTTGTGTTCTCGCTGTGCCCGTCTCGCTCGCGCCGAGCCGGTGTGCCGGGTCTGCG
>JBAWAV010000611.1:0-5189 GCA_049589475.1 Mycobacterium sp.
CCGCTCCTCCTCATCGCTACGCTCTGCATCGTCGCCGGCGGAAGTCATCTGCGCCGCTCCTCCTCATCGCTGTGAGCCGAATCATTGCCGGTCAGCTCAACAGCGGAGCCATGCCGGCGGGGTCGAAGTATTCGTCGATACGGCTGATCAGGGCGTCAGCGTTCAGCTTAATCACGATGCACACCCGCAGAGCGATCGATCCGCCGTCGTGGCCGGTGGCGTTCAGGATGTGTTGCTGGACGAATCCGTCGGAGAACAGCTGGCGATCCAGGATCTCGTAGTGCCGCTCCTTGGTGACGTCGATGAACCAATGGATCACCCGCAGCGCCCGGGCTTTGTCGTCGTCGCGGCGCGATCCGACCCGCCAGACCTCGATGCCGTCGTCGAACATCTGCTCCACCGTTGCTTGGTCACCTCGCTCGATCGCCGCGAACAGCTGATCGGCTGCGTTCAGGATGGCGTCCGGAGCGGGCATCTACTCGTCCTGGTATCCGGGGTGGGCCACAGAGAGCCGTCGGCCGACCAACGCTCGGAGCGCCGACTGCACCTGGCGGCTGTGGCCGTCCAGCTCGCCGGCCCGGATGGCGGCGGCCAGTTCGGCTTCGTCGCGGCAGCCGACGTCGGCCAGCGCGACGGCGACACCTTCGGCTTCGCTGTCGGCCAGCAGTTCGCGTTCGACGATGCGTAACGCGTTCACCGCGACCCGGGAATGAAAATTGACCTGACCGGTGGTCGACTCGCGGACGTCGGTTTCGAGGAACTCGGCGACCGCGGCCACCAGCTCAGCCGCGGTGGGTCGACCGTGTCCCGACGCCATCAGGTCGCAGCAGGTGCTTCGGGTCCGCGGTCGACCCCGGAGCGCAGCTTCACCGATGCGGAGTAGGCGAGCGTGCGGAAACGTAGGACCGGGTCGTCGGAAGGTTCGATGCCGTCGGTGACGCGCATGGGGTCGAACACGACGATGTCGCCGCCGTGCTCGCGTTCGGTGTCGATGCCGGTGATTTCGAGGCTGCCGACTGTCACGGTGTGGGTGCTGTGCCAGGGTTTCGACGGATCGACCGTCGAGTCGCCGTGCGCGGCGATCTGGACCCGATAGTCGAACCGAACCGGTTGTGCCGCAAGGCGTTCGTCGAGTTCGTCGATCAGGAAGTCCGCGCCCTTCGTCTTCGCGACGTCCGGCGCGAGGATGTGTTCGCCGGCCGCGGGCAGCAGGTGGTAGCGCACGAATCGCGCGCTGCCATCGTCGGCGACCCAGCGGAATGCGTGCAGGCCGTGATAAGCGATGGAGCCGTAGCTTTCCGGCACCGTGTTCGCTTCGCGCACCACTGGCAGCGCTTTCACAAAGCGGGGGTGGGTGGCGATGTAACCGAGGAGTCGTAGCGGGGCAGTCGGCCCCAGGCGCATCGCATGTAGGAGCGAGATGAAGCCGTCGGGTGTGCTGGCCGGAAACAGCTTCGCCGTCTGCGTGGATACGTCGGTGGTGGACCCGTCGGGAAGGGTGAACTTCACCGCCAGCCCGCGCACACCCGGTGCGTTGTCCGGCTGCTTGGGATTGCCTGAGCCACTGGAGAATCGGACCAGTGTGGGCACCGCGGAGCCGTCGAGGTGCACGGCGCGCGAGAGCTGAGCGGCCTCGGGCGTCGCAGTGAAGGTGCCCCGGTAGAGCTTGCCTTTGGCGTGCAGCGCCCGGTTGCCCGGCTGCGCCCCGCCGGTTTCCCGGATTGTCTGGATTGCCTGATCAGGAGTGACCACAGCGAAATCCTAGGCGCTCAACCGACACGCGCGACTGCGTTATCGAGCAAGTTGAGTAAGTCCCATTCGGTCTCACAGACGCGGCGACCTATGGTGGCCAGCTCGACCGAACGGCTTTGTCCGCTCAGGTGGCGTTCGGCCTGGTAGCGGCAGATGACGCCCCACCGCAGCGTGGCCAGGACCAGCCACCAGTGAAACGCCGCCCGGTCGACCGCGGCTCCGCCGGCCTTTTCGTAACTGTGAAGAAAATCCTCGATGTTGCCCAGTCCGCCGGCGTCGTGATCGGCCGGAGCGCCGAAGCGCCAGGCCCGGATGCAGAACCAGGCGAGGTCTTCGTAGAACTCGCCGACGTGCACCAACTCCCAGTCCAGCACGGCGGCGAGGTGGGATCCGTCGACGATGAGGTTGCCCATCCGGTAGTCGCCGTGCACCAGATACGGCGGTGACGGCGCGGGCCGGTTGGCGGACAGCCACCGGAAAGCCCATTCGAAGGTCGCGGTGGTGTCGCCCATGTCGTCCAATCGACCGCGCCACTCGGTGAGTTGGTCCTCGCGGTCGATCCCGGAAATGTCCGGGTCGGCCCGGTGGATGGCTGCGAGTGCCTCCGCGCACTGCACCAGCAGCTGTGTCCGGCCCGCGTCGTCCAGCTGGCGCTGGATGCGACGGACGATGGTCTCGCCTTTGATCTCGTCGCAAATCAGAAATGGATTGCCAAGTGTGTCAACGGAATCGTCGGCCACCAGGACGTGGGGAACCGGTGCCCCGGCAGCGGCGGCGGCGGCCTGCGTGCGGGCCTCGAGTTCCATCCCGGCGTGCACGTCGTCGGGTGGGCCGGTGCGCAGGATCAGCGAGCGCCGCTGCTCCCCGGTGACGGCCTCGAACGCCCAGGTGGTTCGGCTGGCTCCGCCGGTCAGTGCGCGCAGATTCTCGACGGCGGTGCCGGCGCCGAGGGCGTGCTGCAGCACCCCGGCCAGCTTGGGCGTCAACGCCTCGTTCACCTGCGGCCGAACTTGAACAGCCGCTGGGCCACCCGGCGAATTTGGATCTCCTCGGCGCCCTCGGTGATCCGGTAGCGGCGATGGTGGCGATAGATGTGCTCGAACGGCTCGTGACGGCTGTACCCGAGCCCGCCGAAGATCTGCATCGCCCGGTCGGCGGCGTCACAGACCAGTCGGTTGGCGCGGTAGTTGGCCATCGACACCTTGTCCGACACCTCCATGTGGTGGTCGCGGTCCAGGTGCCAGGCCGCGTATTGCACCAGCAGCCGCACCATCTGTGCCTCGGTCTGCAATTCGGCCAGCGGCCATTGCACGGCCTGGTTGGTCGACAGCGGCTTGCCGAAAACGTTTCGAGCGCCGGCATATTCGGCGGCGCGGTCGATGCAGTACTGTCCGGCACCCAGGCTGCTGGCCGCCTGGCGGATCCGGTTCTCGTGCAGGAACGTCTGCGCGACCTCCAGTCCGCGATCCACCTCGCCCAGCACCGCGTCGCCGGGCACCCGGACGTCGGTCAACTCGACCTCGCCGTGGTCGGTGGGCATGTTGAACGTCCACCAGTAGTACGGGACCTCGAAGCCGGGGGAATCCGTGGGCACCAGGAAGGCGGTGATGCCCTGGGCCTGGCCCGGTTCGCCGGACGTGCGGGCAAAGATCAAGTCATGGGTAGCGCGGTGGACGCCGGTGTTGAACCGCTTGGAGCCGTTGATGACCCAGGCCCCTCCTTTTGGGCCGTCCTGTACAGCATGGGTTTCCAGCCAGGTGGCATCCGAGCCGTGCAGTGGTTCGGTGAGTCCGAACGCCATCGAGCGTTCTCCGGTGATCAACGCTTCGGACCACGCGGCGCGTTGCTCGGCGGTGCCGAACCGCTCCATCATGATCACCTGCGGGAAGTTCCCGACGATCGACGACTCGTTCTGCAGGTCGTTGTGTAGACCGAGGCCTTTGTGCGCCAGATGCTCACGGATGACCGCCATGTCGAGGTTGGAGCCGTCCCGGCCACCGAGCGACGCGGGCAACCCGTAACGCAACCAGCCGGCCTTGTCGGCCCGTCGGCGCATCTCGGCGAGCAGATCCTCCCACTGTCGGGTCGGGATGCCGTCGTTGTCCCAGTCGGTGCGAGCGTGTTCCCGGCGCTGGTCGAAGTACTGCATGTTCTCCGCCTGCAGCGGAGCGATCTCGCGCTCGATGAACGCGTCCATGTCGGCGAGCAACCCGGGAAGGTGTTCGGGCAGCGTGAAATCCATTACCGGTCTCCTAAAGTGCCGTACAAGGTCTTCTTCCAGACCGTCGACAGGGTCGCGATCGCATCCTCGTCGCTGATCTCCAGTCCCAGCCTTCCGGGCCCGGGCGGCCCGACAAACACGGTGGTGAAGTTCTCGAACAACAAGGCGATGGCCGCCGCGATGTGTTCGGGATTGAGTTCGGTGGCGTAACCGAGCTCCTGGGCGTGCCGCACCGAAGCTGCCACGATGTCCATGCCGAAGCGCCGAAATTCGTTCTGGACGACGGCAAACCGCTGCTGAGTCGTCGCTAGTTGGGCAACTGCGATCATGATCCCGATGTTCTGCTTGAACATGTTCCAGTAGCCGGTGACCACCGAGGTGAAGAACGCATCGTCGTGGGGAGCGTCCGGCAGGTGCAGGCTCAGCCCCGACGGGGTCACGACGTCGTGCAGGAACGATTCCGCGAGCGCGGCGAGCAGATCCTCCTTGTCGTCGAAGTACCGGTAGAACACCGCGGCCGACTTGCCGGCGGCCGATGTGATGTCGGCCAACGTGGTTCCGTGAAAGCCGCGCTCGGCAAACAACTTACGGGCAGCCTGCTCGATGGCTGCCCGGGTCTGGCGGCCTTTCGGGGTCAGGACCTCAGCCGGCATCAGCTGGTGATCCGGTCACCGGCACGCAGCAGGGCACTCGGTAAGTCGTGGCCGACAACCGATTTCGCCACCTCGGCCGCGTCGACGGCGGCCTGCAGGTCGACGTCGACGTCGATGCCGCTGTCGCGCAGCAGGTAAACGAGGTCTTCGGTGGCGATATTGCCGGTGGCGCCGGGCGCGAACGGGCAGCCGCCCAGCCCGCCGACCGATGCATCCAGTCGGGTGACGCCCGCCTGGACCGCCGCATATGCGCTGGCCAGGCCGGCGCCGCGGGTGTTGTGGAAGTGCCCGCCGAGCGGCAATTCGCCGATAACCGGACGCAGTTGCGCGATAAGCGAACTGACCCGTCCGGGCGTCGTCGTGCCGATGGTGTCGGCGATGGAGAACCGGTCGACGCCATGATCGAGCGCGAACGCCGCGATGTCGAGCACCCGTCGTGGCGGCGTCGGCCCCTCGAACGGGCAGTCCCAGGCGGTCGCGACGATGACTTCGACGGCGACGTCGCTGTCGTGGGCAATGGCGACGATGTCGTCGATCTGGTCGGTGGCCTCGGCGCTACCGCG
>JBAWAV010000612.1:0-2333 GCA_049589475.1 Mycobacterium sp.
ATTCCACACCGAAGTGCAGCGCATGCAGCAGACGATCACCGCGGTCGCCGATTGCCGGACGCCGACGATCGCGTCGGTCCACGGTTGGTGCATCGGCGGCGGCGTCGACCTGGTCTCGGCCGTCGACTTCCGCTACGCGAGCGCCGACGCGAAGTTCTCCATTCGCGAGGTCAAGCTGGCGATCGTCGCCGACGTGGGCAGCCTCGCGCGGCTGCCGCTGATCCTGTCCGACGGGCATCTAAGGGAACTGGCGTTGACCGGTAAGGACATCGACGCCGCGCGCGCCGAGAAGATCGGCCTGGTGAACGACGTCTTCGCCGACGCCGACGCCACTCTGGCGGCCGCCCATGCGACCGCGGCTGAGATCGCCGCGAACCCACCGCTTACTGTCCGCGGCATCAAGGATGTCCTTGACCAGCAACGGATTTCAGCGGTGACGGCGAGCCTGCGTTACGTGGCAGCATGGAACTCGGCGTTCCTGCCATCGAAAGACCTGACCGAGGGCATCACGGCGACGTTCGAAAAGCGGCCGCCAAAGTTCGCCGGCGAGTAGCACGATTCGGTACGCCCGCAGCGGGTAATCCCCGAGGATGGCTAATTACCGAGTACTCAACCCGCACGGCGACGTCGTCGACACCAGAGAGATCGCCAGCGCCGAGGACGCGCATGCGTGGTTCGTAGACGCGAAGGCCGATAACTCTGAGCTCGGCTGGCGGATGGAAGTCGACGCCGACGGCGATTGGAAGTTCTTCGACGACACCGAGGGCGACCGGGCCTGACGGCCTCACGGGTCTTCGCCGCCGCGTCGCAGCTTCTCCGGGTGGTGGACTGTGTTGATACGGGGTTGCCCGTAATCCAGGTGCGGCGACGGGATCCACTCGGTGACGCCCTGTTGGTTCTTTCGCGTGATCCAGCCTTGTTCGGCAAGCGGGTGGTGGCCGCCACATCCGAATGTCATGTGGTTGAAGTCAGAGGTGCCACACTTCGCGTAAGGGTTGCAGTGGTGAACCTCTGAGTGGTAACCGGGTATGTCGCAGCCGGGGAACGAACAGCCACGATCCTTGGCGTACAGCACAATCCGCTGTGCCGGCGAGGCCAGACGTTTGGTGTGATACAGCGCCATCGCACGCCCTTTGTCGAAGATCGCCAGGTAGTGATGAGCGTGGCTGGCCAACCGGATTACGTCAGATATCGGCAAAAACGTGCCACCACCGGTCAACCCTCGGCCGCAGCCGGACTCCAATTCCCGCAGCGTGGTGGTGACGATGATGGTGGCCGGTAAACCGTTGTGCTGACCGAGCTTTCCGGAAGCCAGCAGCAGACGGCCTGCCGCGTTGAGCGCATCGTGGTTGCGTTGAGCGCCGCTGCGGCTGTCGCTCTCGATGGTGTCTTGACGCGGCGTGCCGCCGACAGTCGCGTCGCGGTCCGCGGGGTTGCACATCCCGGGTGCGGCGAGTTTGGCGAAAACGGCGTCGACGGTGGCGCGGGCCTCGGGGGTCAGGTAGCCGGAGATCGGACTCATGCCGTCCCCGCCTTGCCTTCCGATGGTGATGCCGCGCCGTCGCAATCGGTCATCGTCGGTGAAATTGCCGTCGGGGTTCAGGCAGTCGGTGAGCTTGTCGGCCAGCTTGCTCAGCTCGTCCGGACGGTGCTGGGTGCCCAGCCTCGCCAGCTGCGCCTCGGCGGCCTGACGAGTTTCGAGGTCGACAAAGTCTGGCAGCCGATTGACGAAGCTGCGGATCACCGCGACGTGACCGGCGCCCAACTCGCCGTCGCGCTGGCCTGCCGCGGTCGCCTCGAGTTGCGGCGGCAGCGGTTCGCCGGTCAGCGAGTGACGCGGACCCAAGTCCGCGGCTTCGTGGATGCGCCGCCTGGCCCGCCCCGGCTAGATGTGAAGCCGGTTGGCCAATGCGTGCGCCAGCTTGCCGCCCAGCTCGGTCTGGTCAGCGTCTCGGACCAGCTTGTTGATCAACGCGTGGCCCGGTACGGGCAGCCGCCTAGATTCGGATTCGAGGCGCTCCAGCAATCTCAGGCATTCGGGCGTGGTGAGCTCGTTGTAGCACAGTTCGAGCACGTCAGCCATCGCGTCGCGCAGCGCATCCCACCGCTCCACGATCTGCTCCCGGCTACTCGAATACACGTTCGAATATTACCGCGAGCAAAGGACGGAAACACCGTCGTCAGCGCGCAACTGTGGATAAAAGCCAGACTGTGGATAACTCCCCGGTAGCCGCCTCACGTACCCTCGCCAATGGACTCCGTCGTCGAGAAAGGGGTCGTCGAGAAAGGGTGTGCATGACCGGCCAGGACGACTTGCAGGGCAGAATCCGCGT
>JBAWAV010000613.1:0-2046 GCA_049589475.1 Mycobacterium sp.
CGCCGACCGCGGTGACGTCAGCACCGACCGACACCACGGTCCCACTGCCCTCATGGCCCAGGACGCCGGGCAGCGGAAACGGCAGGTGCCCTTCCTTGACCGCGATGTCGGTGTGGCAGATGCCCACTCCGGCGATTTGCACCAAGACTTCATCGGGTGCCGGGTCTTGAAGGTCGACCTCGGCTAACGTGAACGGCGCGCCTACCTCGTGCGCCACCGCGGCTGAGATCTGCATCCGCTGCCTCTTTCCTGTTCTGCGGCGTCCGGACCCGATAATCCAGTACGGATCGGCCGCACCGAACCCGGTGCTGCGAGTGTCGCCGAACGACCGCTGCCCCCGCGTCACCACGTTGGGCAGTTCTCTACCCCGCAGAAGGGGTATTTCGCCTCCAGGCCCTTGGCCGGGCCGGCTCGACTCTTCATAGTGAGGTGGTCGGAGCCAGGGAATCGCCCCAAGCAGCGTGGCCCAACCGACCACATCGAAAGTCAAAGTGGGAATGCGATGACCGGTACGACACCGCCGGTGATCACCGTCGACGAGCTCGTCGAGCGCATCAAGAACGGTCCCGGGGGTCGCAGGGTCGCAGCCTTCTTCGACTTCGACGGAACCCTGATCCAGGGCTACTCGGCGGGCGCGCTCTACGCTCACCGTGCGCGCACCCTCGACCTCGGACCCGATGAGTTCGTCCGAACCATGCTAGCCGCGCTCGGTGGCCCCCTTACCGAGGATGCATTCAAAGAGCTTGTGGTGCAGGGAATCCGGGGTTGGGCGGGTCGCACCGAAGATGATCTGATGGAGCTCGGGGAGCAGCTGTTCACCCAGGGAATCGCCGGAGGGCTCTTCTATGGGGCATGGCGATTGGTCCGCGCGCACCAGAACCAGGGCCACACCGTTGTCATCGCCACGTCGGCGACGCGGATGCAGGCGCAGCCCATGGCCCGCGAATTAGGCGTCGACCATGTCTTGTGCACGGAGTTGGAGACGGAGCAGGGCGTACTCACCGGCGGCATCTCAGGACGTCCGCCGTGGGGCGAAGGCAAGCTGGCCGCGGTCCGAGAATTCGCCAGACGCCAACGTATCCCGCTGAAGAACAGCCATGCCTACGCCAATGGCGCAGAGGATGTTCAGTTCCTGGGCGGCGTCGGGTTTCCGCACCCGGTCAACCCTGCGCCGGAGCTGGCCCGCAGAGCGGCCGAGCGTGGATGGCACGCCCTGCGCTTCTCCAACAAGCGAAGCCGATTGAATCCGATCGCGCTGGCGCGTACGTCGGCGTTGTTCGGCGGCTTCGCCGCGGCGGTGGGCGTCGGGGCGGTCGCCGGAGTGCTGACCCTGGACCGTCGTGGCGGGATGGACATCGCCACCTCGCTATTTGGCCGTCTTGGAGGGCAATTGGGCAATATTCGACTCGAGGTCATCGGCGAGCAGCACACCACGCATCGACCTGCGGTGTTCTTCATCAACCACCAGAGCACGCTGATCGACGCGATGGTCACCTCGCGAGTCGTCCAACGGGGTTTCAGCGTGGTGGCCAAGGCCGAGGTCAAGCAGATACCGGTGCTCGGGCAGTTGCTCACGCTGGCCGACGTCGCCTTCGTGGAGCGTTCCAATACTTCGAAGGCTATTTCGGCGATGCAGCCTGCGGTGGAGAAGCTACGTGCCGGGATCTCGATCGTGATGGCGCCCGAAGGAACTCGGTCGCTGAGTCCGCGCGTCGGGGTGTTCAAGAAGGGCGGCTTTCACCTGGCCCGCGACGCCGGTGTGCCGATCGTGCCGATCGTGATCCGCAACGCCGGCGAAATCATGTGGCGCAACGCCAAAGTCGCCCAGGAAGGCACGATCGAGATCGTCGTCCACGAGCCGGTTCCGACCGCCACCTGGACTCGTGGAGATATCGACCAGTGGGTGTCGCGGACGCGTCAGTTGTACATCGATACCCTCGACGACTGGCCGGGGGTCGAGGCCGGGAAGAACTGGTCGGCGGAAATCGCGCAGGCATCCGCGGTGGCCGGGGGATTGACGACATGACGGCGCTGTTGCGGCCGGGC
>JBAWAV010000614.1:0-6291 GCA_049589475.1 Mycobacterium sp.
TCGTAGGTGCCCAGCTTGTAGGGCACGACCTCGAGGTCCTCGCAGATGTCGACTCCGACGATGTTCGCGCCCTGCTCGGCACACATGACCGCGTGCGAGCGGCCCTGCCCGCGGGCGGCGCCGGTGATGAAGACGACCCGGCCGTCGAGTGAACCCATTCGTTGCCTCCAGTAGCTCGCTTGTGGCCGCGTTCTGCGGGATGGTGCGGGCGCGGTTCAGTGACCTGCGCCACGTGGAGCATGCTACGCCGGGAGATTGGAATCGTACAACTATTTCGCTACTTTGACCCGAGTCAAACAATCGACGCGCTCGAAGGGAATCCCACATGTCCGATGGCCTCAACGGCGGTCCGCGTCCTCCCGATGGCGACTGGTTGGGCACCCCGTTCCTGCGCTTCGAACGCGAAGGCGCGTTTGCGATCTGCACCCTGGACCGTCCGAAGGCACGCAATGCGATGACCCCCGCGATGTACTTCGGCATCCGGTATGCGATCAGCCGGGTCAACGCCGATCCCGACCTCGCGGGCCTGCTCATCACCGGGACTGGCGACGTCTTCGCGCCGGGTGGCGATCTGGGGCAGGCCGCCGAAGACAATTGGATGGACTTTGCCTCCACGATGGGAATGGACGTCACGCCCTTCGACGTCTTGCGACAGTCACTGAAACCGGTCGTGTCGGCGGTCAATGGCCTATGTCAGGGCGGTGGCCTGCAGATCGCCATGTGCAGTGACCTCGCCGTGGTCAGCGATCGAGCCACCTTTCGCGTGCCCGAATTGTTCCGCGGCATTGCCGACACCTACTACAGCCAGGTGTTGGCGCGCCTGATCGGCCCGGTCCGCACAAAGGACCTGATGTTCACCGGGCGGACGCTGACCGCGCAGGAGGCGCTGGACTGGGGCATGGTGGCCAGGTTGGTTCCGCACGACGACCTGCTCGACGTCGCCAAAGAGCTACTCGCGCAATGCTGCCGAACTGCCCCGGCGGCAAGGGGAGTGGTCAAAGCCAGCCTGGATAACTACCTGGGTCTGTACGACCGGATCGGGATGCAGACCAGCGTCTTCGGTCCCGAAGCGCGCGAAGGCTTCCGCGCGTTCAAGGAAAAGAAGTCGCCGGCTTGGGTGCACCCCGACCTGCGTGTGGACGGCCGACTCTAGGGCCCGTCGCGTCTACTTCGGGGTGAACCGCTGGGCGCCGTCGAGGCGGAGCACTTCACCGTTGACGTAGCCGTTGGTGAGCAGGAAAGCGGCCGCGTCGGCGTATTCGTCGGGCGTACCCAGCCGCTTCGGGAACGGCACGTTGGCGGCGAACTTGGCGATCGCCTCCTCGCCGACGGACTCCATGATCGGCGTCTTCATCGTTCCCGGTGCGATGGTGTTCACCCGGATGCCCACCGAACTCAGGTCGCGGGCCGCGGCAATGGTCAGCCCGATGACACCGGCTTTGGCTGCGGCATAGGCGGTTTGGCCGATCTGGCCTTCATAGCCCGCAATCGAGGCGGTCAGCACCAACGCGCCCCGCTCGCCGCTGTCGCGGGGTTCTGCGGTGGCCACGGCCGCGGCCACGAGGCGGGCCATGTTGTAGGTGCCGTTGAGATAGAGGTCGATGGTTTTCGTGAAGCCGCTGAAGTCCGCCGGGCTGCCGTCGCGCTGCACGATCCGTTGCGCCACACCGAAACCGCCGTGCGCGACCACCGCGTAGCGCAGTTGGCCGAGCTGGTTGGCCTGCTCGATGGCGCCGAGGATGCTGTCCTCACTCGTCACGTCTGTGCTCACGAACAGCGCCCGGCTGCCCAGCTCGTCGGCGAGTGCCTTGCCCTTGTCGGCGGCGAGATCGGCGATCACCACGCCGAGTCCGTCGGCGTGCAGCCGTCGTACCGCCGCTTCGCCCAGACCGCCTGCACCGCCGCTGACAATTGCCGAGGCGCCCTCGAATAGCTGTACGGTCACCAGTTCTCCTTATCTACCATTGTTTTCCAGTTGAGTCAGATCGCCCGTGACCAGGCTCCACGGATCCTCCGCGTTCAGGACAAGCCGGCCCAGTCGCCGCGCAAAGTTCGCGGTGGTGCCGTAGTCCCCGGTCCAGCTCTGGGCGCGCAAGGTGAATAGCCACAGCGGGTGCTCACTGGTGACGCCGATCGCGCCGTGCAACTGATGTGCGACGCTGGTGACCGGCCCGACGGCACGGCCGACCGCCACCTTGGCGACAGTGACCGCGTAGTCGGTGTGGGGCGAGTCGAAGCCATGTTCGGCCGCGGCGGCGACGGCCAATTCCGCAGCAGCACGCGCTCTTTCGATCTCTCCGGCCATGCCGGCCAGTGATTGCTGTACGGACTGGAAGGCGCTGAGCGGACGACCGAACTGGATCCGCTGGCGGGTGTGTTGCACGGACAACGCCGCGGCGGCATCCAGCACCCCGATGGTCTGCACACAGCGTGACCATGCGCCGCGTCGCGCGAGCTCGGCACCCAGTGCCGGGTCTACGGCGTGCAGCTGGTCGGCCGACACGTCGAACGGAAGCGAATCGCGTGGTTCGCCGGCCAGGTTGTGACCTTCCTGCAGCTCTGCGGGGATCACGTCGATCAGGCCAACCCGCAGTCCGGCGGGCGTGGTGACGGCCAGCAGCGCGGCGGCGCACGCCCGTGCCCAGGGCACTGCGGCCGCGGTCCCGGTGATCCGGACGCCGTCGGTTTCGGCCTCGGCGACGGCAACGGTCAGCGGCCCGTCGGGTAGCTCGATCCCGGCCTGTTGGCCGAGCCACCCGGCAAGCGCGTCGGTTTCGGCCAAGGGGACCGCGCCGGCATGGCGGGCCACGCCGTAGAGCGCAATGGCCAACTCGTGCGGGCCGGCCCCCATGTCCGGTGTGCTCGTCAGCCTGGCCAGCCCGGTGTCCTCGAGGTTGCCCCAGAGGTCGGCGTCGAATTGGTCGGGGATGCGGCGGTGGCCCAGCCTGGCGTCGTAGGACCGCTGCCCGACGTCGTCGACGAGTTGACGCAGCTGCGCGTCGTCGTTCTGAGTGTCGGTCACGGCGAACACCCCGCCGGCCAGGGCGCTCATCGCAGCCCCATTCCGCGGGCGATGACGCCGCGCAGCACTTCATTGGTGCCGCCGCGCAGCGTGAACATGGGCTTGTGCAGCCACGCGGTGGTCAGCATTGTCTCCAGTTCGGGATCCGGCGGCGCCGCCTCGAGCAGGTCGGCGACCAACCCGACGGATTCGGCTTCGAAACGGGTGCCGAGGTCCTTCACCAGCGCCGCCTGGTTGGCCGCGTCGCCGCCGTCGGTGAGCGTGCGGGCCACCGACAACGACAGCTGCCTCAGCGAGATCAGTCGGGCCATCAAGTCGCCGATATCGGCGGCGGTGCGGTCGTCAAGCGCCGGCCCGCGAGCAAGTGCGCGGATGGCGGCGAACAGCAGGGGACCGGTGGACAGGATCCGCTCGGGGCCGCTGCGTTCGAACGACAACTCCGAGGTGACCTGGTGCCAGCCGTTGCCGACCTCGCCGAGCACGTCGGCATCGGGTACGAAGACCTCATCGAACAGCACCTCGTTGAAGTGATGTGCGCCTGACATCAAGATGATCGGCTCGACGCGGACGCCGTCGGCATCGCAGGGAACCAGGAATTGGCTGAATCCGGCGTGCCGATGCTCGGGGTCCAGAGGGCTGGTGCGGGCCAGTACGACGACCTGATGTGCATTGTGGGCGCCGCTGGTCCATACCTTCGAGCCGGAGAGCAGCCAGCCGCTGTCGCTGCGGACGGCCTTGGTCTGCACGGCCGCGAGGTCGGACCCCGCGCCGTGCTCGCTCATGCCGATCGATGAATAGAGCTTGCCCGCAACGATTTTAGGTAGCAGCCGTTCGCGCTGCTCCTCGGAGCCGTAGGTCAACAGGCCCGGTGCGACCTGACGATCGGCGGTCCAATGTGCCGCTACGGGCGCTCCCACCGCGATCAACTCTTCGGTCACCACGTAGCGGTGCAGATGCCCCAGCCCATGGCCACCGTATTGCTGCGGGATGGTCAGGCCGAGGAAACCGGCCGCGCCCAGTCGTGCGGAGAACTCCTCGTCCCACCCGGCTAACCAGGAGTCGACGCCGGGCTGCCAACGAAATTCAGCGCGGTCGGACCGCAGGAAGTCCCGCACGGCGAACCGCAGTTTGACCAACTCGGGTTCGCGAGCACTCAGCGCATCGAACGAATTCACCACAGCCGCATCCTAAATCGCAGGTACTGGGGCCGACAGTAAGTAGAAGTTGGGAGTCAGATCTTCCTCGCTCGCGGCCAACAGGTAGTCCGACAGATCGACGCGGCCTTCTTCCCGCAGTATCTCTTCGTCGGTGTAGAAGTGCCCCGTGCACGCCGCCGCGGGGCGGGTGACCAGTGCGTGCACGGCCTCGGCCACGATCTGCGGGCTTCGAGCCTGCGCGCGTACTGCTGCCTCCCCTAGCGCGACCATCATTCCCGTGCTGGCGATCGTGGTGGCCGGCCATAACGAGTTCACCGCGATCGGCACCGAGGCGAACTCCTCGGCCCAGCCCAGGGTGAGCAGGCTTTCGGCGTACTTGCCCACGGTGTGCCCGACGTGGGCGCCTACCCATCTCGGGTCCATATTCAGCGGGGGAGAGACGTTGACGACGTGCGCGTTGTCCGATTGGCGCAGGTGGGTAAGTGCGGCCTGCACCACCGCGAACGGGCCCTCCACATTGACCTCCAGCAGCCGGCGCAGGTTCTTCGGCGGTAACTGGGCGGTGGGCCGCAGGTCCAAGGCTCCGGCGTTGTTGATGACGACGTCGATACCACCAAACTTCTCGGCGACCGACGCGATCGCCGATGCGACCGCGTCCGCGTCGCGGACGTCGCATGGAAGTTGGAGGGCGCTCCCGCCCGCCTGCTCCACGGCGTCCGCAACCTCGGCCAACGTCCCGGCGATCTTCGGATTGGGCGTCTGGGTCTTGGCCAACAGGGCCACGGCAGCGCCATCGGCGGCGGCCCGTATCGCGACGGCGGCTCCGATGCCGCGGCTCGCACCGGTGACCACGACCACGCGGTGCTTCAAGGTGCGAGAATCGGGACTACCCACGGTTGACTGGCCTTCCGCCGTCGCTGCGGTGATTCGAGGAATGCTATAACTATATAGCTCATTAGTGGGAGGGATGAACCCGCCCGACCGAAGCGAGGCCCCATGACTCAGGTTCTGTCGATCGGCACCTATCTGCCGCCCTGGACCGTCCGCGACCGGCGGGTCAAGGGTCCCGACGAGGACGCGCTGACCATGGCCGTCGCCGCCGGCCGCGCCGCCGATCCCGATGCCACGGCCCAGAGGGTGGTGCTGGTGTCACGCGACTTTCCGCTGTTGGAGGGTGGCAACGGCGCGGTCTTGCTGGCCGCATTGTCGCTGCCGGCCGACGTGCCTGTCAGCGAGGTGCTCGGTGGCGCGCCCGCGGTGCTCGACCAGATCGGCAACGCCGGCGACGGCACTTTGGTGATCGCCGCCGATGACAACGATCTTGCGTCGGGTGCCGGCGCAGTGCTCACCGGAGACAGCGGCGCCACCGTGACCCCGTCGGCGCGCCAAACGCGCAGTCTGCCGCTGACGGCCCGGGGTGAGGACGGTGCGCGCCATGCCTACGCCGACCCCCGACTGCAACGCGAGGTCGGGGTGCGCTCCACTCTGACCCGGCTGGGTCTGACCGGAAACCCGGCGCTGGCCGCGGTGGCGGGCGTGCCGCTGACACAGATCGCGAGTGACTTCGATACGTCGCAGGCCGTCGGCGATCCGATTGCCTCTGCCGCGGCGGTCATCCGCCTGCTGGCCGACGCGATCGATAACGGCACACAGGGCCTGCTACTCGCGGTCGAGCAGTCCAGCATCAGCGCGGCCGACCTCGCGGTCGGCAGCACCACGCCCCGGATCACCCGTGATGAGTTCCCGCCCCGAGAGCTGCCGAAGTTCCGTGTCGCGGACGGCATCGGCATCCCGATATCGATGCCCGCATACGCGCGCGCTTTCGAGCCGAAGATCCGCTGGGAAGCAGCGGTTTTCGAGGAGAGCCCGGGTATCGACGCCGCCCCGCAATTCCCGCCGCGATTGCGTGTCAACAACGCCGGGCAGCTGGCCACCGAGTACCGGCTCGAGTCGCTGCCACGTACCGGCACCGTGTACACCCACAGCACAGTGCGGATCCCGGTGCCCGACCTGCCCAGCCCGTACTCACTGGCCGTCGTTCAGCTCGACGACAGCCCGGTGCGGGTGCTGCTGAAGGTCACCGGTGTGCCCGCGGGCGAGGCGACGATCGGA
>JBAWAV010000615.1:0-1874 GCA_049589475.1 Mycobacterium sp.
CGACGCTGAAGGCCGCCACCCCCGACTATGACCAGCAGCGGATTGCGCTGACGGACGCGTTCGTGATCGGGCTGGCCGCCACTCGGTCGGTGCTGGGCAACGTCCCGGCCGCCGAGCTCACCCGCGAAGAGCTCCGACAGTGGGCGGCACCAGTGTTTCGGCAGCTTCTGGTCGGGCCGGCGCCGCCATGAGTGCCACTCGGCCCCGTAACGCTGCGCAGACACGCGCCGACATCTTGTCCGCGGCGCGCCGCCGCTTCGGATCCGAAGGCTACGAGCGGACGACCCTGCGGGCCGTGGCCGCCGACGTCGGTGTGGACGCGGCATTGGTCATCCGGTATTTCGGCAGCAAGCAGGACTTGTTCGCGGCGGCAGCGGATTTCGAGATCGACCTGCCCGACCTGTCGAATGTCGACCCCGACGATGTCGCCGGCATCTTGCTGCCCCGCTTCTTCGCCGTATGGGAAGAGGACGAAACATTCTTGGCGTTGTTGCGGGCCGCGATGACGAGCCCGATTGCGGCCGAGACCCTACGACGAGTCTTTGCCGAGCAGGTGGCTCCCAAACTGATCACTGCCACCCCCGACCATCCCGTGCAGCGGATCGGGCTGATGGGTGCGTTCGTCATCGGGCTCGCGATCACGCGATACGTGTTGGTGAATCCGCCGGTGGCCGCCCTCAGTCGCGAGGAGCTCAGCCGCTGGGCCGCCCCGGTGATCAAACAGTTACTGGTCGGGCCCGCGCCGACCTGATCTCGCCCCGTAAATGGCCGGCTGGAAACGAGACTGTTAGTCTCGAAACCAAGACCCAAGTGGTCTCGGACAGCGCAGCTTGATCGCTGAAGGGGGTGGCGCGTGGCCAACGCTGTGACCCACCCAGGCCAAGACAGCGACTTCGCTCTCGCCGGTTTGTCCGAGCGAGCCCGACTTTGGTTGCTCACAGTGGCGTGCTTCGGCGTGCTGCTGGTCATCTCCTCGATGGTGGCGCTGAACACTGCGCTTCCTGACATAGCGATCGCGACGTCGGCCACTCAGACCCAGCTCACCTGGATCGTGGACAGCTACACCCTTGTCCTCGCGTGTCTGCTGCTGCCGGCCGGTGCGCTCGGTGACCGCTACGGCAGACGGGGCGCGATGCTGGTCGGTCTGGCCATATTCGCAGGGGCTTCTCTGATACCGGCCGTTCTGTCCGACCCCTTGATCGTCATCGTCTCCCGCGGGCTTGCCGGTGCAGGCGCGGCGTTGATCATGCCCGCCACGCTGTCATTGATCACCGCCGCCTACTCAAAGGAAGAGCGGAACAAGGCAGTTGGCATCTGGGCCGGCGTCGCCGGGTCGGGTGCCGTCATCGGGATGCTCGGATCCGGCGGCCTGCTGAATTTCTGGTCGTGGCACTCCATCTTCTGGGCCTTCGCGGGCGCGGCCCTGACCATCTTTATCCTGACGCTGACCATTGCGAGTTCGCGGGATGGCGACGCCAAGCCATTGGACTGGCGCGGCGCGCTGGTGATCGGCGGCGCCGTGGCGACACTCGTCTTCGGCATCCTCGAGGCGCCGGCGCGTGGGTGGACCCACCCACTGGTGGCCACCAGCATTGGCGTCGGGCTACTGCTGAGCCTGGCGTTCGGCTTCGTCGAAGTGCGGCAGCGTTACCCGCTGTTGGATGTGCGACTGTTCGCGGTTCCCGCATTCGCCACCGGCGCGGCCACCATCACGGTGTTCTTCCTGTCGATGTTCGGCTACATGTTCCTGCTCATGCAATACATGCAACTGATCCTGGGCTACAGCCCAAACAAGACGGCGCTTGCACTGAGCCCGATCATGGGCCCGATGCTGGTGCTGTCCGTGCTGTCTTTCTGGTATCTGCCCCGCCTCG
>JBAWAV010000616.1:0-1904 GCA_049589475.1 Mycobacterium sp.
GAGGTCGACCTTCGTTGCCGCGACGAGCAGCCCCAGCGTCAGATAGACCCACTTCAGCGGGCCGAAGCCGTAGACGCTGGCCGGCAGCACCGCGGTGGGCATCTTGCGATCGACGATCAGGAACACCACGATCAGCAGCGCGCCCAGGGCAAGCAGGCCCGCGGTCGCAAAGGCGTTGTGCGGAAGCGACGCCACGCTGACGGTCAGGGCCGCAGCACCGAGCAGGACGACCGACGGCACCGGAACCCGTGCGGCAGCGTGCTCGGTGTCCTCATCGCCGCGGTCCGCGGACAGCGCGCCGGGTGCGAACACGGCCATCCCCACGCTGAGCATGGCCAGCAAGCCGAACGCCCAGCGCCACGCCCCGAACTGAGCGAAGAAGCCGCCCAGCGCCGGTCCGAGCAGGGCACCGACACCCCACGTCGAGGCGACCATGGCCGACCCGCGGCTCCATAAGTAGCGCGGCAGCGCGGCGTTGATCACCGCGAAACTCAGACCGCACAGCAGCCCGCCGGCCAGCCCCTGAAGTAAGCGCCCACCGAGCAGCACCTGCATGTTCGGCGCAGCCGCGCACACCAGGCTGCCGACGCCCAACACCGCGAATCCCACGAGATAGGAGATGGCCGCGCCGACGCGGTGCAGCATCGTATTAACCGTCGCTGCGGCGACCACCGACCCGACGAGGTAGAGCGTCGTCACCCACGCATAGATCCGCTCGCCGCCGATCTCGCTGATCGTGCTGGGCAGCATGCTGATCGTCAGGAATTCGTTGGTCGAATACAGCACCACGCCCCCGGCGACCACTGCCGACGTCCGCAGATAGGGGGAACTCCACAACTCCCGCCAATGGCCGGTGGTGTCCGTTTTTTGCTCCGTCAAGTTCACCACCGTTGGGCATGTAACCACGTTTTAACACCGGAGTCGAACGCCGCCCCGGGGCTGCGTCAGGCCTCGTCAGGCGGGGTGAGCTTGTGCGTCCGACGCGTTGACCTGCACCGTCATTGACCCGATTTCCGATGAATTCGAATTCAATCCATTGCCGTCGTATTTCCCGGCGAGCATTGTCGGCGTGCCCACTCACGTCGCATACGATCGTGCCTCGTGCCCCCTGACGACAGTGCGCGATCGCCGCAACGGCTCGCGCGACTTGTCGCCGTCGTCGCGGGAATCGCCGGTGCGCTGCTGTGCGCAATCGTTCCCTTGTTGCCGGTTCAACAGACGACGGCGACGATCCTGTGGCCGCAGGGCCTCAACGCCGACGGCTATGTCTCCGACATCACCGCGCCGCTGGTATCCGGTGCGCCGCGGGCCCTCGATATCTCCATTCCGTGCAGTGCGATCGCGACCCTGCCCGCCGACGGCGGCCTGGTGGTCTCGACGCTGCCAGCCAACGGCTTCGAAACCGGAAAGGCCGGGCTGTTCGTCCGGGCCAACAAAAACACCGTCGTCGTCGCCTTTCGGGATTCGGTTGCCGCGGTTGCTCCTCGCTCCGCCGTGGCCGCAGGCGCCTGCAGCGCATTGCATATCTGGGCCGACGCCGGGGTCACCGGCGCAGACTTCATCGGAATCCCCGGCGCCGCAGGCACACTGGCGCCGGAGAAGAAGCCTGCCGTCGGCGGCATCTTCACCGACCTGACGGTGCCCGCACAGCCGGGCCTGTCGGCCCGCATCGACGTCGACACCCGGTTCATCGTCGCGCCCACGCTGATCAAGAAAGCGGTGCTGGCGCTCGGCGGGCTCAGCGTGCTGGCCTCGCTCGTCGCGCTGGCTGTGTTCGACCGACAGTCCGGGCGACGGACCACCCGCAGTCCCAGAGCGTGGTTCCAGGCCGGACTCGCCACGTGGCTGGCCGACGCCGGCGTCATCTCGACGCTGCTGCTGTGGCACGTCATCGGCGCGACCTC
>JBAWAV010000617.1:0-6699 GCA_049589475.1 Mycobacterium sp.
CTTCCTCGACGTCGACTTGAAGGCGCCATCCCAGCTCGCGCTGCGCCTTGGTCGAGTCCGGTATACGACGAGGGATGTCCTCGTAGCGACCCCCGTAAAGCACTGCAGTGTCGACAGTTTCGGCGTCGGTCACCGACTCGACATTGGCGATCTTGATCGCCAGCTCGACAGCATCACGCATTGTCGTCTCGGTCATGCTCCCGATGTTGAAGGCTTCACCGATCGCGATGCTGTTCTCCGACGCGAGTAAGGTGCCGGCGACGGCGTCGTCGACGTAGGTGAAGCACCGCGACTGGTCACCGGTGTCGTAGAGCAACGGCTGGTGGCCGTTGAGAATCCGGTGGATGCTCTGCGAGATCACGAATATCGGAGTCTGCCGCGGGCCGTACACATTGAAATAGCGAATTACCGTCACCGGCAATCCATGCGCGTCGCGCATCGCGAAGACCAGATGTTCGGCCATAGCCTTGCTGGTGCCGTAGCTCCACCGCGCGGTTTTCGTCGAACCGAGGACCCGATCGTCGTCCTCGGCGAATGGCGGGTTGGGGTTTTTGCCGAAAACTTCGGAGGTGCTGGCGAACACCACACGTGTTCCGTGCCGATGGCTCAGCTCGAGGACGTTGCGCGTGCCGGTCACGTTGACATCGAGAACCCGGAGCGGATCGTTGAGGTAGTTCTTGACACCGACGACCGCGGCCAGGTGGAAGACCGTGTCGACGCCGGGAGTCAAGGCTTGTTGGAGTGCGGTCAGGTCAGTGACGTCGCCTTGCACGAACCGGAAGTTGGCATGCCGGTCGAAGTCGATACTGCTGTCGCGGGTGTTCTTTGCGAAGTCAAAAACTGTTACCGAGTCTCCGCGGTTCAGCAGTGCCGACACCAGATGCGACCCGATGAAGCCGTAGCCGCCCGTCACTACGACGTTGGACATCTTTGCTCTTTCATTTCCATGTAGCGGTTTGCGTTGGCCTATCGGCCGATGCCTTTGTAGACAAAGCCGGCGGCGCGCACCGCCGCCGGGTCAAAGCTGTTCCGTCCGTCAAGGAACACACACTCGTCTGCCGTCAGGTCCGCGAGCCGGGGGAGAGGGATCTGATGGAACTGTCGGTGTCCGGCGAGAACCACCAGGGCGTCGGCATCCTTGACCGCAGACTCGATGTCCGGGGTCATCGGAATCGTCGTCACTGTGTGCGCCTCCTCGTCCGGGACCCATGGGTCGTGGATCGAAAGCTGGCAACCGGATTCCTCGAGCAGGGCGACGACGTATTTGGTGGGTGTGAGGCGGCAGTCGCCGGTGTTGTTCTTGAATGCGATGCCCAGCACCGCGATCTTGCTGGTCTCGATCGACTTGCCATGATCGGCGAGGAGCTGCGTCAGCAGCCCGTAGGTGTAGGCGGGCATCGTGTCGTTGACGGTTCTGGACGTCCGCGGAATTGCCAGGTCCAAGCCGACGGACTTGCCCAAGTGGTTGACGAACCATGGATCCTTCGTCAAGCAGTAGCCGCCGACGCCCATGCTCGGCCTCAAGATGTTCGCATCGCGGCCACCCTTGGGCATCGTGTTCGCCGCTTCGATGACCTGAAGGGCATCCATTCCAAGCCGGTCGCATACCTTGGCCAACTCATTCGCAAGCGCGACATTGAGGTCGACCCAGAGGTTGTCCGCAAGCTTGACCATCTCGGCTGTCCGCGGATCGTCGACGACGACGGAGTCCACTCCCAGGGCGTGTCGCCACAGTGTGGAGCAGGCACGAGCGCTGCGCTCCTCGACAGCGCCCACCACGACCGGAATCGACGTCAGCTCGTGGATGGCTTGACCTTCGGCGAGCCGCTCCGGGCAGAACGCCAACCCGAAGTCGACGCCAGCCCGCAGTCCAGAGGTCTCTTCGAGGATCGGCCGAACGACCTTTTCGGTGGTGTCGGGTGGCACCGTGCTCTTGAGTATGACGAGGTGGCCGGCATGCAGGTGCTGCCCCACGGCCCGCGCCGCTGCCTTGATGTCGTCGACGATGGGCTCAAAGTCTGGACCCAGCGGCGTACCCACCGTCACAACGACGAAGTCATTGTCGGCGACGGCGCCGAAATCGGTCGTGGCGCGAAGTCGGCCAACTCGCACGTTGTTGGACACGAGTTCGTCAAGCCCCGGCTCGGGCACCGTGGTCTTGCCTAAATTGATCTCGTCGACGACGCTCTGTCTGACGTCGATCCCCGTCACCGGCCAGCCGCGATCAGCCAGCACGGCACCAATCACCGTGCCGATATAGCCGAAGCCCACAACTGCGATCCCCGACCGCATGCCGCGCACCAGGAGGTCGATCTCGGCATCGCTACGTCCAAACACGCCCTCAGGCATTGCGGTCCTCGCCCTTCAATCCCCGTGGGTGTCTTCGGTCAAGTGAAAGCGGGGGACCTCCCATCCCTGGCTAACTGCCCGGGAGTCTAATGCAACACACGTCTAACACCTGCGGGATCGGCCTGAAAGCTCAGCTTTCAGAGCAAACGCCCCGATGCAGGCCAGCCGGCACGTCGGGAGCGGGCGAGATTTTCTACCAGATCGGCCGCGACCCCAGCGTTTTTGGTGGGTTCGGTCATCCGCGTGGCGATCGCGCGGGCGCGGGCCGCGCACTGCGGGTCGAGAATGGTGCGCAAATCCGCGACTAACGATTTCTCGGTGGTGTTCGAAAAGCGTCGCGCGGTGCCCACCTTCAATCGTTTAACCGCAGTTCCCCAGGGCGCCTGAGCGGGCAAGTTCCAGAGGATCAACGTGGGCATTCCGGCGCGCAAGCCCGCCGCAGTGGTGCCCGCCCCACCGTGGTGCACAACTGCGCGGCAGGCGGGAAAGATCGCCGCGTGACTCACCGCGCCTACCAGTTTGACGTGCTCGAAATGGGGGAGGCTACTGAAGTCAGTCCCTCCGGCGCACACCAACGCCCGCTCGCCTAACTGCTTGCAGGCTGCATCGATCATGGCAAGAGTCTTGGCCGCAGAGGCGACCGCTGGGCTGCCAAACCCGAAGTAAATCGGCGGTGTTCCCGCGGCAATCCACGACGCGACCTCTTCATCGGCCTCCGTCGGCAACTCCAGCGTCAGCGCTCCGACGAATGGTCGCTGGCCATTGAATTTCGCCCATTCGGCTGCCAGGCCGGGAAAACACACCTCGTCGTAAGCCTGGATCTCCAATGATCCGCGTCCGGTGATCCGCCGCGCGGCGACGCCGGTGGCCTTCGGTAGGCCCAATTCACGACGCTGCCCGTCCTCGAGCCTCTTCTGCGTAAGCCAAAACTGCCACTCGTACACCGTCGTCATGACGTCGCGGCTGTGGGCCCGTAGCGGGTGGAAATGCAGCGTGGCCAATGGAATGCGGTAATACTCGGCGATGCCGCTGGCTTGCAGCTCGGAACTCTGGCCAGTGATCAGGAGGTCCGCCCCGTCCGCCACCGACGTCAGGACCGTGCTCATTTCCTTCCACCCCCGGGTATATAGCTCCCAAGTTTCGCGCCCGAACCTGATCAGATCCTGGATCCTCCAGGGGTTGCGGAAATAGGAGCCCCAGAAGGGGCGTAACCGTTCCATGGTGGCCGACCAATCCGGTCCGTAGGCGACCGCCGCGGACCCCGCCGATCCGGCGAAGCCAACCAGGTCGGGCGGGGCGGCAATGCGCACGTCGTGCCCCCGGCTCAGCAGCTCCTGGCCGACGGCGACGCAGGGCTCGATATCGCCGCGGCTTCCCCAGTTAGCCAGCACAAATTTCATCGCGGACCGTGGTCTTTCTGCCGTGCATTCGAGCGGACGAAGTTTTCCAGCGAATCGGCTGCGGCCGCGGCGCTTTCGGTGGGTTTGGTCATCTGAGTCGCGATCTCGCGGGCCCGGGTGAGGTACTGCGGGGCCAGGATCGGACGGAGGTCCGCGACCAGCGATTTCTCGGTCGTGGCCGAAAAGCGGCGCCCGGCACCCACCTTCAGCCGTTTGAGCTGCGCCGCAAAGAACGGCTGATCGGGCAATGTCCAGAGAATCAACTGGGGGACTCCCGCCCGCAGGCCCGCGGCCAGGGTGCCCGCGCCACCGTGGTGCACGACCGCACGGCACATCGGAAAGATCGCCGCGTAACTCACCTGGCCCACCACCTTGACGTGCTCGAAGTGGGGAATGCTGCTGAAGTCGGTCCCGCCGGAGCACACCAACGCCCGCTCGCCTAACTGCGCACAAGCCGCGGCGATCATGGCGATCGTATCGGCCGGGGATCCGACCGGTACGCTGCCGAACCCGAAGCAAATCGGCGGTGTTCCCGCGGCGATCCACGACGCGACCTCCTCGTCGGCATCCGTCGGCGACTCCATCGCCAACGCGCCGACAAAGGGTCGCTGGCCATTGAAGTTCGCCCATTCGGCTGCCAGCCCGGGAAAGCAGACCTCGTCGTAGGCCTGGATTTCCAGCGATCCGCGTTCCGCGATCCGTCGCGCCGCGGGGCCGGCGGCCTTCGGTAGGCCCAGTTCACGACGCTGTGCGTCCTCGCCCCTCTTTGTCCCGCGCCAAACCAGCCAGTCGTTCGCCGTCATTGTGGTGCGCGTCAACGGCGACGGCAGGTAGGGCAGGAGCTGGCCGTGGGCCCGCACCGGGAAGAAATGTAGCGTCGCCAACGGAATGTCGTGATATTCCGCGACGTTGGCCGCAGGCTGTTCGAAGATCAGGCCGGTGAGTAGCAGGTCGGCCCCGTCGGCCACCGACGTCAGCGTCGGGGTCATTTCCGCCCAGCACTGGGTAGCGAAGTCCTTGGATTCGCGGCCCATTCTGGCCAGCTCCTTGATCTTCCAAGGAGTGCGGAAATAACACGTCCAGTACTCGCGCTGCGCATCGAGACTGGCCTGCGAATCCAGCCCATAGGCGACCGCCGCAAGCCCGGCCGCCTTGACGAAGCCAACCAGGTTTGGCGGGACGGCCATGCACACCTCGTGCCCTCGGCGCATCAGCTCACGCCCGACAACGACGCCCGGCTCGACGTCGCCGCGACCTCCATAGCTTGCCAGCACAACTTTCATAGCGGGTCCGAGCTTTTCAGTTGTTGTACGTGTGCGCAACGTCTGAAAGCATCTGTCATCATGTCTCGTACTTCTAACGCCGACTGGGGCGTTCGACATCGGCTTCGGCTCATCGCTCGTCACTTCAGCCGAATGGGTCAGCGTTCAGGCTGGCTTGTGGAGCGGAAGTCTGCGATAGATCGCATCGATGACGGCAACACTGGCGGGAACAGCGAGTTTGAATAGCTTGCGGCGATGGCGGCATTAGCTTTGGCACCCGGGAAAACGTTGGCAAACGTGACGAGATGGTGCTCAACGACGACGTGGGGCGCCGCCGCCTGGCACCGGGGCCTCGCCGCGGCTATCGCTGCTGTCATCTTCTGGGCACAGTCGTCGGTCGACCCGGACATCGGGCTCAACCCCTCGTGGCAGGCCGGTTTTGCCCTGGCACGAATCCACAACCTCGCGTGGGGCCCCGATGTCCTATTCACTTTCGGACCCCTCGGGTTTCTCCAGAACAGCGTCTACTACACGTTCGAGCAGTCGCTGCTGGCCACGATCTACCAGCCAATGGTCATCGCCGCCCTGTTTCTGGGTATTGCGGCGGCGCTGCGCGAGCGCCACGCCCCGATGACATCGCTCATCGGCGCGTTCGTGACGACCGGCATCATCGCCATCCTCCACATCGGTCATGGTTTAGGTATTTCGGGCTTGGAGTACCCCGAGCTGGCCATTCTCGCGGCATTCGCGTGGGCGGCCGTGCCCCTGTTGCAGCAGGACCCCAAGCGCTCGACGGTGTTCACGACGTGCATCGCGCTCGGCGCGGCCGCAGGGTTTCAGCTGCTGGTCAAGCTCAACACCGGCATGGCCATAGTGATCGTCGCGCTGGCCCTGTCGGTGTTGCTCGACTGGAGAGCCCTCGGGCGCCATTGCGCAACGCTGACCGCGTTCGTAGCGTCCGTCCTCATCTGGTGGGTATTCGCCGGGCAACCACTGGCAAACCTGCCTGCCTGGCTCAGATACAGCGCCGCCGTGGTATCGGGCTACAGCGAGGGGTTGGCCTTGCCCCACTCCGCATTGTTGGTCCCCGCGCTTGTCCTGAGCATTGCCTGGATAGGGGCGCTCGGTGTGATGTTCGTTCGTGGCGGCCCGGAAACCCCCCGCCGCTTGGTGGTGCTCGCCGCCGTCGCGACCGCGATCAGCGCCAAGAAGGATTTCGTCCGATTTGACCTAACGATGTTCTATGCTCTGCTTGCCCTCATCGTTCTTTGGATGGCCGTCACTCCTCTCGCCGGAGTCCCTAAAATCCCTCGCCGTGCGCTAGTGGCGATCGTGGCGGCCGTCGTCGTCGTCGGGCTTGGTGCAGAGAGCGCTGTCCTGCACTCAATCGGAGATCGTGTCGACGACCCGCTCGTTGCGGCAGTGCAGGCGCCCGGGCAAGCGGTCGACCGCCTGGTCACACTCGCCCTGCCAGGCCGCGTCGGCCAACGCATCGCACAGGCCAAGGCACACCAGCGTTCGCTCTATGCCATCCCGGACCGTTTCATCAAAACCATCGGGTCGGCAACGGTCCACATTGACCCCTTCGAAACCTCGGCCGTATGGGCCTACGACTTTGCGTGGCGCCCAGCACCGGTCTTCCAGACATACCAGGCCAACACGCCCCCCCTCGATGGCCTGAACAGCGA
>JBAWAV010000618.1:0-26781 GCA_049589475.1 Mycobacterium sp.
CGTGCCCCCCAACAACAATTGGGGGGCACGGGCATTTCCACTACCATTTGCTTGCATTAGAAGAAAACCCCTATTTCGGTTTCAGCCGTACCGACCACCCGGCGAAGTTCGTGTAATTGGTTACGGGTTCTCCTGGGAGGACCGTGAGCACCCGCAGCTCGACGCCCCTCTCGGGTTGACCGGGCCCGCGCTCGGGTCGCCGTGCTCTACCGTGGAGTGGCTGCCGTGCTTGGTGATGGCGCGCGACGAACGGAAGTGTGACGATGACTGCCCCGCCGGAAAGCTCAGACACCCGCGCGTTGGATGCGCAATCCGAAGAGCGATGGGCCTATTCGGTGGCTATCCAGAATTACGTGTTCGGCCTGCCCTTGACGATCTTCGAGAGGGAACGCAGTCTGCGGCTGGACCCTGCTGCAGTGGCGAAAGCCAAGAAGTATGCACCGGCCGCCCCGATCAACCAGATCGGTCACATGAAAACCCTTGCTACGGCTGACGATGTCATGCCGTACACGCCGAACAACGACACCGTCTACAGCGGTGCACTGGTGGAACTGCGCGATGAGTCAATCATCTTGACGGCCCCAGACATCGGCGACCGTTACTGGTCAGTCGAGGTCGCCGACAGCTATACCAACAACCTGTTCTACCTCGGTACTCGCGCCACTGGCGGCAAAGGCGGCAATCACGCATTCGTAGGACCCAGCTGGCAGGGCACATTGCCGGCCGGCGTCATCGAGCACCGAGTGCCCACCGACAGCGTGATGTTCGCGATCCGCATAGCGGTGCTGCCGGGCGACGCCGATGACCTCGCCGAGGTCAACGCCCTGCAAGAACAGTTCAAGCTGACCTCGCTGTCCAACTGGAGTGATCCGGCCCGGCATGGACAAGCCGGCGCGCCCGACCTCGGTCCGCGCCCGCACTACGACAGCGAACTCGCATTCTTCCAGACGCTTGCCGATCTGCTGATCGAGAATCCGCCACCACCGGGCAACGAGGCAGCGGTTGAACTGCTCAGCCGAGGCGGGATCATCGCAGCCAAACAGATGGACATCAGCGCACTCAGCGAGCCGCTGCGGCGCGGATTGGCACGGGCTGCGGCCGACGGACCGCAGATCATGAAATGGAAGGTGAAATACCGAGGCACCCCGTACCCCACGCGATGGAACAACCTGCGGCCAGGGACCTATGGCGTCGACTATTTCGACCGTGCAGCCGGTGCGCTCGAGGGCTTGTTCGTTCATGACCGAGATGAGGCCGAGTACTTCAGCACCTACGAGGACGGCGAGGCGGCGCTGCTGGACGGCTCACACAAGTATGTGCTGCATTTCAATGCCGACCAGATCCCGCCGACGTTGCCCAACGGATTTTGGTCAATCACCATGTACGGCGCTGATTTTCAGCTCGTGAAGAACTCGATCAACCGATTCTCCATTGGAGACCGAAGCCCGGGACTGGCAAAGAACCCCGACGGATCACTCGATATCTACATCCAGCACCAGAAACCGGCGGACATCACGAGCAACTGGCTCCCCGCGCCGCCCGGCGGGCAGTTCCGGCTGAACTACCGGATCTACCTACCCGACACAGACGCCAAAGATCCGACAACCCTCGGCAAGTACCTCCCCCCTATCAAGAAGAGCGGCTAACCGGCCCCGCTCGACTAGCTCGACCGATTGGCCGACGCGGTGCTGTAGCGGGCGGCCACCGTATCCTTTGTCGGGGAGACAGCCAGGTAATTCGAGGTGAAGGGTACGAGTGGTCCACGACAAGCACAGCGAGGGAACGCAACGACCTAAGCGGGCACCGCGTCCCCAAGCACCCACCTCGGGTCCGGGACGCGCTCGCAGGGCACAGCCCAGGCCGGAATCAACCAGCGACGACCGCAACGGACCTCCGATTCCGCCCGAGATCGAGGCGAAGCAGCTCGCGCCCGAGATCCGGCGTGAGCTCAGCACCTTGGAGCGCCACACTGCCGACGCCGTGGCCCGTCACCTGGTCGCAGCGGGGGAGCTGATCGACGAGGACCCCGAGGCCGCTCTCGAGCACGCGCGTGCGGCGCGGGCCCGCTCGGGTCGTATTGCCGCTGTCCGCGAAGCCGTTGGGATCGCGGCGTACCGGTGCGGTGACTGGTCGCAGGCTCTCGCAGAACTCCGCGCGGCCCGCAGGATGGGCAGCAAGTCGCCGCTGCTGCCGCTGATCGCCGACTGCGAGCGCGGCCTGGGCCGGCCGGAGCGGGCACTCGAACTGGCGCGCGGGTCTGAGGCGGCCAAACTCACCGGCGATGAAGCCGACGAGCTGCGCATCGTCACCGCGGGTGCCCGCACCGACCTCGGGCAACTCGAACAGGCCCTGACCGTGTTGTCCACCCCGCAGCTGGACCCGAAGCGGACCGGGGTGATCGCGGCCCGGCTGTGCTACGCGTACGCCGAGACGTTGCTGGCGCTCGACCGCGGCGACGAGGCACTGCAATGGTTCCTGCGCGCCGCCGCCGCTGATGTCGACGGTGTCACCGATGCCGAAGACCGAGCCAGCGAGCTTGGCTGACGTGGGATCGCTTGCCCGGGAACATGATTGCTTATTACTCGACCTGGACGGAACGGTTTTCCGCGGTCACGAGCTGACCGAAGGGGCCGCGGAGGCACTGGAAAAGGCGACCGGCCGAAAGCTGTTCGTCACCAACAACGCGTCGCGCAGTGCCGATGAGGTCGCCGGCCATCTCAACGACATCGGGCTCGAAGCGACCGCCGACGACGTCGTCACCAGTGCGCAAAGTGCCGCGCACCTACTGGCCGACCAACTGGCGCCCGAATCGCGGGTGCTGATCGTCGGAACCGACTCGCTGGCGGCCGAAATCGCTGCCGTCGGCCTCCGACCCGTCCGCCAGTTCGACGACGAACCGCACGCCGTGGTCCAAGGCCACTCCCCGGAAACCGGGTGGAGCAATCTCGCCGAGGCGTCGCTGGCCATCCGGGCCGGCGCCTTGTGGGTGGCGGCCAATGTCGATCGCACGCTGCCCACCGAACGCGGCCTGCTGCCGGGAAACGGCTCGATGGTCGCCGCGCTCAAGGCGGCGACGGACGCCGAACCGCAGGTCGCGGGCAAACCGTCACCGACGTTGATGCGAGATGCATTGGCCCGCGGCGACTTTCGTACACCGCTGGTCGTCGGCGATCGATTGGACACCGATATGGCAGGTGCCAACGCGGCTGAACTGCCCAGCCTGTTCGTGCTCACGGGGGTCAATTCCGCGCGCGACGCGGTGCACGCCGTGCCCGAACAACGCCCGACCTACATCGGCCACGACCTACGCTCGCTCCACCAGGACGCCGATGCGCTCGCGGTGGCCGCACAATCGGGATGGCATATCGAGACTGCTGACGGGTCGCTGACTGTGTGCGCCAAGGGCGACGAGCACGATGGCGACGGGCTTTCCATCGTTCGTGCCGTCGCTGCCGCAGTCTGGTCCGGCCAGCTCAACGGCCATGCCGTCACAGTCGATGCGGGCGACGACGCCGCCCGCGACGCCCTGCAACGGTGGTCTCTGGCCTAAATCCGATAGCGTTGGAACGCGATGAGTAACGACCCAGATCAGATTCGCGCACAAATCGACGCCGTACTCGCCGAGCTGCCCGATCCTGCCAACACCGAGAACATGCCCTCCGAAGCCGATCTCGAGGAGCTCGCGCGTCGGCTGTCAGAGGCGCACGACATGCTGGTGCGGGCGCTGGAGTCGGCGGAGAAGGGCTGAGTCCCTCATGCCGCGGCACAGCCGCGTCGACGCCGAGTTGGTCCGGCGCGGCCTGGCTCGTTCTCGCCAGCAGGCCGCGGAGTTGATCGGAGCCGGCAAGGTCAGCATCGACGGCATGCCGGCAGTCAAGCCGAGCACCGCCGTCGCGGCATCCGCTGCGCTCACCGTCACCGGCGACGTCGAGCGCAACTGGGTGTCGCGGGGCGCGCACAAGCTCATCGGCGCGCTCGACAGTTTCGGAATCACCGTCGAAGGACGACGGTGTCTGGACGCGGGGGCCTCGACGGGCGGGTTCACCGAAGTGTTGTTGGATCGCGGTGCCAGGGAGGTGGTCGCGGTCGATGTCGGCTACGGCCAGCTGGCCTGGTCGCTGCGGTCCGATTGCCGGGTGGCCGTCGTCGAGCGGACCAATGCGCGCGAGCTCACGCCGGATGTCATCGGCGGTCCGGTTGAGACCGTCGTCGCTGACCTGTCGTTCATCTCGCTGAGCACAGTGTTGCCCGCGCTGACTGGATGCGCGTCGCCCGACGCGGATATCGTTCCCATGGTGAAGCCGCAGTTCGAAGTAGGTAAGGGGCAGGTGGGAGCTGGCGGCGTGGTGCATAGTCCCGAGTTGCGGGCGGGCGCTGTGCTCGCTGTCGCACGCCGGGCGGATGAGCTTGGCTGGCATACCGTCGGGGTCACCCCGAGTCCGCTTCCGGGGCCGTCGGGCAACGTTGAATACTTTCTGTGGCTGCGCGCCGAGACCGATCGGAGCCTTACATCTGATGACCTGCACCGCGCTGTATATCGAGCTGTCGAGGAAGGTCCGCAATGACTCGTGAGCGCACCGTCCTACTCGTCGTGCACACCGGCCGCGCAGAAGCCACCGAAACTGCACACCGCGTCGAGAAAGTGTTGCACGACAACGGTATTGGCCTCCGCGTGCTGTCGGCCGAAGCGGTAGACCGGGGTCCGTTGCACCTGGGCCCGGACGATATGCGCGCGCTGGGCGTCGACATCGAGGTCGTCGATGCCGACCCGAACGCCGGTGAGGGCTGCGAGCTGGTGATCGGTCTCGGCGGCGACGGCACTTTTCTGCGCGCCGCCGAACTCGCCCGCAATGCTGAGATCCCGGTGCTGGGCGTCAACCTCGGCCGCATCGGCTTTCTCGCCGAGGCCGAGACGGAGGCGATCGACAGCGTGCTGGATCACGTCGTCGCGCGCAGCTACAGCATCGAAGAACGACTCACCCTCGACATCGCGGTGTGGGTGAAGGGCAAGGTGCTGTCCCGCGGTTGGGCCCTCAACGAAGCCAGCCTGGAAAAGGGCCCGCGGCTCGGGGTGCTCGGGGTGGTTCTCGAGGTCGACGGACGGCCGGTGTCGACGTTCGGCTGTGACGGCGTGCTGGTGTCCACCCCCACCGGCTCCACGGCCTACGCGTTCTCCGCGGGCGGACCCATCCTGTGGCCGGATCTCGAGGCATTGTTGGTGGTGCCCAACAACGCTCACGCTTTGTTCGCCCGGCCGATGGTCACCAGCCCCGACGCGCGGATCGCCATCGAAATCGAGGCCGATGGCCACGACGCCCTGGTGTTCTGCGACGGCCGCCGGGAGATGCTGGTCCCCGCCGGTGCACGGTTGGAAGTGCGGCGCTGCGATGCGTCGGTGAAATGGGCACGGCTGGACAGCGCCCCGTTCACAGACCGGTTGGTGCGCAAGTTCAGACTGCCGGTCACCGGCTGGCGCGGACGGTAACGTGCTCAGTGAAATTCGGATCGAGTCGTTGGGCGCCATCAGCGTCGCGACGGCCGAATTCGGCAGCGGTCTCACGGTTTTGACGGGGGAGACCGGAACGGGCAAGACCATGGTGGTGACGGGGCTGCATCTGCTCGGCGGAGCCCGTGCCGACGCCAACCGGGTTCGTTCCGGAGCCGAGCGGGCGGTCGTCGAGGGCCGCTTCACCACGGGCGATCTCGACGAGAAAGCGGCGATGCAGATCGACGAGATGCTGGACGCGTCCGGCGCCGAGCGTGACGAGGACGGCAGCATCATCGCGCTGCGCTCGGTCAGCCGCGACGGTCCGTCACGGGCCTACCTCGGCGGGCGCAGCGTGCCCGCCAAATCGTTGAGCGGATTCACCACCGAGCTACTCACGCTGCACGGGCAAAACGACCAGCTACGGCTGATGCGACCCGACGAGCAACGCGGCGCCCTCGACCGGTTCGCGGCAGTCGGCACCCGGCTGGAGCGGTACCGCAAGCTGCGCGACGCGTGGCAGTCGGCGCAGCGCGACCTCGTCGATCGCAGCAATCGGGCTCGTGAATTGGCGCAAGAGGCCGATCAGCTGAAGTTCGCGCTGCAAGAGATCGACACCATAGATCCTGCGCCCGGCGAAGACGATGCGCTGATCGCCGATATTCGCCGGCTCTCGGAGTTGGACGCGCTCCGCGAGGCGGCATCCGGGGCGCGCGCCGCGTTGTCCGGGGCAGGAGAGGACACCGCAGCCGAACCCGCCGGCCAGGCCGTGTCGGCGGCGGACGGTGTGGCGCGAGCCAAGACCGCACTGGAGTCGACCGACGACACGACGCTGCTGGGCTTGGCCGGTCAGCTTGGTGAGGCGCTGGCAGTGGTGGCCGATGTCGCTCGCGAGCTCGGCGGATACCTGGCGAAGCTGCCGGCCGATGCCAGCACGCTGGACGCCAAGCTCGGCCGCCAAGCCGAGTTGCGCACGCTCACCCGCAAATACGCCGCCGACATCGACGGCGTGCTGCAATGGGCGGGCGAAGCGCGAGATCGGCTGGCGCACTTGGATGTTTCCGAAGAAGCACTGGCCGGTCTGCAGCAGCGGGTCGACGAGTTGGCGATCCAATTAGCTGGTGCGGCAACCGAACTCAGCAAGGCGCGCAGCCAGGCCGCCAAGCGGTTGGCCAAGGACGTCACCGGGGAGTTGTCCGGATTGGCGATGGCCGACGCCGAATTCACCATCACCGTGTCGAGCCTGCCGGCCGCCGCCGACGATCCGGCTGCGTTGACGCTCGCCACGGGCACCCGGGCGCATGCCGGCAGTGACGGCGTCGACCAGGTCGAGTTCGGCTTCGCCGCGCATCGGGGCACCGCGGTGCTGCCGCTGTCCAAGAGCGCGTCGGGCGGTGAACTGTCGCGGGTGATGCTCGCGCTGGAGGTCGTGCTGACGGCGTCGATGGCGGGCACCACGATGGTGTTCGACGAAGTCGACGCCGGGGTCGGCGGCCGGGCCGCGGTACAGATCGGCCGGCGTCTGGCGCGGCTGGCCCGCAATCGGCAGGTCATCGTGGTGACGCATCTGCCGCAGGTCGCGGCGTACGCCGACGTGCACCTGATGGTCGACAGCACCGGCCCGAAGGGCGCTAGCGGGGTGCGGCGTCTCGATGGCGATGACCGGGTTGCCGAACTGGCGAGAATGCTGGCCGGGCTGGGTGATTCGGATACGGCGCGCGCACACGCCCGCGAACTTCTCGAGGCAGCGGACTGTGACCGGATTGCGACCTCGTAAGCGTATTGAGGCTGTTGCAGATGTGACAAGATATAACTTCTGAGGCTGTTGTTACGGCGCGCCTCCCCGCCCGATCTCGGGTTCACCGACAGAATCGCCCCATGAGCGTCACCACCACACTGTCCGGTCTGCTGTCCCGCAACACCGACCGTCCTGGTCTCGTTGGCACGGCACGGGTCGACCGCGACATCGATCGACTGCTGCGCCGGGTCAGCCCCGGCGACATCGTCGTCCTCGATGTGCTGGACCTGGATCGCATCACGGCCGACGCGCTGGTTGACGCACAGATCGCCGGGGTCATCAACGCATCCACTTCGGTGTCCGGTCGCTACCCCAACCTGGGCCCCGAGGTGCTGGTGAACAACGGCGTCACGCTGATCGACGACACGGGTCCCGAGGTCTTCAAGAAGATCAAGGACGGCGCGAAGATCCGACTGCACGACGGCGGCGTGTACGCCGGGGACCGCCGGCTGATCCGGGGCACCGAACGCACCGACGAAGAGATCGCCGACCTGATGCAGGAGGCCAAGACCGGATTGGTTTCGCACCTCGAGGCGTTCGCGGGCAACACCATTGAGTTCATCCGCAGCGAGAGCCCGCTGTTGATCGATGGGATCGGGATCCCCGACGTCGACGTCGAGCTGCGTCGCCGTCACGTCGTCGTGGTCGCTGACGATGAGGACGCCGCCGCAGACCTCAAGCGGCTCAAGCCCTTCATCAAGGAGTATCAGCCGGTGCTGATCGGTGCGGGCACCGGTGCAGATGTGTTGCGCGACGCCGGGTATCGCCCGCAGCTCATCGTCGGCGATCCCAGCGACCTGAGCGCCGAGGTGCTCAAATGCGGAGCTCAGGTGGTGCTGCCCGCCGATGCCGACGGCCACGCGCCCGGCCTGGAACGCATTCAGGACCTGGGCATCGGAGCCATGACCTTTCCGGCCGCGGGGTCGCCCGCCGACCTGGCGCTGCTGCTGGCCGACCACCACGGCGCCGCTTTGTTGGTGACCGCGGGCCACAAGGCCAACATCGAGACGTTCTTCGACCGGACCCGCCAGCAGAGCAACCCGTCGACATTCCTCACCCGGCTGCGCGTCGGAGAGAAAGTTGTCGACGCCAAAGCGGTTGCCACGCTGTATCACAACCGCATCTCCGGTGGCGCGATCGCGCTGCTGGTCCTGACGATGCTGATTGCGGTCATCGCCGCGTTGTGGGTGTCGCGCACCGACACCGTGGTGTGGCACTTTGCCGTCCAGTACTGGCACCACTTCCTGGCCTGGGCCCAGCACTGGATCCATTAGGGCGGTGCAGACGTGATATCTCTACGGCAGCATGCGGTCTCGCTAGCCGCCGTTTTCCTGGCACTGGCGGTCGGGGTTGTGCTCGGCTCGGGTTTGCTCTCCAACACGATGCTGTCCGGATTGCGTGAGGAGACGAAGAATTTGCACAGCCAGATCAACACGCTGACTGACGAGAAGAATCTACTGAACGGAAAGATCGGCGCCGCAAACACTTTCGACACCCAGATGGCAGGCCGGATGGTGCATGACGCACTCAACGGCAAGTCGGTGGTCATCTTCCGCGCTCCCGACGCCAAGGACGACGACGTCGACGCGGTGTCGAAGCTCGTCGGGCAGGCCGGCGGAGCGGTCACCGGCACGGTCGCGTTGACGCAGGAGTTCGTCGACGCCAACTCCGCGGAGAAGCTGCATACGGTGGTCAACTCCTCGATCCTGCCCGCTGGCGCACAGTTGAGCACCAAGCTGGTCGACCAGGGCTCGCAGGCCGGCGACCTGCTGGGCATCGCACTGCTGATCAATCGAGACCCCGCCATTGCGCCGGTCGACGACGCGCAACGCGACACTGTGTTGGCGGCATTGCGTGACACCGGCTTTATCGGCTACGGAAATCAGCACATCGGCGCGGCGAACGCCGCGGCGATCGTCACCGGCGGCACCCTGGGCAACGACGCGGGCAACCAGGGCGTCAGCGTGGCCCGGTTCGCCGCCGCGTTGTCACCGCACGGCTCGGGTGTGCTGCTCGCCGGGCGGGACGGCTCGTCCGGCGGCCCGGCCGCAGTCGCCGTCGCCCGCGGAGATGCGACGGTGACACCGCTGATCAGCACCGTCGACGACGTCGATGCCGAGTCCGGTCGCATTACCGCAGTCCTAGGCGTCGCCGACCTGATCAACGGCGGTCGCACCGGCCAGTACGGCACGGGTCAACGCAACACCGGACTCACCCTCGCTCAATAAGCCCCGCACGTCGCGCGCACCCGACGGGCGTGTTAGCGACGAGTCGGCTGAGTGTTTGTTAGGGTGGGTTTCCGTGGGTCGGCAGGCCCAAAGCTGGAGATCAGCCCTCAAACAGAGGTCTAGCCCTGCGCCGTCTTCACGGAGGTCGCCACATTGCGTAAGCATCCGCAGACCGCCACCAAGCACCTCTTCGTCAGCGGAGGGGTCGTCTCGTCGCTCGGCAAGGGTCTGACCGCGAGCAGCCTTGGACAGCTGCTGACCGCGCGCGGGCTGCAGGTGACGATGCAAAAGCTCGACCCCTACCTCAACGTCGACCCCGGCACCATGAATCCATTCCAGCACGGCGAGGTCTTCGTCACCGAAGACGGCGCCGAGACCGACCTCGACGTCGGTCACTACGAGCGCTTCTTGGATCGCGATCTGTCCGGCTCGGCGAATGTCACGACCGGACAGGTGTATTCGACGGTCATCGCCAAAGAGCGCCGCGGCGAATACCTCGGCGACACGGTCCAGGTGATCCCGCACATCACCGATGAGATCAAGCGCCGCATCCTGGCGATGGCCGAGCCGGACGCCGACGGCAACCGGCCGGACGTTGTCATCACCGAAATCGGGGGCACCGTCGGTGATATCGAATCGCAGCCCTTTCTCGAGGCGGCCAGGCAGGTACGCCATGACCTCGGCCGCGAGAATGTCTTCTTCCTGCACGTGTCGCTGATCCCGTACCTGGCGCCGTCGGGCGAATTGAAAACCAAGCCGACCCAGCACTCGATAGCCGCACTGCGCAGCATCGGTATCAGCGCCGACGCGTTGATCCTGCGCTGCGATCGCGACGTGCCCGAGCCGCTGAAGAACAAGATCGCGCTGATGTGTGACGTCGACATCGACGGCGTCATCTCCACACCTGACGCGCCGTCGATCTATGACATTCCGAAGGTGCTGCACCGTGAGGAGTTGGACGCTTTTGTGGTGCGCCGGCTCAACCTGCCGTTCCGCGACGTCGACTGGACAGAATGGGACGACCTGCTGCGCCGCGTGCACGACCCGCAGGAAACCGTGCGAATTGCTTTGGTAGGCAAGTACATTGATCTCTCCGATGCGTACCTGTCGGTGAGTGAGGCGCTGCGGGCAGCCGGGTTCAAGCACCGCGCGAAGGTGGAGATCCGCTGGGTCGGCTCCGATGACTGCGAGACGCCGAGCGGCGCGGCGGCGGTGCTCGACGACGTCCATGGTGTGCTGATCCCCGGCGGGTTCGGCATCCGGGGGATCGAGGGCAAGATCGGCGCCATCTCCCACGCACGTGCCCGTGGGCTGCCCGTCCTGGGTCTGTGTCTGGGCTTGCAGTGCATCGTGATCGAAGCCGCCCGTTCGGTCGGCCTGACCGAGGCCAACTCGGCGGAATTCGATCCGTCCACACCCGATCCGGTCATCTCGACCATGGCCGACCAGCAGGAGATCGTCGCCGGCGAAGCCGACCTCGGGGGCACCATGCGGCTGGGTGCATATCCGGCAGTCCTGGAGCCGGGTTCCATTGTCGCGCAGGCCTATCAGTCGACCGAGGTGTCGGAGCGGCATCGGCATCGTTACGAGGTCAATAACACGTACCGGGAGCGCATCGCCGAGAGCGGACTGAGATTCTCCGGGACTTCTCCTGATGGTCATCTGGTCGAGTTCGTCGAGTACCCGCCGGAGATGCATTCCTTCGTCGTAGGCACGCAGGCGCACCCCGAGTTGAAGAGCCGGCCGACTCGCCCGCACCCGCTGTTCGTCGGCTTCATCGGCGCGGCCATCGATTACAAGGCGGCCGAGCGGTTGCCGGTGGAAATCCCTGAACGACGCGAGAACGGCAGCGACCAACACGACGGCGCCCAAGCGACGTCGTTGTCTGAGCCCGCCCGTGGCTGACCACGTCTTCGAGACGATCTCGTCCGAAATCCTCTACAGCGGAAAAATTTTCGCACTGCGCAGAGACCAGGTCCGGATGCCCGGCGGGAAGGTCGTCGCGCGGGAAGTCGTCGAGCACTTCGGCGCGGTGGCCATCGTCGCAATGGACGACGACGGCCGCATCCCGCTGGTGTATCAGTACCGCCACCCGATCGGCCGGCGCCTGTGGGAATTGCCCGCCGGATTACTCGACCTGCACGGCGAAGCCCCACACCTGACCGCGGCCCGCGAGCTGCGCGAGGAGGCCGGGCTGGAGGCCAAGACCTGGCAGGTGCTGTGCGATCTGGATTCCACGCCGGGTTTCAGCGACGAATCGGTACGGGTCTATCTGGCCACCGGATTGAGAGACGTCGGCCGACCCGTGGCACACGACGAAGAAGCCGACATGACCTTGCAGTGGTATCCGATCGCCGAGGCCGTGCAGCGGGTGTTCACCGGTGAGATCGTCAATGCCCTTGCGGCGGGCGGGATTCTGGCGGCGTATGCAGTCTGCAAAGGAATCGCGGAGCCGCGGCCGGTGGACGCGCCGTGGACTGACAAGCCGACGGTATTCAGCGCGCGGCAGGCAGCAGGATGACGACGCTGGCGCCGCCCTTGGAAGGCCAGCTGCAGGGATACCTCGACCACCTGACGATCGAACGCGGGGTGGCGGCCAACACCTTGAGCTCGTATCGCCGTGACCTTCGCCGCTACTCCGATCACCTCACCTTGCGCGGCGTCGACGATCTGGCGAAGGTCAGCGAGGACGACGTCAGCGAATTCCTGATGGCGCTGCGGCGCGGTGACCCGGACTCCGGTGTCTCGCCCCTGTCGGCGGTGTCGGCGGCGCGGACCCTGATCGCCGTGCGCGGGTTACACCGGTTCGCCGCTGCCGAAGGCCTGGCCGAATTCGACGTCGCGCAGGCGGTCAAACCACCCACACCGGGCCGCCGGCTGCCCAAGAGCCTTAGCGTGGATCAGGTGCTCGCCCTGCTGGCCGGCGCCGGCGGCGACAGCCCGTCCGACGGCCCGTTGACGCTGCGTAACCGCGTAATGCTCGAGCTGTTGTACTCCACCGGCGCAAGGATTTCCGAAGCTGTGGGTCTCGATGTCGACGACGTCGACACGCACGCGCGTTCGGTGCTTTTGCATGGGAAAGGCGGCAAGCAGCGGCTGGTTCCGATCGGACGCCCCGCGGTGCAGGCGCTGGACGCGTACATGGTGCGGGGACGGTTGGAGTTGGCCCGTCGCGGCCGTGGCACCCCGGCCATCTTCCTCAATGCCCGTGGCGGCCGGTTGTCACGCCAGAGTGCATGGCAGGTGCTACAGGATTCCGCTGAGCGAGCCGGCATCACCTCAGGCGTGTCACCGCACACGCTCCGACACTCGTTTGCCACGCACCTGTTGGAGGGCGGCGCAGACGTTCGGGTGGTCCAGGAACTACTGGGACACGCGTCGGTGACCACGACGCAGATCTACACCATGGTCACCGTGCACGCACTGCGTGAGATCTGGGCCGAGGCCCACCCGCGCGCGCATTAGCTGCCCAAGTACTCCGATTCGAGCACCAGATCGGGGAGCATGCTCTGATATTCCACGTGGGCCTTGTGCTCGACGGTCTGCCACAGCTGGCCCTGTTGCTCGCGCATGTACTTTCGGTACTTCGGCGCGCCGGGAAGCCTGACGTTGTCAGCGACCGCGATCGAGCCGGAGTGCAGCCAGCCCCGGTCCAGGATGCTCTGCAGATCCGTGAGGTAGGCGTCCTTGTCGTGGTCGAGGAACAGGAAGTCAAGCGCGCCGGCGGCAAAGCCATGATCGGCGGCCAACGCGTCCAGAGTGTGACCACCGTCGGAGATCGTGCCCACCACACAGGTGATCTGGTCGGCGACTCCGGCGTGCGCCCAGATCTGACGGGCGTTGGCGGCGTTGGCTTCTGCCAGCTCGACCGAATACACCTTGGCGCCCGGCGCGGATCGGGCAATGCGCAACGCGCTGTACCCGCAGTAGGTGCCCAGCTCCAACGCCAGCTTCGGGTCGGCCCGCCGAACCGCGGCGTCGAGCAGCGCGCCCTTCTCGTCGCCGACGTTGACCAGCAGCGACTTCTCATAGGCGAACCGGTCGACGGTGGCCAGCACATCGTCGATGTCGCCCGCCCGGGCGTGCTCCAGCACGTAGGCGACCGCGGCCGCTTCGCGCCCGTCGCCGAACTGGCCTGTCGTGAAGAAACTGCGGGCGCCGGCAGCCATCCGCCACACCGACCACCGCAACAGAGGAATGCGCTGCTTCAGACTCATGGTCGTCACCCTAGCTCGCGGCGACGCGTGGTGGAGCCTCCCTAAATTCCCTGGTGACGTTGTTGCGGGTCTTCCGGCAGGAGCCCGTACACCCGTTAGACTTTCCTGCGATGTCCGTCATTTCCCAACCACCGCGCACGCTGGGGCGATGCACGCTGCCGAGCCGCAGGCGGGTATGACGCGCGCCGGCGACGATGCAGAGCGCAGCGATGCGGAGGAGCGGCGCCGTAACGACGACGCCGGCGACTATGCACAGCCAGCGATGCTGAGGAGCGGCGCCCATGAGTGACGACTCCGGCAGCGGCACCGAGCTCGGCCTGACCGGGCGTCCACCGCGGGCGATCCCCGAACCCAAGCCGCGCACGTCACACGGCCCGGCCAAGGTCGTGGCGATGTGCAACCAGAAGGGCGGGGTCGGGAAGACCACGTCGACGATCAACCTGGGCGCGGCGCTGGCCGAATGCGGTCGCCGCGTCCTGCTCGTCGATCTGGACCCGCAGGGAGCATTGTCAGCGGGCCTCGGCGTACCGCACTACGAGCTCGAACACACGATTCACAACCTGCTGGTCGAGCCCCGGGTATCGCTCGACAACGTGCTGATGAACACCCGCGTCAAGAACCTGGACCTGGTGCCCAGCAACATCGATCTGTCTGCCGCGGAGATCCAGCTGGTCAACGAGGTGGGCCGCGAGCAGACATTGGCCCGCGCCCTACACCCGGTGCTGGATCGCTACGACTATGTGCTGATCGACTGCCAGCCGTCGCTGGGTCTGCTGACCGTCAACGGCCTGGCCTGTTCGGACGGCGTCATCATCCCGACCGAGTGTGAGTTCTTCTCGCTGCGCGGCCTGGCCCTGCTGACCGACACCGTCGAGAAGGTGCGCGACCGGCTCAACCCCAAACTGGACATCAGCGGCATCCTGATCACCCGCTACGACCCGCGCACGGTGAACTCCCGCGAGGTGATGGCGAGGGTGGTCGAGCGCTTCGGCGATCTGGTGTTCGACACCGTCGTCTCCCGCACCGTCCGCTTCCCGGAGACCAGCGTCGCCGGCGAACCGATCACCAGCTGGGCCCCGAAATCGGGCGGCGCGGCCGCCTACCGCGCGCTGGCCCGCGAGGTGATCGACCGGTTCGGCGCGTGACGGGCCGAACCAACTGCGAGGAGAAGTCACCCCAGAACGGCTTCCAGGTCAGGCTGACCAATTTCGAGGGGCCGTTCGACCTGCTGCTGCAGCTGATCTTCGCTCATCGCATGGATGTGACCGAGGTGGCGTTGCACCAGGTCACCGATGATTTCATTGCCTACACCCGCGAGATCGGTCGTGAGCTGGAACTCGAGGAGACGACCGCATTCCTCGTCGTCGCGGCCACGCTGCTCGACCTGAAGGCGGCCCGGCTGTTGCCGTCCGGCCAAGTGACCGACGAGGAAGACCTGGCCCTGCTGGAGGTCCGCGACCTGCTGTTCGCCAGGTTGCTGCAGTACCGGGCGTTCAAGCACGTTGCGCTGATGTTCGCCGAGCTCGAAGCCGCCGCCCTGCGCAGCTATCCCCGCGCGGTGTCACTGGAGGACCGGTACGCCGACCTGCTGCCCGAGGTGATGCTCGGCGTCGACGCCGAACGGTTCGCTCAGATCGCCGCGATCGCCTTCACGCCACGGCCCGTGCCGACCGTGGCCACCGAACATCTCCACGAGATGCATGTGTCGGTACCGGAACAGGCCAAACGGCTGCTGTGGTTCCTCGAGCAGCGTGGGATCGGGCAGTGGGCGGCATTCTCCGACCTGATCGCCGAGTGTCAGCCCATCGAGATCGTCGGCCGCTTCCTGGCGCTGCTCGAACTGTATCGATCGCGGGCGGTAGCATTCGACCAAGTAGAACCGCTTGGTGTGCTCCAGGTTTCGTGGACCGGAGAACGGCCGACCAACGAAGAATTGCGGGAAGCGGATTCGCCGACCGATCAAGAAGTGCGAGACCTGTGATGACCGATCCCAGCGTGGGCATTGGTGAGGAAGACGAGTTCGACGTCGATCCCGCCTCGAGTGCCAACCTCGGCATCGATGTGGCGACCGCACCGGAGCTCGAAGACGGCGAACTGGGCGCGGTGCTCGAGGCGCTGCTGTTGGTCGTCGACACTCCGGTGACCGTCGACGCGCTGGCCGCGGCGACCGAGCAGCCGGCGTACCGGGTGGCCGCCAAGCTGCGACTGATAGCCGACGAGCTCACCGAACGCGACAGCGGCATCGACTTGCGCGAAGCCGGCGGCGGATGGCGGATGTATACCCGGTCCCGGTTCGCGCCCTACGTGGAGCGGCTGCTGCTCGACGGGTCTCGCTCCAAGCTCACCCGGGCGGCGCTGGAGACGCTGGCGGTGGTGGCTTACCGCCAACCGGTGACGCGTGCCAGAGTAAGCGCGGTGCGCGGCGTCAACGTCGACGCGGTCATGCGTACGCTGCTGGCGCGCGGGTTGATCACCGAAGCCGGCGCTGACCCCGACACCGCCGCCGTGACTTTCGCGACGACCGAGCTCTTCCTGGAACGGCTCGGACTGTCGTCGCTAACCGACCTTCCCGACATCGCGCCGCTGCTTCCCGATGTCGACATGATCGAAGACCTCAGCGAATCCTTGGACGTAGAGCCGCGTTTCGTGAAACTCGCCGGCGGCCCGGTTGCCAACGACCAGCCGTTGTCGTTCGACGTGGATCACGAATGATGGCCGGCACAGGCGAATCCTCTGGGATTCGCCTGCAGAAAGTGCTGTCGCAGGCCGGAATTGCCTCCCGGCGCAACGCCGAGAAGATGATCCGTGACGGCCGCGTCGAGGTCGACGGCCAGGTGGTGACCGAGCAGGGCACCCGAGTCGACCCGAACGTGTCGGTGATCCGCGTGGATGGCGCGCGGGTGGTCCTGGACGACTCGCTGGTGTACCTGGCGCTGAACAAGCCGCGTGGTATGCATTCGACGATGTCCGATGATCACGGCCGACCGTGCATCGGTGACTTGGTCGAGCATCGAGTTCGCGGCAACAAGAAGCTGTTTCACGTCGGGCGCCTCGACGCCGACACCGAGGGATTGATCTTGCTGACCAACGACGGCGAGCTAGCGCACCGGCTGATGCACCCGTCGTATGAGATTCCCAAGACATATCTGGCGACCGTCAATGGGTCGGTACCGCGCGGGCTCGGCAAGAAGTTGCGGGCCGGTATCGATCTCGACGACGGGCCGGTCGCGGTCGACGAATTCGCGGTGGTGGACTCCATTCCCGGCAAGACGCTGATCCGCGTCACGTTGCACGAAGGACGTAAACGCATTGTGCGGCGAATGTTGGCGGAGGCCGGATTCCCGGTGCAAGAGCTGGTCCGCACCGACATCGGCGCGTTGTCGCTCGGGGACCAGCGTCCGGGTAGCATCCGGGCGTTGCGCCGCAACGAGATCGGAGACCTCTATAAGGCGGTCGGGTTGTGACTGACATTGTGGTAGCCGTCGACGGCCCGGCTGGAACCGGAAAGTCTTCGGTATCACGAGGATTGGCGCGCGCGTTACGCGCCCGCTACCTCGATACCGGTGCCATGTACCGCATCGTCACGTTGGCGGTGCTGCGCGCCGGAATCGACCCCGCCAACCAAGCAGACGTCGTTGGCATCGTGGCTGACGTGCGGCTGTCGGTGAGTTACGACCCCGACGAGGACCGCAGTTACCTTGATGGCGAAGATGTTTCGTCGGAGATCCGCGGGGACGAGGTCACCAGAGCAGTGTCGGCTGTCTCGGCGGTTCCCGCCGTACGTACCCGCCTGGTCGACCTGCAACGCACAATGGCGCACGGTCCGGGCGGCGTCGTGGTGGAGGGTCGCGACGTCGGGACCGTGGTGCTGCCGGACGCCGACGTGAAGATTTTCCTGACCGCGTCGGCAGAGACGCGGGCGCGGCGCCGAAATGATCAGAACGTCGGCGCGGGTCTGCCGGACGACTACGCGGGCGTTCTGGCCGATGTGCGCCGCCGCGATCACCTGGATTCGACGCGAGCGGTATCGCCACTGCGGGCGGCTTCGGATGCGGTGGTCGTCGACACCAGTGACATGACCGAATCCGAAGTGATCGCGCATCTGTTGGACCTGGTGCATGAGCGAGCCGAGGCGACCAGATGACTCACGCCGACGACGATGATGCCGGCGAAGCCGGGATCGAGCCACAGATGACTCACGACGGTACCTGGGTTGACGAACGTGACTGGGAATCAGCAGATTTCATCGACGCTGTTGACGATATCGCCGCTGGTCCGCCACCGGTGGTCGCGGTGGTGGGCCGGCCGAACGTGGGCAAGTCCTCGTTGGTCAATCGGATCCTGGGCCGGCGTGAGGCCGTCGTTCAAGATGTGCCGGGTGTAACCCGCGACCGGGTGTCCTACGACGCGCTGTGGACCGGTCGCCGGTTCGTTGTCCAGGACACCGGGGGATGGGAGCCCGACGCCAAGGGTCTGCAGCAGCTGGTCGCCGAACAGGCGTCGGTGGCCATGCGTACGGCCGACGCGGTGATCCTGGTCGTCGATGCCGTCGTCGGTGCGACCGCCGGCGACGAGGCCGCCGCTCGTATCCTGCGACGCTCGGGTAAGCCAGTGTTCTTGGCCGCCAACAAAGTTGACAGCGAAAAAGGCGAGTCCGACGCCGCGGCGCTGTGGTCGCTGGGCATCGGCGAACCGTTCGCGGTCAGCGCGATACACGGTCGCGGCGTGGCCGATCTGCTCGACGCGGTCGTCGGTGCGCTACCGGAGGTCGCGGAGTTGGCCTCGACCCGGGGCGGTCCGCGGCGGGTGGCGCTGGTCGGCAAGCCGAACGTGGGGAAGAGCTCGCTGCTGAACCGGTTGGCGGGCGATGAGCGGTCGGTGGTCCACGACGTTGCGGGCACCACGGTCGACCCGGTGGACTCGCTGATCGAGATGGACGGCAAGGTCTGGAGATTCATCGATACGGCCGGACTGCGCCGCAAAGTCGGCCAAGCCAGCGGCCATGAGTTCTATGCCTCGGTGCGCACCCACGGCGCGATCGACGCGGCCGAGGTGGTGATCGTGCTGATCGACGGCTCGGTGCCGCTGACCGAGCAGGACCAGCGGGTGCTGTCGATGGTGATCGAGTCCGGGCGAGCTCTGGTGCTGGCATTCAACAAGTGGGATCTCGTCGACGAAGAACGTCGCTACCAGCTGGACAACGAGATCGACCGCGAGCTGGTGCAACTGCGTTGGGCGCAGCGGGTCAACATCTCCGCGAAGACCGGTCGCGCGGTGCAGAAGTTGGTGCCGGCGTTGGAAAGCGCGCTGGAGTCGTGGGATACCCGGATCGGCACCGGTCGGTTGAACACGTGGATCAAGGAGATCGTGGCCGCGACGCCGCCGCCAGTGCGCGGCGGTAAGCAGCCGCGCATCCTGTTCGCCACCCAGGCCACCGCGCGCCCGCCGACGTTCGTGTTGTTCACCTCGGGCTTTTTGGAGGCCGGCTACCGCCGGTTTTTGGAGCGACGACTACGCGAGACGTTCGGCTTCGAGGGCAGCCCGATCCGCATCAACGTGCGAGTGCGCGAGAAGCGCAAGCCAAAATCCCGCTGACACCCCGGCGACGCCGAAACCGTTCCAGATAAGGTCGTTTCGGTGCCCCTGTCACACGCGATCCTGATCGTCCTTGCCGGAGTTGGCGCGGGCGCCATCAACGCCATTGTCGGGTCGGGCACCCTGATCACCTTCCCGACCCTGGTGGCAATGGGCTACCCGCCGGTGACGTCAACCATGTCGAACGCGGTGGGCCTGGTCGCGGGCAATGTCGCGAGCACCTGGGGCTACCGTCGTGAACTACGCGGTCAGTGGGACCGGCTGCGCTGGCAGATTCCGGCGTCGATCATCGGCGCGATGCTCGGTGCCTGGCTGCTGCTGCATCTGCCGGAGAAAGTATTCACCGCAATAGTGCCGGTCCTGCTGATCACGGCGCTGATCCTGGTGGTGATCGGCCCGCGGATTCAGGCGTGGGCGCAGGACCGGGCCGAGAAGGCGGGCCGTTCCGTCGAAGAGGTGTCGCCGGGCCGGATGGCCGCGTTGGTGTTGAGCACCTTCGCGATCGGAGTCTATGGCGGCTATTTCACCGCGGCGCAGGGCATTCTGCTTGTCGGCGTGATGGGTGCGATGCTGCCCGAATCTGTGCAACGGATGAATGCGGCGAAGAATCTGCTGACTCTTCTCGTGAATCTTGTTGCAGCGCTGGCCTATACCTTCGTGGCTTTCCATCGGATAAGTTGGCCGGTAGCGGGTCTCATCGCGGTCGGGTCCCTGCTCGGCGGCTGGTTAGGCGCCCGCTACGGGCGTCGGTTGTCGCCGAATGCATTGCGCGCCATGATCGTTGTCGTCGGGCTGATCGGTCTGTACCGCCTACTAATGGTGTATTGATCAGCCCTGGTGAACGACGTTGCCTTGGCCGGACTCCTCCACGTGCGGCGACCCTTTGAGGTATGTGACCTGATTACCGAAGCCGGAGGCTTCGATGTTATCGACGCCCTCGACAGTGACCTTGTTCTGGACGCCGGACACCGACAGGCTAGTGCAGTGACCCGTGATCACGACCGTGTTGGACACTCCGCTGATGCTGACGCTGGTTTGGTTGCAGGCGATCGTCCGGCTCTCGTTGATGCCGGAGACGGTGAGGTTCCCGCCTGACGGCGGCGCCGACGGGACGGCGGCAGGTGCTGTTGACGTGATCGCGCTGGACGGGCTCGGGCGGTCGGGGGAGATGCTCGGCGTCGGGAACAGCGTGGTCAATCTGCTATGCGAAACCTGGTGTGCGGTGAAGAACAAGATCCCGGCCGGCAACGCGATCATGCCAATCACGAAGACACCGGCCACGATCCACCACGTCCGGTTGCGGGCGGATGTCTGCGGCGGCCCGAACAGCGAGCCGCTGTAAGGCAGCGGTGGCGGTGGCGGTGGACCCGCGGGATAGCCGCCGCTGTAAGGCAGCGGTGGCGGTGGAGCCACAGGACCGGAAGGGGGGGCCCATTTGCTCGGCGGCTGACTTTCCGTGGCCTGGGATGCGCGAGCTGTCTCCGCCAACGGTTGCTCCAGTTCCCGAATTCGGGCTTCTGGATCGTCCTCGGATGCCATCACCAGATGCTCCCATACCAAGATCGGGCCGAATAGGTCATTCGCATTCGGTAGTTTCTGGATCGTGCCCGAATTAGCCAACCGCCAGATCCTGCTGCGTCGCCGCCCCAGTGGACTCGTCCAGCCGGATGACACGGAACTGGTCACCACGCCGGCACCCGAGCCGGCCGATGGTGAGGCGCTGGTCCGCACCACCTACGTCGGCCTTGATGCCGCGGTCCGGACCTGGCTCAACGACCAGCAGGGCTACCTTCCGCCGGTGCAGCTCGGTGAGGTCATCCGCGCGGCGGGTATCGGCGAGGTGGTGTCGTCACGCTGTGACGCCTACAAAGTCGGCGACGTGATCACCACTCTTACCGGCTTCCAGGAATACGTGATCATTCGCGATGACGTGTTCAGCACACCGATACCGGGGGAGAGCGATCAGCTGGCCATCATGTCGGTCTACGGCCCGACCGGTGCGACGGCATATATCGGGATGACCGACGTCGGGAAGCCGCAAGCCGGCGACACGGTGGTCGTTTCGGCCGCTGCGGGGGCCACCGGCTCGATTGCCGGCCAGATCGCCAAGATCGCCGGGGCCCGGGTGGTGGGCATCGCGGGCGGCCCGGAGAAATGCCGGGCGGTCGTCGAAGACTTCGGCTTCGACGCGTGCATCGACTACAAGAACGACGATCTGCAGGCCGCGCTCAAACAGCACTGCCCCCAACGAGTGAATGTCTACTTCGACAACGTCGGCGGTCCCATCCTCGACGCGGTGCTGGGCCGATTGGCCACGAACGCACGGGTCGTGCTGTGCGGAGTGATCTCCAGCTACCTCAGCGGGGATCACCCTGGTCCGGCCAACTACGTGAACATATTGGCCAAAACCGCGACGATGCAGGGGTTCAACGCGCTCGACCAATGGGGCCGCTTCGGCGAGGCCTCGGCCGCGTTGCGCCAGTGGGAGCATGAGGGTCGAATCAGGCACCGCGAGACCGTCTTTGAGGGCATCGAGTCCTGCGTCGATGCCCTCAACGGGCTGTTCACGGGCGCCAACGTCGGCAAGATGCTGGTCAAGCTCAGCGAGCCGACGAGCGCCTAACCCAACTCCTGGATGCGGATCATGGTGCCCGCGGGATCGCGGACGGCGCAGTCACGAATTCCGTACGGCTGCTCGGTGGGCTCCTGCACGATGTCGGCGTTACCGGACTGCAGCCGCTCGAAGGTGGCGTCGAGGTCCTTGGTGGCCAAGACGATGGTCGCGTAGGTGCCTTTGGCCGTCATCTCGGCGATGGTGCGGCGTTCGTCGTCGGTGATGCCCGGATTGGCGGCGGGCGGAGTCAAAACGATGGAGGTGCCGGGCTGATTCGGCGGCCCGACAGTGATCCAGCGCATGGTGCCTTTCCCGACGTCGAGACGGACTTCGAAGCCCAGGACGTCGCGGTAAAACGCCAGTGATTCTTCCGGATTGTCATGCGGCACAAAGCTCGAGTGAATTGGGATGTCCATGACGATCACGCTAGATGCAGCGCGGCGGCGGGTGCTTCTCGATTCCTGACCGGTCTGGTGACCTGTTTCTCCAGACACGACGGCAAGCCGGCGTTCAGCCCGGCCGTCTGCTCCCGATAGACGCTGGGCGGGACGCCGACCAGTTCGCTGAATCGCGTGCTGAATGTGCCCAGCGACGAGCAACCCACTGCGAAGCAGACTTCGGTGACGCTGAGGTCGCCTCGGCGTAGCAGGGCCATCGCGCGCTCGATGCGCCGCGTCATCAGGTACGAGTAAGGCGACTCGCCATATGCGGCTTTGAATTGGCGGCTGAGGTGGCCGGCCGACATGTACGCCTCGCGAGCCAATGCTTCGACGTCCAGTGGCTGTGCGTAGTCCCGGTCGATCCGGTCACGCACCCGACGAAGCCGAGTCAATTCGCGGAGGCGCTGGGATTCGGCTGGTTGGATCGCCACCTGTGCGATCGTGCCACGTCGTTTCGGGTGGGCGCCACCGTCTGCTGTAGGCTTTCCCCCTGCTGCCGTCCAGCGGTCGGCGGCGCCGGGCTGTGGCGCAGTTTGGTAGCGCACTTGACTGGGGGTCAAGTGGTCGCAGGTTCAAATCCTGTCAGCCCGACACAGGTCAGAGGCGGTTTTACTGTCACTGGCAACACGACAAGTGTTCCCGTACGCCCATTTGTACGCCCACCAGCGTAGATTGCCCTCATGGCGAAGCGCCGCGCCAACAGCCAAGGCAACGTGTACCAGCGCCCCAATGGGCGGTGGGAGGCGCGACTCCGCTACCGAGACCCCGTGACCGGACAAGACAAGCGTGTCAGCGTCTACGGGCGCAATCAAAAGGCCGCGCTCGCCGAACTCGACAAGGCCCGCGACCGCATCAACGAGGGGCAGCCGCCACGCGACGCCAACACCACCCTCTCCGCGTGGTTGGCCCATTGGCGCGCCACAACATTGGCAGCCAGCGACCGGAAACCAGCCACTCGCGAGCTGTACGCCAACCTTTCTCGGAAGCACCTCGAGGCGGCGCCATTCGGGGCAACGCGCCTCGACCGGCTGCGCCCATCCGATGTGGAAAAACTGATCCTCGACATGCGCGCCACGATGAAACCTGGCCGACGTTCCGAGGACACCCCGAAACCCGCACCCGTGCGGGCACTCTCCGACAGCACGATCCGCTCCACGTACACGGTGCTGCGGGCTGCGCTCGACGGTGCCGTACGAGGTGGACTCCTGGCGCGCAATCTAGCGGCAGCGGTGAAGCGCCCCGGCGTGGAGCGGGTGGAGGCTCGTCATCTCGATCGGGATGCAGTGGTGAAAGTTCTTGATGCCGCGAAGGCTTCGCGGTATCACCCGGCGTTGGTGTTGATCGCCAGCACCGGCTTGCGAAGGGGGGAAGCCCTAGCTTTGAAGTGGGATCGCATTGATCTCGACGGGGGAGCGTTGCGGGTCGCTGCGACCCTCTCCCGCGTGGACGGCGGCCTGACCATCAGCGAACCTAAGACCGCGCGCTCACGCCGGCTAGTGCCGCTGTCCAAGCCAGTTGTTGCGATGCTGCGCGCGCACAGGCTGCGGCAGAAACAGGAACGCCTGCGCGCAGGCAACCAGTGGCGCGAAACCGGCCTGGTGTTCACCACCGAACTCGGCACCCCCGTAGACCCCCGCAACCTACTGCGCGTCATCGAGACAGCATCTACGACAGCAGGCGTGAAAGACGTTGTAGTCCATACGCTCCGCCACTCCGCAGCTGCGGCGTGGCTTGAGGGCGGCGTACACATAAAGGCTGTCGCCGATCTGCTCGGACACAGCTCGATCTCAATCACGGGCGACATCTACGGCCACGCGGAAGACTCCACAGCCCGCGCGGCGGTAGATGGCCTCAGCGCGCAACTCGGGATGTAGCGCGCGACACGCGCGGACGCCTAAGAATTTTTCCGCAGTCAGTGACAGCAGTGCTGTCAGCCTCCGGCGCCTGAAAAAGACTTGCTGCGCGACTTCCATGAACAGGTTCGCTAACGGCCCTGTTGCATCAGGTGGTACCAGGGGACGAAGAATTGGCGTTACTCATAGGTCTCCACAACCGTAACAACTATTTGCTGATAATCAGCTGGTCGACCGACCCTAGCCGTAAAAGCTATCTCCTACAGAATATTTACATAGGAATGTGCGTCCGCCGGTGCCCGATAATGGTTGCTGGCGCTGGAACACCAGCGGCAACTGCGAGACGGAGACGGATGCAAATGGAGAATCGACTGGTCTCAATCCAGGAAGCGCGCGACAAATGGCTCGGCGGTATCGGCCACACCTCCATGTACGACCTGATCAACCGCCGTGAGGTCGTCAAGGTGAATATTGTCGCCGCCTGACGAAGATTTCCGGCGCTGTCCATCGCGGTGTTGTAGTCGGTGCCGGTCCGCTGATGCAGGGCGTCCGCAGCCTGACCTTCCCACGGCAGATGTCAGCGCCTCGAGGAATGCCACGATCTTGCGGCTGTACGACAGCACCGACTCCGGCAGTCATTGGGATTGGGACATTCCGGGATCGTGACGAGATCGGGCTGCAACTAGTGAACACGCGAATCGGGCCGCCCCCTGGAGAGGTAGGGGCGCCCCGATCAACTATTAGACGGGGACTGCGGCGAATCGGTTCCAGATGGCGCGCGTCATGGCGGTGTTCGTCTTCCCACATGGAGACGGGGCCCCGGTCACGGATTCGGCATTGCGGCCCCTTTTGGGGTGCGTAGATGGTTTTGCCGCACAAGCACCGCCGGCCCACCGCAGGAAAGCGGGCCACGGCCCGGCCCGGTCATCGGACGGCACGCCGTCAACCCAAAACGCCGTACCCGATCCGCCCACATAATTGCCGCCCTGATCCCCGTCAAATGAATCTCCGTTTCGGTGCGTTCAAGAAATCCCGCCGAAATCACTTCCCGGCTAGAACCCCGCCACCCGAATTGTGAAATACTCTGCGCGTCATCGAGAGATACCGAGATTCGAGGCTCGCACATGTATCGCACGCATTCCGCTGCGCTGGGTTTCGGCGCGGCCTTCGGCGGCGCAGCCGTGGCCACGTTCCTCAGCATGGGCACCGCCCACGCCACCCCAGACGGGACCGAATCCGACCCTTGGGTGAACACCGACTTAGGCGGGTTCGAAGAGCTCTTCGGGGGCACCGGCACCATGCAGGCGGGCGCTGACCTTGCCGCTGATGAGCATTTGGCCATTACAAATAACGGTGACGCGATATCGTTTGGCGAGCAGGTCGCGCAGTTCGAGGACACCACGGCTCACCCCATCGCCGACATCATCTATGCGATCGACCCCAGCGCCTTTCAGTTCCAGACGAGCGCCAATATCGACTCTCCCGACTTCCCGCCGGGCGACTACCTTATCCCTGACGACAGCCTCGGCTACCTCGCCACGGACATTGACTTCTTCCTCCTGAACCCAACCGGCTTGGCTGACCTGCTCGGCCCGATTGGCGAGACCTTGTTGGGTGGTTCGTTCACCTGATCCCAGTAGGGAGGTTGAACTCAGCGTCCGGGAGGCGTGACCGACCCGTTCGCCGACGGGGGTGGCCGTCTGGCTGGCTGGGCCTCGGTCACGGATTCGGCAATCCTGCCCGAGGCCGCAATAGCTAGTAGGAACCAGGTGTGTGCCTGGCTGGTCGGTCCGCCGCGACGAACGCCGGCGGACGTGGAGGTGATGCTCCTCTCCGGCGATACCCCCCATAAGCTTCACCAACGCGCAGATGCTCGTGCTTATGGCGCGCAACGATCTGTGCACTTATAGCTGAGAGGCGCGGTCCGGGAATCCGGCGAACGCGAGCGCATCGCCATTCCATGTGGCGATCGCCGCAGCTGCACCAGACCGCGGCGACTTTCCAGCCGGGATCGCTGTAGCTGTGTCCGTGCGGGCAGCACGTGGGTGGCACGACCACCCAGCCGCGCTCGGTGGGCACAAGATCGCCTACGAAGTTGTTCGGGAACTCGTCGCGCGGATCGAACACTGCGACGTTGTACCCCGAACCACCGACAATGAGTGTCCCCAAATCAGTCAAAGATTCCGAGACCGGTAGACCCGGGTAAATAGTTACGCTGCGTAGCGTATTGTTTCGCGCCAGGGGGGCCTACAGAGGAGCCCCAGCTTGACCCGCAAACCCGAAGACGCAACATGGATCGGCCCCTGGGAAGACGGCCAACGACTTTTCGACGGGCACAGCTGGACCGTCGAGCACACGACCCACAACGGACGGCCTTACCCCATCACTGTCGCCGTCATCGGCAAGCAACACCTTGACGGGCGCATCCAAAGGCGCATCGCTGTTGACGTCCCTGGTGATCCGATCACGCCAGCGGAGGCCCGCCAGGTAATTGAGGCGCTGACTGAGGCCGCTGCGTTGGCAGACACCGAGATGCCTCCGAAGCAGGGGT
>JBAWAV010000619.1:0-1529 GCA_049589475.1 Mycobacterium sp.
CCGATTCAGCACGGGCGCTGGTGGCGGTGTCGGTGTTGACGGCGGATGCCGGTGATGCCCAACAGGTTCCGCGGGAATGGCGGATGCGTATCGACGTGCAGAAGGTTGGCGATCAAGTGAAGGTTTCCAATGTCGGGTTCGTGCCATGAGGTGGCCGAAACCGCGCCGCGCCGACCGAACTGTTACCGACTCGGCGCAGGAGACACCCGCCGAAGCGGGCACGGAGGTCGGCGAACCGGACCGCGCTGAGCAGCCGCCGGCAGCGGGTCGCCGCGTTCGCTGGTCGCAGGCGCTCGCCTTCGCGGTACTACCTGTCGTGGCGCTGCTGCTGGCATCGGCTGCGGGTTACCTGAAATGGCAGGAAGAGTCGGTTCGCGACGCTCAGGTGGCCGGCGCGGAATCCTTGCGGGCCGCCACCGACGGCGCCATCGCGCTGCTGTCCTATAAGCCCGACACTGTGCAGAAAGATCTTGACGCTGCGCGAAGCCGGTTGACGGGTTCGTTTTTGAACGCCTACACGTCGCTCACCCATGACGTCGTGATCCCGGGAGCGCAGCAGAAGCAGATCTCCGCGGTGGCCTCCGTCCCGGCCGCTGCGTCGGTGCAGGCGAGTGCCAGCCACGCCGTCGTGCTGCTGTTCATCAACCAGAGCCTCACCATCGGCCAGGACGTGCCGACCAACAGCGCGTCGACCGTCCAGGTCGGCCTCGACAAGATCGACGGCCGGTGGCTGATCTCGAAATTCGATCCCGTATGAGGTCGCGACGGCCCCGTACATTGCGGCGAATCAACAAGGTGACCAATGGATTTAGCCCGTGCCCATCCGGTAGCGGGATTAAGGAGATCGAGATGCGCAACGGACTGTTCACCCTGACTGCCGTGGCCGTGATAGCTGCCGGCCCAATGCTGTGCATGCCGGGTGCATACGCGGACGGCGACAACAACACACTTGTCCCGAACAACAAGCGACTCAATGACGGTGTGGTGGCCAACACCTACACCATTCAGCATCAGGCGGGATGCACCAACGACGTCAGAATCAACCCACAACTCCAGCTGGCCGCCCAACGACACACCAACGATGTGCTGAACAACCGCAACCTCGACGGCGACATCGGCTCCGACGGCTCGTCGCCGCAAGACCGCGCCAATGCGGCGGGGTTCCATGGTCAAGTGGCCGAAACGGTTGCGATCAACCCAGCTTTGGCGATCAGCGGAGTTGAGCTGATGAACCAGTGGTACAACAACCCGGCCGATAAGGCGATCATGGCGAACTGCGCCAACAGCCAGATCGGGGTGTGGTCGCAGAACAGCCCGGCTCGCACAGTCGTGGTGGCCGTCTACGGGCAGCCACAGCAGGCGGCCGACGCTGCACAACGAAATGTCGCGCAAGCATTGCCGCCGGGCTCCCAGGCGAACAACATTCCGATTGATCCCAGCCCCGACTACGACGCCAGCGACGAGCTCGAGCACGGTGTCAACTGGTGGGCGTGGATCCTACGAGGTGTCAGCCCTGCGCCGGGAATTCC
>JBAWAV010000620.1:0-3244 GCA_049589475.1 Mycobacterium sp.
CCCGGCCAGAGTCTGCTCCCAAAAAGCCAACTGCGCGGCGATCGCACTCGCGGGATCGCCGAGCTCGCCGAGATGCTCACGCTGCCACAACGTGTAATCGACATACTGCACCGCCAACGGCGCCCAGCCCGGCGACCGCCCCGCGCAACGGGCGCGATACGCCTCACCCACATCACGAAACATCGGGGTCAGCGACCAGCCGTCAAAGGCAATGTGGTGCAAGACAATTACCAACACATATTGATCGGGTCTCACCGAAAAGATCTGTGCACGAATTGGAACTTCAACCGACAAATCAAACCGATACCCAGCCAGTGCCGCCAACTCATTGGCCAGATCCTGCTGCAGCACCGACACCACCGCGGCGCCTCCGCGCAGCCACATTCCCGCCCGCGCCGACAACACCTGCTGCGAGGGAACACCGCCGACGTCGGGAAATATCGTGCGCAGCGACTCGTGGCGGGCAATGACATCGTCGAGGGCTGCGCCGAGCGCCTCAACATTTAGGTCCCCGCTGATCCAAAAAGCGATTGGCGTGTTGTAAACCGGTGAGGGTCCATGCAATTGGCGCAGGAACCACAACCGCCGCTGAGCAAACGACAATGGAACCACACCGGGGCGAACCCTGGGCGCCAACACGACCCGTCGGCCGTCAACCCCAGCGACATGCTGTGCTAACTGGCGAATCGCCGGCGCATCGAACAGGTGGCGGATCGTGAGGTGCGCATCGAGTGATTCCTGCGCCGCGTCGATCACTCGCATGGCCTGCAGTGAATCCCCACCGAGCTCGAAAAGTGAGTCGTCGATGCTGACGCGTTCGAGTCCGAGGATTTGGGCGTAGATGTCGGCGAGGATTTCTTCGGTGGGGGTGGTTGGGCGGTGGTAGGGGCTGTGGTGGTGGTCGGGTGGGGGTAGGGCGTGGGTGTCGAGTTTGCCGTTGGGGGTCAGCGGCAAGGTGTCGAGGGTGACGATGGCGGTGGGGACCATGTAGGGCGGGAGTTGTCGGGCCAGTGCGGTGCGTGCCGAGGCGGGGTCGGCGGTGCCGGTGAGGTAGCCGACGAGGCGTTTGTCGCCGGGGCGGTCTTCGCGGGCGATGACGGCGGCGTGGTCGACTCCGTCCAATGCGGCCAGTGCGGTGCGTATTTCGCCGAGTTCGATGCGGTAGCCCCGGATTTTGACTTGGTCGTCGGCGCGTCCGCGGTAGTGCAGTTGTCCATCGGGGCCCCAGCAGACCAGGTCTCCGGTGCGATACATGCGGGTTCCGGGGACGCCGAATGGGCAGGCCACAAATCGTGATCCGGTCAGCCCCGGGCGGTGCCAATACCCGACACCGACACCGGCGCCGGCCACATACAGCTCCCCCACCGCTCCTGCCGGGAGCAGCTGGAGAGAATCGTCGAGGACAAACAATGCCGCCCCGGGCACCGGCGAACCGATCGGCGGGGTTCCCGAGCCAGGCGTCAGCGGTGCGCTGATGGCGGCGTAGACGGTGGTTTCGGTGGGCCCGTAGCCGTTGATCATCACCCGTCCGGGCGCCCAGCGATCGATCAGTTCGGCTGGGCAGGCCTCGCCGGCGACCATCAACGCCGCCGCCACACCCTGCGGTGGCAACATGGCTGCCGCAGAAGGGGTTTGACTCAACACGCTGACGTGTTCGGTGGCCAGCAGGGCGCGGAAGGCTTCCGGTGACTGGGCCACTGCTTCGGGTACTACCACCAGTCGCCCACCGTGCAACAGCGCCCCCCAGATCTCCCAGACCGAGTAGTCGAAGGCATAGGAGTGACACTGCGTCCACACTTGGCCGGCCAGCTCGAAACCGGCATCGAGCGCGTCGAACAACCGGGTGACGTTGCGATGGGTGACCGCCACCCCCTTGGGCACACCGGTGGTTCCCGAGGTGTAGATGATGTGGGCGATATCGTCGGGAGCCGGTGGCTCTAATGCGGTGTCGAGTTGATGGTCAATGGCGGGATCCGCGACGTCGATCACCCGCAGATCCAACCCCGCAAAGCGCTCGGCCAGATCCGCGGTGGTGATCACGGCGATCGGTGCGGCATCGCCAACCATGAACTCCAGTCGCGCCGCCGGCACCGCGGGATCGATCGGCAAATACGCGGCCCCCGTCTTGAGCACCGCCAGGATCGCCACGACCGCCTCGGCGCAGCGGGAAAACAGCACGGCCACACAGCCACCCGGGCCCGCCCCATGAGCCCTCAACAAGTGCGCCAACCGGTTAGCGGCCTGCTCCACCTCCCGGTAAGTCATCGACCGGCCCGCACAACTCAACGCCACCACATCCGGGATGCGCGCCACCTGAGCCACCCACAACACCGGAACCGACGCCGAGGTTGCGGGCTCGGTCAACACTGCCCGATTACCCCATTGATCCAGCTGTTCTCGCGTCAGATGCCGCGCCTGGTTATCCAGGTACATCCGACTCTCCGAACCCGGCTGGCTCACCTGACTAACAGCTCTGCACGCTTACCTAGGCGAGTCTCTCGCGCAGGCTCCTTGGGCGGATGTCGGTCCAGTTCTGGTCGATGAAGTCCAGGCACGCCTGTCGGCCGGCCTCGCCGTGAACCACGCGCCAGCCGGCTGGGATGTCGGCGAATGACGGCCACAGGCTGTGCTGCTCCTCGTCATTGACAAGCACGAAGAAGTTGCCATTCTCATCGTCGAAAGGGTTGGTACTCAAGGGCTCTCCGGTTTAGTTGTCGGCGGTCAGCCACGAGAAATGCGTCGACTTGCCCCCATTCAAGCTACTTACTATCAGATTGTGGGAATGTCCCGAGCCCGAATGCGCGATGTCCCGCACCGAGGTGCTGTCACCTGGGACGGGTGATGTTGGTGCAACTGGTGGTGCAGCCTAATGTCGAATGGCGGTGTGACGCGCCTACCGAGCCCGGCTAACCAGGGTGTTCTCCAGAAACAAAAACTCGATTCCAGTGCCGAGGAAAGTCTCCATGGCCTCTGCCGGGGTATTAACGATCGGTTGTCCCTTGATGTTAAAGCTCGTGTTGAGAACCATCTCTCGACCCGTGGCCCGGCCGACCGCGCCGAGCAATGTGTGAAACGACGCGTTGTCGTTCTTGTTGACGGTCTGTACCCGAGCCGACCCGTTGACGTGTGTCACCGCCGGCAGATGCGCGCGGTGTTCTTCTCGGACATCCGCGGTGATGATCATGTACGCGAGTTCAGTCATCGGCGGGACATCGAACCAGCGATGCACTTGCTCGATCGTGAC
>JBAWAV010000621.1:0-2473 GCA_049589475.1 Mycobacterium sp.
GTGGTCGCGGCCACCGGCGACGACAAGGCCAACGTCGTGCTCAGCCTGCTCGCCAAGACCGAGTTCGCGGTGCCGCGGGTAGTCGCCCGGGTCAACGATCCCCGCAACGAGTGGCTGTTCACCGACGCCTGGGGCGTCGACGTGGCGGTGTCCACCCCGCGGATGCTGGCTTCTTTGATCGAGGAAGCCGTCGCGGTCGGAGACTTGGTGCGGCTGATGGAGTTCCGGAAGGGTCAGGCCAACCTGGTCGAGATCACGCTGCCCGACAACACGCCGTGGGGTGGCAAGCCGGTCAAGAAGCTGCAGCTGCCGCGAAACGTCGCGCTGGTGACGATTCTGCGCGGGCCGCGGGTCATCGTGCCGCAAGACGACGAACCGCTCGAAGGCGGTGACGAGCTGCTGTTCGTCGCCGTCGCTGAGTCGGAGGAAGAGCTCAGTCGGCTGCTGCTGCCGTCGGAGTGACGCCGGCGGCCTCCACGGCCTCCAGCGCGCGCTGGGCCGCCTTGACCGCCAGGAACGTCACCAGCGCGGCTGCGGCGGCCAGCGGCCAGCCCATCGCGATCCTGGCCACCACCAGCCAGCCCTCGTGGTTGGTGTCGTAGAGCACCCGCTGAACCACGAAGCGGGCCGCGAAAACCAGCACCCAGGTGAGCGTCGCGACGTCGAAGGCATAGACGGCGCGGCGCACCGTACGCCAGGCCCGATCGTGCCCGTGCAGCCAGCTCCAGATGTAGCCGACGACGGGCCGTCGGATCAGGATCGATGTCCCGAACACCGCCGCCCACAGCAACGACGTCCAAATCCCAAGCAGGAAATAGCCCTTCGACTCGCCCAGCAGGTAGGCGATCAGCGCACAGACCGCGACGCCGATCAGCCCCGACACCGCCGGCTGCAGCGACTCGCGCCGGACCACCCGCCACAACAGGATCAGCACGGCAGCGCCGAGGGCGGCGCCCGCCGCGACGGCCAGCCCCAGCAGCCGCTCGGTGCCCACGAACACCAGAACCGGGATCGACGAGTAGATCAGCCCGGCGACACCGCCCAGCTGATCCCGCACCCGGTCCGCAGGAGTGCGTTCGACGGCGACCGCTTCAGTCGTGTCGCCGGCGTCTGTGGCACGGTTCACGAAGCGCGCCTCATCGCTGAATTTCGTAGTGCGGGTTGTAAATCGCTTTGGTGCCGTTTTCCAGCGTGCCGAGCCGGCCCTGCACCCGCAGCGTGCGGCCTGACTCGATTCCGGGAATCCTGCGCTGCCCCAACCACACCAACGCGATCGTGTCGGTGCCGTCGAACAATTCGGCGCGCACCCCGTCGGGGCACCCCTTGCCTTTGCACTCCACGCTGCGCAGCGTTCCGACGACAGTGACCTCCTGGCCGCGCTGACAGTCGATGGCTCGCTGGGCGCCGGTGTTCACTGCCTCGTCGCGCAGTTCCTCGGCGTCACGCTGCTCGGGGTCCTCCGTCAACCGACGAGTCAGCCGGCGCAGATAACCTTCCGCCGCCATGGCCTCTCCTGAGCATGCTTGCTGTTGGTTCACCTCGGACCGGGTGCAGCCGATCCTCTCACGACAACGGACACCGTAGACCCGATGGTTCCCGCAAAGCCACGCGACGCCCGGGCAATATCTAGGGGTGGCTATCGACCTGCGCGGGGTGACAACCGTCCTGCTGCCGGGAACCGGATCCGACGACGACTACGTCACCCGTGCCTTCGCTGCCCCGCTGCACGCCGCCGGGGCCCTGCTGCTGGCGCCGCGGCCGGAGCCCGACCGCTTGATCGAGGGCTACCTGGCGGCGTTGGACGACGCCGCGGACACCGGCCCGATCGCGGTCGGCGGTGTGTCGATCGGCGCCGCGGTGTCGCTGACCTGGGCTCTGCGCCATCCCGGCCACACGGTCGCCGTGTTGGCCGCTTTGCCGGCGTGGACCGGTGAGCCGGGCAGTTCCCCGGCCGCGTTGGCGGCGCGGTACTCCGCCCAGCAGCTGCGCGACAACGGCCTGGCCGCGACGACGACGCAGATGCGGGCGTCCAGCCCGCCGTGGCTCGCCGAGGAATTGACCCGGTCGTGGCGCGGCCAGTGGCCGCATCTGCCGGACGCCATGGACGAAGCGGCCGGCTACGTCGCCCCGAGCCGCGCGCAGTTGCAAGGACTGACGACGCCGATGGGCATCGTCGCCGCCAGCGACGACCCCATTCATCCACTCGACGTCGGGCGGGAATGGGCGGCGGCCGCGCCGCACGCAGCGTTGCGAACGATCACCCTGGACCAGCTCGGCGCGGACCCGGCCGCACTCGGTGCCGCCTGCCTGGCAGCGCTCGACGACGCCTGAGCGGGCCGGCTCAGCCGCCGGTGCTGCGCAGCTGCTGCATGGCCGAACCCGACGCACTGCGGCGCTCGGTCGGCTCGCCTTGTTCGCTTGCGACCTCGGGGTCGGGCTGCGCGATCGCCTGTCCGCCGGCAGCGCCCTGCGC
>JBAWAV010000622.1:0-3028 GCA_049589475.1 Mycobacterium sp.
GCGGCTCCTCGACAAACCGGTTGGTCAGATACGCCAGCAGGCCCGAGATCATCAGTACGGTGGTGCCCTCCACGAAGTTGGCGTGTGCGTGGCCGGAGTAGGCGAGCCAGAAGATGAGCAGCGGCCAGTGCCACAGGTACAGCGAATAGGCGATGTCGCCCAGCCGCACCAGCGGTCCGGTGGCGAGTAGCCGGTTGGGCAGCGGCAGGGACTCGCCACTCGCGCGATTCGCGCCGGCCAGGATAAAGAGCAGCGTCGCCCCGACCGGGACCAGTGCCCACGGTCCGGGGAATTGCTTGACGCCGTCGATGAGTGCGCCGCAGGACAGCACCGCGAGCAAGGCGATCGAGGCGGCCGCGGTGCGCAGCCACATCGGCCAGCGGACGGAGGGGACAAGGGCACCGGCGAGTGCCCCCAGCAGCAACTCCCACGCCCGGGCGAAGCTGTTGTAGTACGCGGTCGGCTGGTCGGACTGATGGGCGATGATCGCGTAGACGAACGACGCCACGGTCAACCCGGTGAGCAACAGCACGAACGCGGTCCGCAGCCGGTCGCCGAGGCGACGGCGGAACAGAAACGCGAAGCCGAACACCAGCGCCAGGAACGCGATGTAGAACTGGCCCTGCACCGACATCGACCAGATGTGTTGCAACGGGCTGACCGATTCGCCGGCCCGCAGATAGTCGGCCACCGTGCTGGCCAGTTCCCAGTTCTGGTAGTAGCCGAGGCTGGCCAGGCTCTGGTCGGCGAACGTTTCCCAGCGGGTCTCGGGCTGAATGAGGATGGTCAGCACCGCGCAGCCGGCCAACACCACCACGAGTGCCGGCAGCAGTCGGCGCACCAGCCGGATGACCTCGGGTAGCGGCGACAGCGACGACGCCGGGTTGAGCGCCGTGCGAAGCAGTTTCCCGCCGAAGAAGAACCCCGACAGGGCCAGGAACACGTCCACTCCGCCAGAGACCCGGCCGAACCACACGTGGAACATCGCGACTAGTGCGATGGCAATGCCGCGCAACCCGTCGAGATCGTGGCGATAGAACCCGGCTTTGCGTTTTCCCGGCGCGGTGTGGGAGGTGTCCGAAACGGCCGCGACGGCCGAACGGGTCGGGGAGACGGTCAACATGATTGACAGACAATCTACCCAACCCGCAGGCCGTCACGGGTGCTCGAGAAGGCTCCGGTCAGGACTCCAGGATGCGGGTCAAGTACGGCACCATCCCGCTGGTGCGCGCCGGCGAGACGGTGACGGCAGGCTCGGTGGCCTCGATCATCTGGTTGTTGCCGAGGTACATCGCCACGCTCTGGGCGCCGCCGGGGCCGTAGCAGAGCAGATCGCCCGGGCGGGCCTGAGCAGGCGTGACTTTGCGGCCGACATTGCACTGCTCGGCCGAGGTGCGCGGCATCTTGACCCCGGCGCCGGCGTAGGCGTACTGGATCAGGCCCGAGGCATCGAAGCCGACGGTGTTGGCGTTCAGCCCGGTGCCACGGGTGGGGCCGGTGGAGTTGCCACCGCCGTACAGGTAGGGCACGTTGCGCTGGGACAGCGCACGCTGGATCGCGTAGTTAACCGACTGCTGATAGCCCACCAGGGTGGGGCCACTCGGGTCGGCGCCCGCGACGTTGGGGTTGGCCATCGGAAGCGCCAGCAGCAGGGCCAGGCTGAGCGGGACGGCGTAGCTGCGTTTCATGTCGATCACCTCTCTGTGGCGTCAGCGCGGTGACTTCGCGCGTCCGCCGCCGTTCCGGGCGATTCACCACGGAGCCCTTGTGCGCTGGCCCGCCCCGTTGGAGGCCGCACGCGGAGTCGTCTCCGACGTGAGCCCGACGGTGAACCGTTAAATCACAACAGTCACTATGGACACTGTGGCAACAAATGGCCGCGGGAGCCACCCTGTACGCGCTGGAAGAGGGATTTTTTGTCGTACCGTGACCGAACGGTGACCGCCCGCCCGTCAGAGCCTCAATTCGCTCCGTGCAGTTGTGATTTCGCTCTCACCCGACGACCGATTCACCGTGCCAGTAGGCACCGCTGTAGGCGGTCAGCAGCGACCCGGCCACCGAGCAGATCACCACGATGACGATCGCGAGAAACGGCCAGAATGACAGATACCAACCCTTGAGTAGTGACACCACCGGGCCGATCAACGCCGCCGCGACCGCGGCGCCGATTCCGCCCCACACCACCGGGTAGATGTAGAAGTCGACGCCGAACGGCACCGGCGGGCAGTCCTCACCCGTGCAAACGTCCTTCAGGAAGCCGAAGAGCGTCGAATACCAGTCCGTCGCAAACACGATGAACACCAGCAGTGCCGACAATGCGAGCAGGGAGCAGACGTCCCAGGGGACCAGTCGCAGCCGCAGCACCGGCGGCGGGGACTCGGATTGTTGCGGCGCGACCATCGTTGCTCAATGCTGCCCGATGCCCGGGTTTTCCGCGACCGAATGCGCTGCCCGGCCGGTGGGCCGATCGGCTGCTTTACCCTCAGTCGTTATGGCCGCGGCGAGTCCCGGGCTCACGCCCGAGCAGATCAGCGCGATCGACGCGGCTCACCTCTGGCACCCCTACAGCGCGATCGGCGCCGAGTCGGTGGCCCCGGTCGTCGCCGTCGCCGCCCGCGGGGCCTGGCTCACCCTCGTCCACGATGGCGCGCAGATCGAGGCGCTCGACGCGATGAGCTCCTGGTGGACGGCGATCCACGGCCACGGCCACCCGGTGCTGGATGCCGCGCTCACCATGCAGCTGGCGACGATGAACCACGTCATGTTCGGCGGACTTACCCACGAACCCGCCGCCCGGCTGGCCCAGTTGCTGGTCGACATCACCCCGACGGGGCTGGAGACGGTGTTCTTCAGCGACTCCGGGTCGGTGTCAGTCGAGGTCGCCGTCAAGATGGCCCTGCAGTACTGGCGCAGCCGTGGCCTGCCCGGCAAGAGTCGGCTGATGACCTGGCGGGGCGGCTATCACGGCGACACGTTCACACCGATGAGCATCTGCGACCCGGACGGCGGGATGCACTCACTGTGGTCT
>JBAWAV010000623.1:0-21049 GCA_049589475.1 Mycobacterium sp.
GTTTGCCCGACAGCGGCTTCGCGCCCTGGCCAAAGTCGAAGGCAAATCCAGCGACAGCAAACCCATCGTGTTGTTTCTATGCACCCACAACGCCGGCCGCTCGCAAATGGCGATGGGGTTTTTCACCCACCTGGCCGGCGATGCCGCGGTGGCCTGGTCCGGCGGCTCCGAACCCGGCAACGAGGTCAACCCGGCCGCCATCGAGGCCATGGCCGAACGTGGCATCGACATCTCCGGTGAATATCCCAAACCCTGGACCGACGAGATCGTGCGAGCCGCCGATGTCGTCATCACCATGGGCTGCGGCGATGCCTGCCCGATCTTCACGGGGCGCCGCTACGAGGAATGGGTCCTCGAGGACCCCGCCGGCCAAGACATCGACGGCGTGCGGCCAATCCGCGACGAGATCGAAAGACGGGTCGGGCGGCTGCTCACCGACCTCGGCGTGCTCAACCATGCGTAACCGCTGTCCAACCGCACCGACACCCTGCTGCCCGGTGGCCGCGCCCACCAGACGGCGGCCCTCCGCGTTAGCGCGAATTGCCGGAGCCGCCAGATCGTTCATCGAGTGGCTGCGGGCCGGTTATCCCGACGACGCGCCCTGCACCGGACATTCACCGTTGCTCGCCCTTAATGGCCCGCTCGCGTTATCGGCCCGACAAACCGCCCAGATCGTGGGCGACTTGGGTGATCGAGCCACCGATTCGCTTGACATCGGGGTGGCGATCACCAAAGCCACCGACCGGCTACCCACCCAGACCCAGATCCGGACCGTCACCCACGCACTGCCCCCAACACCACCCAGCACCAGCACATCGCACTGACGACCGGAGGAAACCAATATGCGCATTTCACTGAAGCGATCTTCGGCCGCGCTGACCTTGCTGGCTGCCACGTTGCTGGTGCTTTCGGCATGCGCCAGCGAAAAATCAAACCCCTCGTACGCGAGCTTGACGAAGGTGGATTGCGGCGGCAAACAGACGCTGAAGGCCAGCGGCTCGACCGCGCAGGCCAATGCGATGACTCGGTTCATCATCGCCTACCAAAAGGCCTGCCCTGGAAGCGATCTGACCTACGCCTCGAACGGCTCAGGTGCCGGGGTAAGCGAATTCCTCGCAGGCCAAACCGATTTCGGTGGCTCAGACTCGCCGTTAGCTGGAGACGAGTACGGCAAGGCCAAGCAGCGGTGCGGCTCGGACGCCTGGAATCTGCCCGTGGTGTTCGGCCCTCTGGCGATTACCTACAACCTCGACAAAGACACGCTGGTACTCGACGCCCCGACGCTGGCGAAGATCTTCAACGGCATGATCACCCGATGGGACGACCCGGCGATCACGGCGCTCAACGCATCGATGCCCTCGGAACCTATCGCCGTGGTATACCGCAGCGACGAGTCGGGAACCACCGACAACTTCCAGCGCTATCTCGACGCCGCCTCCAACGGTGCCTGGGACAAGGGTGCGGGTAAGACATTCCACGGCGGCGTCGGTCGGGGCGCCCCGGGTAACGAGGGCACGTCGGAGGCGGTCAGGAACACCGAGGGTGCGATCACCTACAACGAATGGTCGTTCGCCGCGGAGCAGCGGCTGTTCGCCGCCAAAATCGTAACCTCGGCCGGGCCGCATCCGGTGGCCATCAACGCTGACACGGTCGGCAAGGCCATCGCTGGCGCGACAATCGCGGGCCCGGGCAACGACTTGGTGTTAAACATCTCGTCGTTCTACAAGCCCACCCAGCCCGGCGCCTACCCGATCGTGCTGGCGACCTACGAACTGGTGTGCTCGAAATACACCGACCCGCAGACGGCGACGGCGGTGCGGGCGTTTCTGCAGTCCACCGTCGGGCCAGGCCAGGTCAACCTCGAAGACTACGGATACTTCGCATTGCCCAACCAGTTCCAGTCGAAAGTGCTCAGCGCCGTCAACGCCATCAGCTGATCCGGAATACGAAGAAAGTCACACTCATCGCCGAATCCAAGCGGTGCAGCGCTGCATCGCCGCCGCAGGACCACGACTCACCTCAGGAGCCGAACCCACATGACAGCTCGTCATATCGTCGCCATCGGCGGCAGTGATGCCGGCATCAGCGCGGCACTGCGCGCCCGCGAACTCGACCCCACCACCGATGTCACTGTGGTCGTCGCCGATGCCTATCCCAACTTCTCCATCTGCGGCATCCCTTACTACGTCTCCGGTGAAGTCACCCACTGGACCAACCTGGCCCATCGCACCGCCGCCGACCTAGCCGGCACTGGCATGCGGGTGCTCACCGACACCCGCGCCACCGGCATCAATGTCGAGGAGCACACCCTCGACGTCCTCGACTCCACCGGCGCCCCACAGCAATTGAGCTACGGCGCCCTCATCGTGGGTACCGGCGCCATCAGTACCCGCCCTCCCATCGACGGGCTCATCGGTCCCGACGCGCTCGGCCCCGCCGACGGCGTGCACCTGCTGCACTCCATGGGCGACACCTTCGCCGTCATCGACTCTCTGCAACAACGCAACCCCGCCACCGCGGTCATCGTCGGCGCAGGCTACATCGGCCTGGAGATGGCCGAAGCCCTCACCGCCCGCGGCATCCACGTCACCCAGATTGAGGCCCTGCCGGAGGTCCTGCCCACTGTCGACCCCGAACTGGGCACCCTTGTGCACGCCGAACTCCAGCGCCACGGTGTCGAAGTCCTCACCGACACCGCTGTTGAAGCCATCACTCGGACCGACACTGGCGCACTTACCGTCACCGCCAGTCGCGGCGACCAACCCGTTTCGCGCACAGTGGATTTCGTGCTCGTCGTGGTCGGAGTCCGGCCTGACACCGAGCTGGCCGCCGACGCCGGCGCCTACCTCGGCGTCAAAGGCGCCATCGCGGTCGACGAAGCCATGCGTACCAACCTGCCCGACATCTTCGCCGCCGGTGACTGCGTGCACACCCACCACCGGCTCCTCGGAGTCACTTGGCTACCGCTGGGCACCACCGCTCACAAGCAAGGTCGCGTGGCGGGCGAGAACGCGCTCGGCGGCGACGCCCACTTCGCCGGCAGCCTGGGCACTCAGGTCGTCAAAGTCTTCGACCTCGTCGCCGCCCGCACGGGCCTTCGTGACCACGAAGTACTTTCGGCGAACCGCGGCTGGGCACCTGTGACCAGCCAATCCAGCCCAGACGACCACAAGGCCTACTACCCAGGCGCCACCCCCGTACACATTCGCATCACCGGCGACCAACACAGCGGTCGCCTCCTGGGTGCCCAACTGGTCGGCCACCGCAGCGCCGAAATTTCCAAACGCGTCGACACATATGCCACCGCCCTCTTCCACGAAATGACGGTCGATGGCCTCAGTGAGCTCGATCTCTCCTATACCCCGCCTCTCGGATCGCCCTGGGACGCAACCCAAATGGCGGCCCAAGCATGGGTGCGCGAACACCAGCCCGCCACAATCCGATCCCTTACCAGCTAGCTAACGTCCGCACAGAATCGAGGCCTAGACGTGGGCATGAAGAATTTCAATCGATCATTTCATTGGCCGCCGACCAGGACCGCGCTGATCGTCGGTGCCGTGGTGCTCGTTGCCATCGTCGCTGCGGCCGTGGGGATCCCGGCCCTCATCGCATACCACCACAAATCCCGTGAGTCCGTGCTGCCGTTCACGGAGCTCAAGGGCCCTACCGCTGTAGCGGTGGACAGCGCCGGTGACGTCTACGTCGTCGACGAACTCGCCCGCGAGGTGCTGAAGCTGGCGGCAGGTTCGACCGACCTGTTCGTGCTGCCGGTTGAAGCCCCCAGCCCTGACAATCCAACCTTTATGACCTCGGATCCCTCCGGTGTGGCGGTGGACAATGCCGGCAACGTTTATGTCGCCGAGAGCCACAACGACCGTGTGTTGAAGCTGGCGGCGGGCTCCACGAGGCCCGCCGTGCTGCCGTTCACCGATCTGGTCGAGCCCAAGGGTGTGGCGGTGGACAGCGCCGGTGACGTCTACGTCGCCGAGTCCAACTTCCGCAACCCCCGGGTATTGAAGCTGGCGGCGGGCTCCACGATGCCGGCCGTGCTGCCGTTCACCGATCTCAACTACGTCAAGAGTGTGGCGGTGGACAGCGCCGGTGACGTGTACGTCGCCGACACCGGCAACAATCGGGTGCTGAAGCTGGCGGCGGGCTCCACGACGCCGGTCACGCTGCCGTTCACGAAGCTCTACGGCCTCGGGGGTATCGCCGTGGACAGCGCCGGTGACGTGTACGTCGCCGACACCGGCAACAACCAGGTGCTGGAGCTAGCAAAGGTGGGCTCCACCACGCCGGCCGTGCTCCCGTTCACCGACCTCGTGGGGCCCAAGGGTGTGGCCGTGGACGCCGCGGGCAACGTCTACGCCACCGACTTTCGCAACCAGCGGGTGCTGAAACTGGCGGCGCGATGACGCATCCCCCGCTGCGCAGAGGCGTCTGCAACGCGTTGCGTCGGCTCGTCATTGCCCGCCAGGCCTACGCCCGGATCCGGTCGCAGGCTTCGTCATCGCCGTCTTTGCCATCCACGAAGGACGTGAAGCGTGGGAAGGCGAACTGGTAGAGGACGACGACTAGTTCACCATCGTCATTCTCTTTGCGCTGCAAGGACACCAGATCACCAGCCGCCCTCTCGACTTACCTCGCGTCGAAGTCCCAGTCCTGGCCGCCCCGGTCTACGTATCATTGGGCCTACGAGAACGATTCGGTTCTGCCGCCCGCGATCGAGCCCACCCAAGATAGCCTGGCATGATGCCGAGCACCACGCCCTCCGTGCTGTTCCTCTGCACCCACAATGCAGGCCGCTCCCAGATGGCCATGGGGTTCTTCAAACACCTCGCAGGCGAGGCCGCCAGCGTCTACTCGGGCGGGTCGGAACCCGCTGCCGAAGTTAACCCCGCAGCCATCGCAGCTATGGCCGAGAAGGGCATCGACATCGCCGCCGAACAACCGCAGCAATGGACGATGGACATGCTCGAAGCCGTGGACGTGGTGATCACCATGGGATGCGGCGACTCCTGCCCGGTGCTGCCCGGACGTCGCTACGAGGAATGGGCTCTACCCGACCCCGCCGGCCAGTCCGTCGAAGCCGTCAGACCGATCCGCGACGAAATCGAACAACGGGTATGCAAACTGCTCGAACAGTTAGGTGTGAGCGCCGAGCCCGGCGAATGACGCTCTAAGCTCGGCACTCAACATTGGGCGCGCGACCCGCGCTTGCGAAACCACTGCGCCGCAACGGATTATCGAGCCTAGTGCGGACTCATCATGCCAGGCCCCATGTCGCCCGGCTTCATCTCGCCCGGCTTCATCTCGCCCGGCTTCATGTCGCCCGGCTTCATGTCGGCGCAGCAATCTTTCGATTCGTGAGCCATCGCCGCATGACCCATTCCCCAGTGCGCGTGCTCGCTCCAATTCAAGTAGAAGCCGGAGAAGAAGATCCCAGCGACGATGAACAGCCCGCCGGCGATGATGCCCACCCACGCGAGCGCCTGGTTCAAACGACTGGGACTCGTCGGCTGGGCGGTGCCTGGGTCGTCGGAAACGGTGGTCGTATCGGGCATGACGGAAACCTCCTGTGTTGGACTTAACGGGAGCCATGCAACCCCACCCAGGGTGGGGTGGGGTAAGTTAAGCTGGACGTCGTTCACGCCAGGGCAGAATTGGCGCGCAATGCTGCTGGAAAGGGGACCGCGATGCCAGAGGAGTTGACCGCAAAAAAGCGTGCTGCTCTCAATCGGCTCAAGACGGTGCGGGGTCATCTGGACGGAATTGTCCGGATGCTGGAATCCGACGCCTACTGCGTCGATGTGATGAAGCAGATTTCCGCCGTGCAGTCGGCGTTGGAGCGCACCAATCGGGTGATGTTGCACAACCACCTGGAAACCTGCTTTTCGGAGGCGGTCGTGGGCGGGCAGGGAGAGAAGGCGATAGCCGAACTGGTCGACGCCCTCAAGTTCAGTCCCGCCTTGACCGGCCCCGATACCTGCTTGAACGGAACGACCGCTGACGAGGCAGTGAAGACTCCGACTCAGATTGGCGACGTTGATGTCACTGGGTGAGCGCTCCTGTTCAGCCGCCGGACAGCTGCGCCTTCGTCGCACGCGTCAGATCGTCGGCGAGGACTTCGGGCTCGCCGGCTAGCAAGCCGTCCAACGCAAGTCGCGCGACGACCGCAGGATCGGTCTTTTGATCTGCGGGCGCAAACGCGGCCATGTCGGTGTCCATGTAGCCGACGTGCACAGCGGTGACGTGGATGCCGCGAGGCGCCAGTTCCTCCCTGATCGCATCGGTCATCGCCCACCCTGCCGCCTTGGCGGCCGAATACGCGCCGGAGGCTGGAGAATGCAGCCAGGACAACACAGACAGCATGTTGAGGATCGCTCCCCCGCCGTTGCTTTCGATGATCGGCCCGAAGGTGCGGATGACATCCAATGTGCCGAAGTAGTGCGTCTCCATCTCCAGCCGGATGTCCTCGAAGGACCCGGACAGCAATGCCGCACGCGTCGACGTACCTGCATTGTTGACGAGCACGTTGACGTCGCTGGCCACCGCCGCGGCGTGGCGCACCGAGGCCGGGTCGGTGATGTCCAGCTGCACCGGTTCGACGCCGGGCACGTCGATCGTTTCGGGACGGCGGGCGCCCGCGTAGACCTTCGCTCCCCGCCCGACGAGTTGGGCAGCGAACTGCTTACCTAATCCCCGGTTGGCGCCGCTGACCAATGCGGTGATCTGGTCGTTGTTCATCATGACCTCCTGTGAGCAGTGAAGGACTGAGACTTTCCTGACCCGCATTGTTTCGCAGTGATCGCGGGGACGGAAGATCCTGGGACCGGCTGTCCGGCAACCCGTCCCACGCCCGACTACGAAAGGGCACCAGCCCGAGCGTGAAACGGCTGGCCGTCCGAGACACCCGACGCGAGTCGATACTCAGGATTCCAGCCTGGCCCGGACGGCCACCAGCCGCTCTTCGAGTTCTGCCTCATCGATGACACCGCGCACCAGCAGCGAGTGCGCGAGTGCAACCAGCCGATTCTCTGGGTAAGGCAGGTCGGAATAGACAGTCGCCGACAGCGCGTCCTCTTCGTCGCGTCGGTCGACAAAGCTGAGAACCTCTGGACCGCAGCCGCTTTGATCAAGGGCATCGCAAGTACCATCGAGGCTCGTCTGCCATGGCGGCACCGGATTCACAACGCCATACTTTGCCGCCATCCGACTCCAGACCTGATTGCGTTTAACGATTTTCGCCAGTGGCGCGATCGTGATTTGTTCGACCGGCCCCATGCCTTCTGAAGCATTCATCGGTTCCCCTTGGGTCACTGCTACGCGGGGTGGATGGCCGGGCGCGTCTCGGTAACCGCGTTCGTTGTCACGCCGACCTTGGGCATCGCGACACCGATCAGACAATCGCGGGTGAGGATTTCGACTAACTGGTCCTCGGTCCAGCCCTCGGTTCCTTCTGGGCGGACGGGCATCACCATAAACCGATGCTTCTGGTTGGAGTCCTCCACTCGAATCTCGACCTCTTCTGGCAGGTACAGCCCGAACTCCGCAAGCACCTGGCGCGGCCAGCGCACGATGCGACGACGAAAGTTCGGTGTTCGATACCACTCCGGAGAATTCCCTAGAATTGGACGCGGGTAGCAGGAGCACAACGTGCAGACGATGACGTGGTGCAGGGTGGGCGTGTCTTCCAGCACGTGAAAGGCCGTGAAGTCGCTCGGTGTCCCAAAACCCGTGGGATGCAGCCAATCAACCCCGACTTCCTTGCTGGCAACAAGCGGATCGGACAGGACCAGCTCCCTGTACTCGGGTTCAAGCCACGCCCGGGCCACCAGGCGGGCCGCAGGAGTCGGGCCGATCTGTTCGGCGAATTCGGTCATGCGGCGGTGTTCCTCCGCGGTGAAAATTCCTTTCTCAATGCATAATTCGCGAAGGGCGATCTCCAAGACTTCAAAATCGGTGACCTCATCCACCATCGGCGCGGCGGTGCGATCGTGATCGTGATCGTGGCCTTCAGATGTCATGCTGAGGTCCTTTCGGGCAGACAGTCAATGAGCGGAAGTTCGGTTAGCCGGCGGCTTCGAGCCACCGCTCGGGAATTTCGGTCTGCAGCGTGTCATTGCCGGGTCCGGTGTAGCCGTGCCATAGCTCGGAGAGGTTGAAACGAACGATGTAGAACCACTCGGGCTGTTGATCGGGTCCGGCCCAGGTCTCGTCTTCGGCCGCTGGGCTTTCGTACGTGACGACAGCGATCTCACCTTGCGCTCCTCGGACGTACTCCTGGGTGCGGGTATAGAGCAGGATCGGGAGGTCCTTCACCACGACTCTGTCGCCGACCCGGAACTTCGGCTCGCCGGCTTGTCCGGCAAATATCTGGGGGTCGCCCTTGCCGACGGCGTGAATGTGGTGGTCGTTGCGCTTCACTGTGGCAGGATCACCTTGGGATTTGGGCTTTGCCTCCAACGTCTTGCCTTGCAGACCGCCTTCGTAGCGGGCCTTGACCTCCGCCATTCGCTCGGCCAACTCGCTGAGCCCGATGTGGTGCTTCTCAACAAGCACGCGCACGACTGCGAGCAGCCACCGCGCGTAATAGGGAAGTCCGAGATAGATCGTGCGGCCTAGGTCGACATTTCCCATCCGTCGTCTTTCCTCGGACAACCAGATTCCGCGCCAGCCGAGAACCTCACACATGACGTAAGTGTTGTGCTCCCATATCTCGTACTGTTTGTTTTCCCATCGGATGGGGGCGTCGGGCTCTCCACCGACGTCATGTGGGGTCTTTGCATAGGCGATGAATCGCTGGTGGTCGATAAGGTCCGGCGTGGGAGCGTCCGGAAGGTCCGTGAAGGCGGACTTAAGGCGAGCTACCAGATCCAGCTGGGTCGCCCGACCTGAAGGAGTCGTCATCTGGGCTCCGCTCGTTGTGCGAATCTCTGACCTACGAGCGCGCCCACGATGGTTCCCGATTCTCTGCGGCGCAGTTCGTCGATCTGAATACAGCTCACTCGAAGCTTCCCCTTGACGCAACCCTCAAACCGGTTAACAGCGCCACCTTGCCGCGTCCACGCCAGCCACGACCCCGCGCCCGGTGGAGCTGAAAACTCTTCTTGTTGCCGACTAAGGGTTAGTCCAGTCGCTCGATGATGGTCGCGTTGGCCATCCCGCCGCCTTCACACATCGTCTGCAGCGCGTACCGGCCGCCACGTTGCTCGAGCGCGTTGACCAGCGTCGTCATGATGCGAGCACCGCTGGCGCCCAACGGATGTCCGATCGCGATCGCGCCGCCGTGAACGTTCGTCTTGGCCAGATCCGCCCCGGTGTCCTTGGCCCAGGCCAGCACCACCGGCGCAAACGCTTCGTTGACCTCGAACAGGTCGATGTCGGCCAATGTCAGGCCGGCACGATGTAAGACCTTCTCGGTGGCCGGGATGACGCCGGTCAGCATGTACAGCGGATCCGAGCCCACCGCGGTAGTGGTGTGAATCCGGGCGAGCGGGCGCAGGCCAAGCTTCTTGGCGGCCGCGCCGCTGGTGATCAGCACGGCGGCGCTGCCATCCGACAGCGGTGACGAGTTGCCCGGTGTGATCTCCCAGTTGATCTGCGGGAAGCGATCGGCCGCTGCGGGGTTGTAGAACGCCGGCTTGAGAGCGGCCAGCGTCTCGACAGTAGTTCCGGGCCGGATGATCTCGTCGGTGCTCAGCCCGGCGATCGGCGCCAGCTCGTTGTCGAAGAGTCCGTCTTTGGTGGCCCGGGCGGCCTTCTCGTGGCTGGCCGCGGAGAACTCGTCGAGTTCGGTCCGCGAGAATCCCCAGCGGGCGGCGATCAGCTCAGCGCTGATACCCTGCGGCACAAGGCCTTCGGGATACCGGCTAGCCATGCCTTCGCCGAACGGGTCACTGCCAGGCAGGACCGAGGTGCCCATCGGGACCCGGCTCATGGATTCCACGCCGGCGGCCACCACCACGTCGTAGGCGCCGGCGAGGACGCCCTGAGCGGCGAAGCTGATGGCCTGCTGGCTGCTGCCGCACTGCCGGTCGACTGTGGTGCCCGGAACCGACTCGGGGAAGCCGGCACCCAGCAGAGCATTGCGCGCGATGTTGACCGCTTGATCACCCACTTGCGTCACCGCGCCGGCGATCACGTCGTCGATCTGGCGCGGATCCACGCCAGTGCGCTGGACAAGTTCACGCAGGCTGTGCGCCAACAGGTCTGTGGGCAATACACCGTGCAATGCGCCGTTGGCCTTGCCTTTGCCGACCGGCGTGCGCACCGCACCCACGATGACGGCGTCTCGATCCTGATATGCCACGACTCCTCCTTGAGTCCCAAGCTAAGTATTGCTCTATATACCCAGCTATAACACCTAGGTATACTGCGTACAACCCAGAAGTGAGGTGATCTATGACACCCCTACAGGGCGTGCTCGCCGACCGCGACGCCTGGTCGGCGGTCGGCCACTGCTCGATCGAGAAGACCATGTCGGTGCTCGGGACCAAGTCCGCGATGCTGATCATGCGCGAGGCCTACTACGGCACGACCCGGTTCGACGACTTCGCCAACAGGGTGGGCATCACGAAGGCCGCGGCGTCGGCGCGACTGTCCGAGCTCGTCGAGCTCGGACTGCTGGCCCGGCAACCGTATCGCGAGGCGGGTCAACGAACGCGCGACGAATACGTCCTCACCGAGGCCGGCATCGACTTCATGCCGGTGGTGTGGGCGATGTTCCAATGGGGTCAGCAACACTTGCCAGGAAGCCACCGATTGCGACTCACCCACGTGGATTGCGGTGCCGATGCCGTCGTCGAAATGCGATGCACAAAAGGCCATCCGGTGCCACCGGACGAGCTGGGGGTGGAGTTGGTCAGGCGAAAGCGGAGCCGCGACGCCTGAGCCTGCGATGTGTCCGCAACCGCGCCATCCGCAATGCGAGGTTTGCGCCGAACCGCAGCGAACTCCCGAACGGCGGAGCCGCAGTTCCGGTGATGCTGAACGGTAGATCACTGCCGACGACGGCTCGGTAGTGAGTAAACGTGTCGAATCCGGCCTTGCCGTGGTAGGCGCCCATTCCGCTGCGTCCCACTCCCCCGAAAGGCGCTGCCGACGGAATCATCTGTGCGGCAAAATCATTGCGGGCGACGCCGCCGCTGCGCGTGTTGGCGACAAAGGTGCGAAAGTCAGCGTCATCGAGACCGAACCAGTAGGCCACCAGCGGCGCCGGCTGTTTGTTGATGTAGTCGATGGCATCACTCAGCTTCGAATATCCTTTGACCGCCACGACAGGGCCGAAAATTTCTTCCCCGGCGATCCGCATCCGATCATCGATGTCGCGGACAATCGTCGGCGCAATCTTCCGGCGTGCGCGGTCGGGCAACGACTCGCCCTCTGGTGCAACGCTTTCGACATGGGCACCGTTGGCTCGCGCATCGTCGATCAGCCCTACGACCCGATCGAAGTTGGCGACGTTGACACTCGAGCAGTAGTCCGGGTTGTCGATGACGGTGGGGAACATGCCGCGCAGCGTCTCGCGGACGACGTCGACGAATGCGTCGAGCTGCTCGTCGGGCACCAGAACGTAGTCGGGGCAAACGCAAACCTGGCCACCATTGACCATGCGGCCGCGTGCGATCCGCGCCGCCGACCGTCGGATGTCAGCACCGGGCGCGACAACCACCGGGTTCTTGCCGCCAAGCTCCAACGTCACCGGAACCAGATTCTGCGCGGCCGCCCGCTGCACGAGCGCACCGACGGACGGCGAACCGGTGAAGAACAAGTGATCGAAAGGCAGCCTGGCGAACTCCGCCGCGACGTCCGGACCGCCGGTGACGACGTCGAGCTCGGCGGGGTCGAAGTATTGCGGCGCGATGGTCTTCATCAATTCGGCGGTGTGTGCGGTGATCTCCGACATCTTGATCATCACCCGGTTCCCGGCGGCGAATGCGGCCGCGGCCGGCAGCACCACCAGGTTCACCGGAAAGTTCCACGGGCCGATGATGCCGACGACTCCGAGCGGGGTGGGCTGCACCTCGGCCCGCAGTCCGCACAATCGCGCGGTACGCATCGGTTTCGTGGGGCGCATCCACTGCTTCACGTGTGACCTGGTGTGCTCGACCACCGACATGATTCCGACCACTTCAGTGAACAGCGACGCGGCCTTGGACCGTGTGCCGTAATCGGCGGCCATCGCCTCGACGAACGCATCGGTGTTGTCCAGCAACAACGCCATCAACCGATCGATGCGGCCGAGCCGAACATCGACGCCTGGCGGCCCGTCGGCGAGAAAAGCTCGGCGCTGCCGGTCAAGCATCGCCGACAACTCAGGCGATTGCTGCTCAGCCAGGCTGTCGATCCGTTCGTGTACCGAGCTCACAGCGTGACAGCTTACGGCAGCCGGGCCCGCCGGTGTAGGCTACTGTAATAATTACAGTACGATCATGCGGCTAGACGCCGGTCCGCTCGACGAAGCTGGAGAGCAGCTGTGGAAAGTCAACTTCGGGACGCCGCCGCCAATGACGACAAACCTGCCGACTTCATCCGGGACCCCTATCCGTACTTCGCCCAGAAGCGCAGCGGCGCAGGCGTGTTCCATGGGTCCGTCATCGACTACTCGAAAACTCCAGAATCGCTACGGCCGCGAAACTCCTTCGCCGCGGTGTCATTCGAGGCGGTGAACGCGGCCTTTCGCGACGGCCAGGTGTTCAGCTCGACCTACTACGACAACACGATCGGCCTGTTCATCGGACCCAGCATCTTGGCGATGGAGGGCAAAAAGCATCGTGAACACCGCAACCTGGTCTCGGCGGCATTCAAGTCCAAGGCGCTGGCGCGGTGGGAACCGGCGATCGTGCGGCCGATCTGCAACGCGCTGATCGACGAATTCCTCGACGCAGGGCAAGCGGACCTGGTCAGGGATTTCACGTTCGAGTTCCCTACCCGCGTCATCGCGAAGCTCCTGGGTCTGCCGTCCGACGACCTACCCACCTTCCGCCAGCGAGCAGTGCAGTTGATCAACTACACGGTGAAATACGAGCGCGCCTTCGAAGCCTCCGCCGCGTTGAAGGACTACTTCCTGCAACAGATCGAACAGCGTAAAGCAGATCCCACCGACGACATCATCGGCGACCTGGTCTCCGCGGAGATCGACGGCGAAAGGCTCAGCGACGAAGCCATTTACTCGTTCTTGCGCTTGCTGCTGCCGGCTGGCCTGGAGACGACTTACCGCTCGTCGGGCAACTTGTTGTTCCTCTTGCTCACCCATCCCGAGCAGTTCGACGCGGTGCAAGCCGACCACGCGTTGATCGCGCCGGCGATGGAAGAGGGCTTGAGGTTCGAGACGCCGCTGACGACGGTGCAGCGGTTCACCACCGAGGACACCCAGTTGGAAGGGGTCGACATCCCCGCCCGCTCGGCAGTCGACCTCTGCATCGGCTCGGCCAACCGAGACGAAAACCGTTGGGAACGCTCTGAGGAATTCGACATCTTCCGCAAGCAAACACCGCACATCTCCTTCGCTGCGGGCGAACACACCTGTCTGGGACTTCACTTGGCGCGCATGGAAGCTCGCGTCGCGATCGAGTGTCTACTGAGCCGAGTGACCAATCTCAAGCTCCTCACCGAAGACGACCCGCACATCTACGGCCAGCCGTTCCGCTCCCCGACCGCACTCCCGGTGACATTCGACAGCAAGTAACGACGTTTCCCTCGACTCAGACCGGGTACGGCTCTAACGGCTCACGCTGCAGCAGCACACGTCTATCCACAGGGGAGCTCGATATGAAAACCACCACATTCGGTAAGACGGGACTCGAGGTTTCCCGGCTGGCCTTTGGAACCTGGGAGTTCTCCAGCGACTGGGGCCACGCCGACGAGGAGGCCGCGATCGACATGATTCAGCGCGCCCGCGACCTCGGGATCAACTTCTTCGACACCGCACAGCAATACGGATTCGGCGCATCCGAGCGCATCCTCGGTGAGGCACTTCGCAGCGAACTGTCACGGAACCGCGAAGACGTGGTCATCGCCACCAAGGGCGGTCTGCGCGCCACCGACAACGGACTGGTCCGTGATGGCAGCCCGGAATGGCTGCGCAATGGCGTCGACTCCAGCCTCAGCGCGCTGGGCATTGACTACATCGACGTCTACTTGGTGCACTGGCCCGACACCAAGCTCCCGGCATCTGAAACCGCCGGTGCGCTAGGCGATTTGGTATCAGAGGGCAAGATACGACATGTGGGTGTGTCCAACTACGACACCGCGCAGGTTGAAGAGTTCTCCGCCACGCTTCCGGTGGAAGTCGTGCAACCGCCCTATCATTTGTTCCGCCGTGAGATCGAAGACCAGCTGTTGCCGTACTGTCACAACCACGACATCGGGGTGATGGTGTACGGACCGTTGGCACACGGCTTGCTGACCGGAACCATGAAGCACGACACCAGCTTCGCCACCGGCGACTGGCGGGGCAAGAGCGACATCTTCAGCGGAGACGGCTACCTGCGCAACCTGGATGTGGTTGCCAAGCTGGAACATCTGGCCGCCGACCTCGGTGTCACCGTCAGCCAACTCGCCATCGCGTGGACGATCGCTCAACCTGGCGTGCACGTCGCGATCGTCGGCGCCCAACACATCACCTACCTGCAAGACAGCGCGGGCGCGGCCGATGTCACGTTGTCGGACGCGGACATGTCCGCCATCTCGGACATCTTGAGGTCCGCGACTCCGGTCCGCGGCCCCTATCCCGAAATGCACGTCAAGGCGAGCTGACAGTCACCGGGTCGCAGCGTTGCCAACGATCTCGGGCGTTCAACCGTAACCGTTACAGTAGTATGTTCGGATACGCCGTTACGTTTAAGGTTGAAAGGTCGCCGACGTGGTCAATGAGGTTGCCATTATCGGCGCGGGGCTGCACCCGTTCGGCCGCTTCGAAGGCAAGTCTGCGATGCAGATGGCCGCCGACGCCATTCGATTGGCGCTGGCCGATGCCGGCGTCGAATGGAAAGACATCCAATTCGCGGTCGGCGGCAGCTGGACAGTGGCCAACCCGGACGCGATCGTCGGCATGGTGGGTCTCACCGGCATTCCGTTCACCGACGTGTTCAATGCCTGTGCCACCGCGGCGAGCGCCACGAAATTGTGTGCCGACAGTATCCGGTTGGGTGACTACGACATCGGCATCGCGGTCGGAATGGACAAACACCCGCGCGGCGCCTTCACCGAAGATCCTGCGCTCGTGGGGATGCCGAGCTGGTATGCGCAGAACGGCCAGTACCTCACGACCCAATTCTTCGGCATGAAAGCCAACCGTTACCTCCACGACCACGGCATCACGACCCAGACACTGGCCAAGGTAGCCGCGAAGAACTTCCGCAACGGCGTATTGAATCCCAATGCTTTTCGCCGCAAGCCGATCTCCGAAGAGGCGATTCTCGCCTCGCCGGTGCTGAATTACCCGCTGACCCAGTACATGTTCTGCGCTCCGGACGAAGGCGCCGCCGCCGTGGTGATGTGCCGCGCCGACATCGCGCACCGGTTCACCCCCAGGCCCGTGTACGTGCGGGCCGTCGAAGTTCGCACCCGCCGCTACGGTGCCTACGAGGTGAACACCACGTACGCGCCCGTCGACGAAGACGTCTCGCCGACCGTCTACGCCGCGAGAGCCGCGTTCGACAAGGCCGGTGTCGCACCGCAGGACGTCGACGTCATTCAGCTGCAGGACACCGACGCCGGCGCCGAGGTGATCCACATGGCCGAGGCAGGCTTCTGCGCCGACGGTGACCAAGAGAAGCTCCTGGCCGACGGCGCGACCGAAATCGGCGGCACGATGCCGGTCAACACCGACGGCGGCCTGATCGCCAACGGCGAACCGATCGGGGCGTCAGGCCTGCGGCAGATGCACGAGCTGGTGCGGCAGCTGCGCGGTGAAGCCGGTGAGCGTCAGGTCCCGGGCGATCCCCAGGTCGGGTTCGCACAGGTCTACGGTGCGCCCGGCACTGCGGCGGCAACGATTCTGACGACCTGACCAGGGCTACGAAACTTTTTTGGGCGCCGAGTAGTTGGGCTTACCCAGACCGAGCGCGTACTGCGCGATCATGTTGCGAAACACCTCGAGGGTGCCGCCGTAGATTCCGACCAGCGGCGCGAAGCGGTACACATATTCCGATGCACCGTCGTCGGCCGCACCGTCGGTGCCGAACGGCAGCGTGGATGCGGTGCCCAGGATGTCCATCAGCTCCGGTGAGACGTCGCGCATGGTCTGCGCGATCGCCACTCGGCCGAAGATGCTCGGCGAGCTCAGCGCCGCTTCGATCCGGGCGGCGCTGCGGCCCAGTCGGTAGGCGACCGATTCATCGTCAACAAGCCTGCGGCCATTGGCATCCCGTTCGGCAACCTTGGCGGCGGTCTTGTCGAGCGCGTGTGCCATGAACCCGGCCTGGTGCATCATGATCGAGACGTCCTGCAATCCGTCGGGTGCGGCGGCGACGGCGCCGTGCTCGGTGTTCAGCGGCTCGCGTAGCACCGTCCAGCCGGCGTTGACCTCGCCGAGCCGGTACTTGTCGTCGACGCGGACGTCGCTGTAGTAGACGATGTTGGTGCGGTCGCCGTCCACCGTGCGGATGCCCTGGATGTCGATACCGGGGGAATCCAGCGGAACCAGAAACATGGTCAGGCTCTTGTGCTTCGGCGCCTCGGGATCGGTGTTGGTGATCAGGAAGACGTACTGGCATTTGTGCGCGCCGGTGGTGAACATCTTGGATCCGTTGATGATCCAGCCGTCTCCGTCGCGTACCGCACGGGTCTTACACGTCGCGATGTCCGAGCCGCCCTCGGGTTCGGTGTAGCCGAGGCACAGGCGCACCTCGCCGCTGAACACTTTGGGCATCACCTCGTCCCGCACTTCCGGTGAGCCGAACTTCGCCACCGAACGCGCCACCATCGCCGTGGTCCCCCACGTAACCCAGGGCACGTGTGCGCGGCGCTTCTCCAGTTCCCAGATGCGGCGACGAGTCCTGGTGAACCCGCCGTCGGCCGCAGATTTCCATTCGCGTTCGAGATAGCCTGCGGCACCCAACGCCAAATGCACACCCTCGTCGAAGTTGTCACCGGTCTCCCGGTCGCGACGACGGACATCGTCCGTCACATGGGTTTGCAGCACATCGCGAGCCTCGTCGCGAAAGGCCTGATCGTCCTCGGACAGCACGACGCGGGAGAAGTCCACCTATATGCCCTTTCCTCAACGGCTTTCGCGGGCGGCGACAAGCTCGGCGATGTATCGGGCGCTGACGCCCGGGTCGCCGCCCGCCAGTGCCCACCCACGGGCGCGCACCAGATATGCGGTCGCGGCGGCTTCTGCGGAGACACCGAGACCACCCTGCACGTGCACCGCCATGGTCGCGGCTTTCGACGCTTCCTCGGCCATGAACACGAACGCCGACGGCGCCAACTCCGGCCGCTCTTCGGGTTCGTTGTCCAAGAACCATGCGGCACGCCGAGCCAGGTTGCGGCCGCCTTGCACGGTGATCGCGATGTTGGCGAGCGGGTGGGAGATGCCCTGCAGCGTCGAGATCGGCACGCCCAAGGTGTAACGGGTCTTGGCGAACTCCGCCGCGATGGTCATCGTCTCTTCGACGAGCCCGGTCAGCGCGGCCGCGCTCAGGACTCGCCACTCATCCAGCGCCCGTTGGTATTTCGCCAAAGCATCGGCGCCGCTTGCCAGCACGACGCGGGTGTCGGCGGCGGCCGGGTCAACCCAGGCCATCGGCAGCCGACCGATGTTGTCGACCTTGGTCGGCCGGGTGTCGAAGGTCAGCCGCACTACGTCTTCGCCGTCGCGGACGATGATCTGATCGGCGATCGATCCGGTGGGGATGAGCCGCGTTCCGGACACGCTGTCGTGCTGCGGGTCGAACGCCGCGAGTTGTTTGCCGTTCACGACGTCAGGCTCCACCGAACCGAGACTGGCGAGCAATCGCGCGGCGCAGACGTGGTCGATCCACGGCACGGGCGCCAGCGAGCGACCGATCTCCTCGGCCACCAGCGTCAGATCGACCAGCGTGGCCCCGTCTCCCCCGACCGCGTCAGGCAACGCCATCGTCGTCGCGCCTGTCCCGCATAACCGTTCCCACAGACTCTTGTCGAATCCGGATTCCTCAGCAGCTCGGACGGTTTCGATCGAGCAGTGTGTCTTGAAGAAGTCTCGGTACGCAGTCTGCAGCGCCTGATGATCCTCGCTCAGGCTGTAGTCGAGTCGGCGAAGTTCGTAGCGGTCCATGGTCAGTGCTCCTCCCGACCCTCGAAAAAGAATTGGTGCGCGTTGTTGTAGAGATAGTTGTCGAGGACCTCGGCCGGTAGGTCCAGCGACTGTGCTTCGGGCACGACCCGGCGCATCTTCAATACCGGCCAGTCGGAGGCATAGATGACCTTGTCGCGTCCACGCGTGCGCATGTAGTGCACCAGGCTGTCCGGCAGTCGCTTCGGCGACCACGCCGACGTCATCAGGCGAAGGTTGGCATATTTGATCAGCAAACGAATCGCGATGTCCCACCAGGGATCTGCGCCGTGAATCATGCATAGCTTCAGCTCAGGAAACCGCACGCAAACCCGGTCGAGATGGATGGGGTTCTGCACTTCACCGGGGATGGGCGGTCCCGGGATACCGGTATTGATGCACAGTGGCAAACCGATCTCGGCGCATTTCGTGTACAGCGGATAATAGACCGCATCACTTGGAGGGTATTGCCCGTCGCCCCAGAAGCTCGGTCCCACAACGGCATACACCACCGGCAGGTCGCCGGCGACCGCGCTGAGCTCGCGCAGCGACGGCATGGGGCGCAGCAGGTTGACGCCGCCCATCGCCAGCGTAAAACGGTCCGGCTTGGCCTCGACGAATTTGCGTGCGGTGACCGACGGCTTCGCGAGGTTGTCCATCAGGACGGCCTTGCGCACACCCTGCTCGTCCATCTCATCGAGCAACTCGGACATGTCGACCGGCGCGAACATCGAATCCGGGCCCTTGAAATAGTCGTCGCGCACCTTGAGCATCCACGTGGGCTGCTTCTCGGTCTCGCCGAAGTGCACGTTGACGAGGCAATCGATCACTCGGTTGGCGTTCATGTCGACATCGGCGCCTTCGCGGTCGCGTGACGTTTCGCCCAGCGGTAGTCGGCTTTTCCGTTGCCGAGACGATGAACCTGCTCGAAGAAGAGGAAATCCTTGGGCGCCTTGAACCGGGCCAGGTGCGAGGTGCAGTGCGCATGCAGCTGTTCGCGACCGGCGTCGGCTCCCTCGCGCAGCTGTATCAGTGCGACGATCTCCTCACCCCACCGGTCGCTGGGACGGCCCACCACCAGTGCGTCAGCGACCGCCGGATGCGCGCGCAGGATCTCTTCAACCTCTTCGACGAACACCTTTTCACCGCCAGTGTTGACCACCAGCGAATCGCGGCCGTACAACCGCAGCGTCCCGTCACCTTCCAGACTGGCGCGGTCGCCGGAGATCACCACCCGCTTGCCGTCGATCACCGGAAAGGTCGTGCGGGTGGCGTCAGGATCGTTGTAGTACCCCAAAGGAATCCGTCCCTCCCTGGCGACCCAGCCGACCTCGTGCTCACCGGAAATCAGAAAGCGACTGTAGTCCTCGGCGAGCACCAGCCCGCCCTCACGCAGAGTGAAGGTGTCGGTTCGGCTGTCGCTGCGGCTGTGCCCGAATCCCATGTTGCCGGTCTCTGACGACCCGTATCCGTTGATCAGGGTGAGCTGTGGCAACAGTTCCAAAAGCGCCTCTTGGTGTTTCGGATTGGTCGCGGCGCCGCCGGTGCCGATCATCGCGAGCGACGACAAGTCATAGCTGCCGCGTTGCAACTCGGCGACCAGCGGTGCGGCGTACGCGTCGCCGACCATCGTCATCATCGCCACGCTCTCGCGTTCCGCCGTTTCCCACACCAACCGCGGATCGAGTCGCTTGCTGGTGTCGTACAACACCACTGTCAGGCCGGCCATGATCGCGGAGAACGCCGTCCACATACCCGCGGCGTGCATCAGTGGTGATACGGCGAACCACGGCGACCCCGCGACGCGGCTCACCTTGTCCCGGATCTCCTGCGCGGAACCGTGGTCGGCACCGACCATTGACGAGACGTAGATGTCGGACTGACGCCAGAGCACCCCCTTGGGCCGACCGGTGGTGCCACCGGTGCAGATCATCAGCAGATCATCCGGTGACGCGGTCACGTTCTGGTCGGTATTGCCCTGCGACAGAGCATCATCCAACGACACCGCACCGGGCAGTTCCGGCCCCGCACTGCCGTCGTCGACCGACAGCAGTAGATCAGCGCTGTCCGGCGGGAACACGTCGGCGAACTTAGCGCCGAGCGACGTGTGATAGATGACGGCGCGCGGCCGCACATAGTCGAGCAGTTCCCGGACTTCGCGCGGCGTGTAGTTGTAGTTGACGTTCACCGGAACGGTGCGGGCCTTGAGGCAACCGATGACCATGTCGGCGTAGAGGTCGTTGTGCATGACGAGCGCGATGCGGTCCTGACCGCATTCCCAATTCTGTAGGTTCTCCCGCTCCTGGTGGGCCCCGAAGCCGTTGGCCGCAAGATAGTTCGCGAGCCGACGGGTGCGGTCCGAGGTTTCGGCGAACGTCCGTCGACGGTCACCGCAGACGGTGATCGCCCGGTCGGGAATGACCTCGGCGATCACGTCGAGGACCGCACCTATGGTCCACTCGCTCATAAGGTTGCGCGGCCTTCAGCGCTCACGCCGCCGAGCCGACTTTGACATCCAGCAGGTCCAACGCATTGTCGCGCATCACTTTCCGGATGTCGGCGTCGCTGAAGCCGACCAGCTCCTCGGTAAACGAGACCGGGTTCTCCAACCCTTCGCCATGCGGCCAGTCCGATCCGAACAAGATCTTGTCGACACCGATGACCGACGCCAAGTCGTGCAGGTCGTCCTCGTAGTAAGGAGCGATCCAGACGTTGTTGCGCAGCTGTTCAACCGGATCCACCGGGAAGAGTCTCGGATGACTGTTGGCCGCTTTCTTCAGCCGCTTG
>JBAWAV010000624.1:0-5604 GCA_049589475.1 Mycobacterium sp.
CGGACGATGACCTCCGGGCATTCGGGGTCGAACCAGCGGTCCACCACCGCCCAATGGATCGGATGCATGAGGTAGGGGCCCATCAGTCCATCCACGTCGCAGAATTCTTGCTCGAACACATGCGTCCACGGTGACGTCCCGACCGCATCGTCGACGCGACTGAGCTGCCAAACCTTGATAGCCCGCACGTAGCTTGGCATCGAGGACAACTCGCCTTCGAAGCGTGCAACGGTGTCGGCGTCGGTATCTGGCAGCACTCGCAGCAACAAGGTGCGATAGACGGTGCCTGTGCCACCGCCGTTGGGCTTGGGGATCCCCGGGTAAGCGGCTCCGTTGATTCGCGTGACCGCGGGATCGTGTAGGACGGCGGCGAAATCATCTGCAGCCGAACGCCATTCACTCTTCGAGCTGAACCTCAGGTGGACCAGGACATCGCCACCGTTGCGCGAGCCTGGCAAAGTCGGCTGAACGACGCAGCGGAGGGCGCGGGTCGCTTCGGCCCCCGAACGCACGGATGCCAGCACGCGGTCGCGCTCTTCGTCGACGATGTCGAGGAGTCGGGTGACGCTATACATCGCAGAGTCCGTCGACGTCGTCGGCGGCAGCGGCAACCGACCGCGAACGCTCGGCAACCAGTCCACTGATCCGCGACCACCATTCGCCCAGAGCCGGGTCCGGCCGGCCCTTCCAGGTCATCTCCCACCACGCTCGCGGGCTGGGCAGTGTCCAGGTGACGGTGACGATGTTGACGTCGTCGTCGTACCAGATCGGCGGACTGACAAGAACATCGCGCAACGTCATGCCACGCTCGCGGGCGCCGGGTGCGTAGTCGGCAAGGTAGGCGTCGACGAATTGTCTGGCACACCCTGCCTTGGTCACCACCCGGTCGACGACGAATACTTGACCGTCAGCCATGGCCGAGCAGCCTCCCCAACTCCTGGCAGGCCTGTCGTCTGGCTTCGTGCGCGATGTCGAGCATCGGCATTGTCATGAACCCGTGCACGCCGCCCTCGAACAGGCAGCGCACCGTCTCCACGCCCGCCGCTTCCAGCGCGTGGGCGTAGGCGATGCCTTCGTCGCGCAGTGGATCATGGCCGGCGACGACGACAATCGCGGGCGGTAGTCCCGCCAGACTCGCCCGCAATGGACAGGCGTAGGGATGTTCCCGATCGCCGGAGGCCGGCACGTACTGGTCCCAGTACCACTGCATTGCGGGCTTCGGGTTGTAGAAGCCCTCGCCGAAAAGGCGGTAGGACTCGGTATCGAAGTCGGCCGCGATCACCGGATAGAGCAGCAGCTGGCCGGTGATCGGCGGATCCCCGCGATCGCGCGCCATCAAGGCTGCGACGGCGGCCAGGTTTCCGCCCGCGCTGTCGCCGCCCACCACGATGCGATGCGCGTCGCCACCGATGGTGCCGGCGTTCTGCGCGGCCCATCGGGTCACCGCATAGACATCCTCTGCCGCATCGGGCCACTGATTCTCCGGAGCCAACCGATATGCCACCGAAATCACCACGGCAGGAATGCGATTGGCGATGTTACGACACAATCCGTCGTGACTGTCGAGGTCGCAGAACACGAACCCGCCCCCGTGGGCGTAGACCACAATCGGCAGGCGCGGACTGCCGTCCCCGTCGAGCGGGAAATAGATCCGTATCGGGATGTCGCCGCCCGGGCCTGGGATGGTGGTGTCTCGGACCTCGGCGACCGACTCGGGCGCGGGTGGCGGTACGAACCGTGACCGGATGGTCGCTCTGGCCTGCGCGCCGGTCATGGTGTGGACGGGCGGGAAGCCGGCATCCAGGTCCGCGATCAGCGGGGCGAGCTGCGGATCGAGGCTCACGCGTATTGCACGGCCGGTCGCGGCGGCCCCGAAGGACACCGGCGCAGCGGCCGTATCGGCTGCAAGGTCGGCGCAACCCGACCGGGGCCGTCTTCGACACTGCGCCAAATGCGCATCGCGGTCATCCTGACCGGGGCGGCCAGCCGCTGGTCGAACATCATCCGATTCATCGGGCCACACACCGACACGGCCGCGACCGCCTCGCCCGGACAGCCGATCGGTGCTGCAACACAACCAAACCCCAGTTGCGACTCCTCGCGCTCGAACGCGATGCCGTGCGCGCGGACCTTGGCCAGTTCGGCGGCGAGCTGGGAGCTGCCGACGATCGAGTACTTGGTCATGCGGACTTGAAGGTCGACCGCCGCACCTTCGTCGCAGAAAGCCATGATCGCCTTGCCGACTGCAGTGCAATGTGCGGGTTGACGACCGCCGACCCTGGTGGGAATCGCCGACACCAGCCGGTCCCCGACCTTCTCCAGGTAGACCACGTCGGGGCCGTCCAAAACGGCGAGGTGTGCGACAAGCCCAGTGGCGCGGTGTAATTCGCCCAACAGCGGGCCGGCCGCCCGCACCAGGCGGTCCTGGTGCACCGCGAGCGAGCCCAGCTCCACCAGGCGCATGCCGAGCTCGTAGTCGCGACCGCTGCGTCGCAGCCAGCGCAATTGCACCAGGCGCTCGAGCATCCGGTGCGCCGACGAGCGCGGCAGGCCAGTGCGGCGGACGAGTTGTGCCAGCGTCAGCCGCCCGGGTCCGTCGAACGCATCGAGGACCAGCGAGATGCGGTCGATGACGGCACTCGGGGTGGCCGGTTCGGCGGGCGCACTGACGCTGACGGCTTCGGGCATCGTCTCTCCAACCCTTACATACCTGAGTGATATATGACTATTAGTCATATAGAGTTGTAGCACAGCGGTGTGGCCGATGTCACCAAGGACGCCGGAAGTCGCGACGATTTTCGTCAACGAGAAAGGGTCGGCGCAGCTCAGCCCTTGACTGCGGACCGCCCCGCCCGCCGACCATAGAAGCTGCCGTCACCCAGCGAGACACCGCTGGCGTAGCCCCATGCAGCCAGGCCGGCGGTCGAGCGGCCGGCGGCGAAAAGCCCGGGAATGGGTTCGCCGCTGACATGCAGCACCTCGGCGTCCAACGTCGTCGCGAGCCCGCCCAGGGTGAAGCCGCCGGTACTCTCGCGGAGATCGACGGCGCCGACCGGTGAGCCGATCGGCCTCACCCACTCCGGCTTCTTGTACAGCAGCGGATCGTCGCCGCGGGTCGCACTTTGGTTGTAGGCGGCCACGGTCGCCTGCAGCGAACCGGCTGGGAGACCGATCTCGCGTTCCAGGTCGGCTGCGGTGTCAGCTACCCACGTTGCCGGCCGCAGCATGAGTTTCGGTGACCAGGACGCCATCGCCTCGTCTTGGGCGTCGCCGTCGATGATCAGGTAGGCCACGTTGTCTTGCTGGTAGAGGGTGAGCTGGCCGATGCGGCCGGGGTAGGTGTCCTCGGCGACGAAACGCTGACCGCGGCCGTTGACCAGGATGCCGCGCACCAGTTGCTGGGGGTCGATGAAGATCGCGACCTCGGTGGCGTCCATGTGGGCCAGATCCGCACCGAGTGCCTGGGCCATCCGGATGGCCTGACCGTCGTGCTGTTCGATCGATGCTGCCGGTCGGCCGGCGATCCGCGGGGCGAAGCGTTTCACCATCGCGTCGTTGTAGGCGAAGCTTCCCGTCGCGAGGACGACCCCGGTGCGGGCCCGGATCGTCATCTCGGTGCCGTACTGGCGGGCGCGGACGCCGACTACCCTGCCGCCGGAGTCGACGACCAGGCACTGCACCCGCACGTCGTAGAGCGCCCGGGCGCCGGCCGCCGTCGCCGTCTCGACCAGTGGCTTCATCAGCATGTAGCCGGCGCTGGCCTCGCCCTGCTTCTTGTTCTGCATCTGCGGCACGTGCCCGCGGGGGGCCGGGTCGGCGATGGTGTTGAAGGGGTGTGCATTTTCGCCACCGCTGTACATCAACCCCTGATCGCCCATCGGCTCCCAGCCGGGCTCGGCGAAGAATTCCGCTTTGAACGGGACGCCACAGCCGACGAGCCAGTCAAAGTGCGCGACGCTGCCTTCGCAATAGTCGCCGATGCGGTTCTCGTCGGAACCGGGCCCCATCGCGACATTGAGAAATGCTGCCATGTTGTCAACGGAATCGGTGAAGCCACAGGCTTTTTGCAGCGCTGTGCCACCGCCGAGGTAGATGAATCCACCGGCCATGGCCGCTGCACCGCCCCAGGATCCGGTGCGCTCGATGACTAGGACGTCGGCGCCGGATCGCGCAGCCTCGACCGCGGCTGCCGCGCCGGCGACGCCGTAACCGGCGATCACGACGTCGGCCTCGTAATCCCACGACCCGACCGATGACGCTGGGATCGGCGTGACGTCAGCGTCGGGTGTCATAGCCGCATAGCCGCCGGCATCTCACCGATCCATTGATGGCCCCAGTAGCTGTCGGCGGTGATTTCCTCTGCGGTGTAGAAGGTTTCGTCAACCCGCATGCCGTCGGTGCCGAATTCGATGTCCCAGTCGCCTGGTGCGCGAACGTAGAACGACACCATCTTGTCGTTGGTGTGACGCCCGAGGGTGGAGGACAACTGGAAGCCCTCGGCGTTGACCCGATCCAGGGCCTGACCGACCGCGTCGAGGGTGTCGACCTCGACCATGATGTGAACCAGGCGCGGATCGCGCTGGTGCGCGGCCGGCACGATCGCCAAGCTGTGGTGTCGTTCATTGATGCCGAGGAAGCGGACGCGCACCGGGCCGAATTCCTTTGGCAGCGGCACGCGGAAGGCACCGCGGGAACGGAATCCCAGCACCTCGGTGTAGAAATCGAACAGCGCGGCCGGATCGGTGGCGGGTAGCACGACATGACCGAGGCCTTGGGCGCCGGTCACGAATTTCGCACCGAACGGGGTGACGACCGGGCTGTGGTCCAGCACCGCACCATGGAACACCTCGAGTGTGGTGCCGGCCGGGTCCTCGAAGGCGATGACCTCCTCCACGCGCCGGGACTCGGCCTCGTCGGCGGAGAGTTGTTTGAACGGCACGCCCGCGCCATCAAGGGCTGCTTTGATCCGTTGCAACGCTGGGTGATCACGCACTTCCCAGCCGACAGCGAGCACCCGGTCGGTCTGCCCGGGTACCACGATCAATCGGGCCGCACGCTCGTCCATCCGCAGATACAGCGCCGACGGATTAGGCCCGCTGCCTTCCGCAAAGCCCAGAACACCGAAGGCAAACTGTCGCCAGCGCTCGATGTCATCCGTCGAAATCGTAATGTACCCAAGGCTTTTGAGATCAGTCATGTCAGGAATTCCTAGATCAACGCCCGTAGCGGGCCATCCGGGGGTTCGACGCCCAGTGAACTGAGTGCTGACGCGTGGTACGTGGATCCGGGGACGTGGATCGCATGCATCTGGCCGACGTGCACGTCACGCCAGTACCGCTGCAGCGGCTTGTCCATCCGCGCGGCGTTCCCGCCGGAGCGCGCGAAGATGTCGTCGACGGCCGACACTGCCCGCCACACCGCGCGGACCTGGGTGCGTCGGCCCGCCGCACGGTCCGCGAAGGACACCTCCTTGCCGGCGGCCACCATGTCATAGATGCGGTCGGCATTGGCCAGCAATTCCTGGCGGGCGGCGTTGATGTCGGCGGCGGCCTCTCCGACCGCGTACATCACATAGGGGTCGTCCTTGATCGCGGTTCCGGTGGC
>JBAWAV010000625.1:0-3706 GCA_049589475.1 Mycobacterium sp.
ACGCCGACGACGTTGTGTTCGGTGCGGCCGGGGCCGGGGAACTGGGTGTGCTTCTGGAACCACACGAACGCCAGGTGCGCGCCGATCAGCGCCAGGATGATGCCCGGCAACAGCAGGATATGCAGGCCATACATCCGCGGGACGATGTAACCCGCTGCGGTGCAGTCATTCCCCGCGCCGCCACACGGGAAGTCGCCGCCGAACAGCGCCCAGTGCAGCCAGGTGCCAATCACCGGCATTCCCATGGTGATTGACGAGAGTGCGGCGCGCAGGCCGATGCCGGACAGCAGGTCGTCGGGCAGCGAGTAGCCGAAGTAGCCCTCGAACATCGACAGGATCAGCAGCAGGGAACCGATGACCCAGTTGGCTTCTCGTGGTCGCCGGAACGCGCCGGTGAAGAAGATGCGGGCCAGGTGCACCATGATCGATGCGGCGAACATCAGCGCGGCCCAGTGGTGGACCTGACGCACGAACAGACCGCCGCGGACCTCGAAGCTGATGTCGAGCGTCGATGCGAACGCCTTGGACATTTCCACGCCGCGCAGCGGCTGGTAGACGCCGTTGTAGGTGACGTCTTGCATGGAGGGGTCGAAGAACAGCGTCAAGTACACGCCGGTGAGCAGCAGCACGATGAAGCTGTACATCGCGATCTCACCGAGCAGGAACGACCAGTGCGTCGGGAAGACCTTGTTCAGCTGGCGGCGCACCGCGGCCGACGGGTGGTACCGCGAGTCGACGGCATTGCCTTGACCGGCGAGCACATCGCCGATGCTGGGGGGACTGAGTTTTGGACTCATGTTGTGCGCTCCCAAAAGGCCGGTCCGACGGGCTCGATGAAGTCGCCGTTGGCGACGAGGTACCCGTCGGTGTCAATGGTGATCGGCAGCTGTGCCAACGCGCGCGCGGCCGGCCCGAAGATCGGCGTGGCGTAACGCAATGCGTCGAACTGCGACTGGTGACATGGGCACAAGATTCGGTAGGACTGCTGCTCGTAAAGCGATGAGGGACAACCCAGATGCGAGCAGACCTTGGTGAAGGCGAACAACTCGCCGAAGTTGAAACTCTCCTGACCTCTTCGTTTTACCACCCGTTGCATGTCGGTGGGCTTGATGCGAATCAGCATCACCGGGTTGCGGACGGCGCTCAGGATCATGGTCAATTTTTCATGGGATTCCACCGTGGTGCCGTCGCCGTCGGACTCGCGCCAGGGGAAGACCGTCTCCATGCCGCCGGCTTCGAGGTCCTCAGGGCGCATCTTGGTAAACGGCGCTCCCGTGCCCTCGCCGGTGGCCCGGGCCAGGTAGATGGTTTCGCCGTGGAATCGCGGCGTCCACCCCGAGGTCCATAGCACGGCCTTCTTGCCGTCGGCGGTCTGGATGACGGGCTTCCAGGGGTTCTTGATCAGGCCACCGGCAAACGCCACCAGGGTACCGAGCCCGAAGGCGCCAAGGCCCGCGCCCAGCGACAAGCCGATCAGTTTGCGGCGCCGAATGGTCGAGCCTTCGAGGGCGTCGGTCAGGTTCGCGGCCACCGTCTTGCGATCGATTTCATCTGACCCGGCCGCGCCGTAGTGACGGTCCTGGATCGAAATCTCTTCGGGGATGAACTTTTTCTGGTAGAGCACCGCACCGATCGCGATACACAAAACGGACCCGCCGAACGTCAGACCGTAGAGCGGGGTGGTCAGCGAGTAGACGAGGTTGCCGGACGATCCATTCGGCTGGTACTCCCACGGCCAGAACAGGAAGACGAGCAACAGGGCGAACCCCAAGAGCCCGCCCAGCAAAAGCCAGATGGCGACCTGGCGCTCGGCGCGCTTTTCGGCTTTGGTGCCTTCGACAGGCCAACGCGGCTCTTTGAAGACGGTTTCGACGCCGTCCATCCGGCCGCCGAGTGCGACCAGCTCTTCGCGCGTCATCGCGTTGAGTTCGGTTTCGCTGGGCAGCGCGCTGTGGCCTTCTTCGTCGCTCACGATCGTGCCCCAATCCACAGCGCCGCACCGATGACGGCGACCATCCCGACGATCCACGCCGCCATGCCCTCCGGGGCGGGCCCGAAGCCGCCCAGCCCGTTGCCGCCCTGACTGGGGGTCTCGGTAGCGTTTTTCACGTAGGCGATGATGTCTTTCTTCGCATCGAACGAGAGCTGACGGTCGGAGAACTTCGGCATGTTCTGCGGCCCGGTCAGCATCGCGTCCAGGATCTGCTGCTCATTGGCCGGCTCGAGATCGGGAGCGAACTTGCCCGACGACAGCGCGCCGCCCTTACCGGTGAAGTTGTGGCACGACGAGCAATTCAGCCGGAACAGGTCACCGCCCCGGCCCAAGTCGTCCCCGCGCAGCGCCGTCGTCGCGATGCTGCCGTCGGGGTTGCGTGTCACGATCGGTCCGCCGCCATTGGCCTGCACGTAGGCGCCCAGTGCGTCGATCTGCGATTCGTCGAAGATCGGGTCCTTGCGCTGGGCCTGGGCCTCGCCGCGCACGGCGGGCATCCGGCCGCTGGACACCTGGAAGTAGACCGCGGCCTCGCCGACGCCGATCAGACTCGGCCCGCGGTCGGGCACGCCCTGCAGGTTGGCGCCGTGGCAGCTCACGCACGAGGTCTCGAAAAGCTGCTTGCCCGTTCGCAATAGCGCCGACGACGACTCGTCGGCCACGGCGACCTGCGGGGTGGGGGTCAAGACGGCGGCCAGCCCGCCGGCCACAGCGAGAGCCATCACCAGCAGCAGTCCGGCGGAGAACCGGCGATGCAGGCGACGGCGTGCCCGGTCACTCAGCGATCGGTTCAGCCGCAGTTTCTTCAACCGAGCACTCCTGTCCTTACGCACGCTGGTCATCGAATGAAGTAGATCGTCGCGAACAGCGCGATCCAGACGATGTCGACGAAGTGCCAGTAGTAGGACACGACGATCGACGCGGTCGCCTGCGCCGGGGTGAACTTGCTCATCGTGGTGCGGGCCAGCAGGAAGATGAAGGCGATCAGCCCGCCGATGACGTGCAGCCCGTGAAAGCCGGTGGCCAGATAGAAGACGCTGCCGTAGGCGCTGCTGGGGATGGTGGTCCCGTGGGTCATCAGGTGGTGGTACTCGTAGCCCTGCCCGAGGACGAAGAACAACCCCATCGCGAAGGTGAGCGCATACCAGCGGCGCAGGCCGAACACGTCGCCTCGCTCGGCCGCGAACACCCCCATCTGGCAGGTGAACGACGATGCGATCAGAACCAGCGTGACCGGCACGGCCTGATAGAGATTCAGCTCGGTCGGCGGGGGCGGCCAGTTGCCGGCCGCCTGCGCCCGCGCGGTGAAATAGAACGCGAACAATCCAGCAAAGAACATCAACTCGCTGGAAAGCCAGACTATGGTGCCAACACTCACCATGTTGGGGCGGTTCAGCGAATGTACGCGCGCTGTGATTGCAGTACCCGAGGTTCCTACCGCACTCGTCACTCCGCAAGTATGACGCTTTGTAGTTGTCGACCTCCACCCGGGGCGGCAATTTGGTGCACGAAATTCATGTCGATCCGCCGCCCCGCCCGGCTCAAGCCCTCCCTGCCGCCGCAGCGTCAGCGCCATGGGCTGATTGATGGCGACCCGCTGTGCCCGGCTTCGCCGCGCTGGCGATCGCCATGGGACCATCTGCGGTGTGGCGGCGTCATCGTCGGAGCCATTTCAGCGGCCCCCCGAAGTGGCGCTGTCGTGGCCGCGTGTGC
>JBAWAV010000626.1:0-19035 GCA_049589475.1 Mycobacterium sp.
TCCTCGTTGACGGTCCAGAACGAGGGCCAGAGGCCGGGGTAGAGACAGTCGAGTTTGATCCGTGCTTCCCAGGTGGTGTTGATCGTGCCCCGCCAATTGCCGCGCAGTTTCCCGGTGAAATACTGCCCGTTTTGGCGAGTGGCCTGGAGAACCAGGTTGGAATTTCCGTCGAGGAAAACGTTGCCAGCGCTGTATGTGCCATCGACCGGCGGGTAGACGTCGTCCTGCCAGGTCTGGGGGGTCCATTTCGCCAGATCGGGGCCTTGACCGGCCGGTCCGTCGAACTCGTCGTGGAAGATGTAGGGCCCGGGCGCGTTGGCCGGCGCGGCCGGTGGAGATGGGTGAGCCCATGCCTCCGGCAGTCGCATCGCGGCTGTCAGCGCGCCCAGCCCCATCGTCACCATGATGTTGCGTCGATTGATCTCTGGCACAGGTAGACCATATCTAGAGCGGTGCAGCGACCGCAGGGCAAGCCCGCACGGCGCGTCGCGACGCGAGTGATGGGAGCCCCGACCCACGATCGACATGCCGAACTTGGCAGACTGTGCCCATGGCACAGATAACTATGCGTGGAAACCCGATCAACACCGTGGGTGAGCTGCCCGCCGTCGGCGCGTCGGCCCCTGACTTTCGCCTGACCGGATCCGACCTGAGCGCGGTCAGCAACGAGCAGTTCAACGGTAAGGCCGTGTTGCTGAACATCTTTCCGTCGGTGGACACGCCGGTCTGCGCCACCAGCGTGCGCACCTTCAACGAGCGCGCCGCCGCCGGCGGTCTGTCCGTGATCAACGTGTCCAACGACCTGCCGTTCGCTCAGGCGCGATTCTGCGGGGCGGAGGGCATCGAGAATGTGCAGAGCGCTTCGGCGTTCCGTGACAACTTCGGCCAGGATTACGGCATCACCATCGCCGACGGTCCCTTCGCCGGACTGCTCGCCAGGGCCGTCGTGGTTATCGGCGCCGACGGCAACGTGGCGTACACCGAGTTGGTGCCGGAGATCGCCCAGGAGCCCGACTACGACGCGGCGCTGTCCGCACTCAGCTCGTCGGGTTAGCCCGCGACGGGGCAAGCGCGACAAGTAGCACCCCGACGGCGAATGTCGCCGCGGCCGGCCAGGGAAAGTTCCCGTCCGGAGCGAAGCCTGCCGCGGCGAGGTAGGCCAGCCCATACGCCGCCAGCGCGGCGCCCGCGAACATCACCGGCTCGGGCCACCGGCCGGGCAGGGCACTGAACGCGGGCAGTGGCGCCGCGAAGAAGCTTCGGCCCCACCACAACAGCGCCAGCTCGACCGCCGTCACGAGGCTGAGCACGAGCAGCCATTCCAGCCGCGCAAGCCACCATTCGGCGGTGCCTTCGACCGGTTGCGGCAACAGGCCTGCCGGATACCCGACGATCGCCACGATCACGACCGGGATCATGTGCCACAGGTAGAGAGCCATCACGTTGCTGTTGGCTCGTAGCAGCACTCGCCGGACGGCGGGGCCGCGCAGCGCGTGATTGAGTATCGGCGCGAGGCTGATCACCACTCCGGCCTGCGCGCACCCGAACGCCAGCATCGCCAATGACGGTGGCTCGGTGTTCTGCATGGCCTGGCCGGGCACACCGATCATGCTGACCGGATAGGGGCCCAGCGACAGCATCAGCGCCAGCGCACCCGCTGATGCGGCAGCGAGCACTACCGGCCTGACTCCTGCCAATAGCCCTCTCCGCCAAGCTATTCCGAGCTGGTAGAGCACCGACCAGCACAGCAGATAATTCAGCCAACCCAGATGGGCGACGTGGCCGACATGGGAGGCAGCTTCGACCGCGGCGACGCCAACACCCAACGCCGCAGGCACCAACAGCCCCCACCGACGTTGCGCGGCAATCGCAAGCGGTGTGAGCGAAACCACGACGAGGTATACGGCGAGGAACCACAGATGCATTGCCACGGCCCAACCCGCGTAATCCAGTGTCGAGCTCGCCACGTGAGAGATTTCCAGCAGCACGACGACGGCGGACACCAGTGCCACGTAGACCGTGGAAGGTCCCAGCACCCGGGCTAGTCGATGGCGCAACCAGGCCTGGCGGGACAGTTCCTCGTCAGTCCGCCGACGGGTCCACGACACCGCAGCGGCGTAACCGGCGACCAGAAAGAAGGTCGGCACGGCCTGGAAGATCCACGTCAACCACTGCGTCCACGGCTGGTCGACAAGCGGGTTCTGCCGGCCGAAAGATCCGTCGTGGTAGGTCACCGATCCGGCTAGCCAGTGGCCCAGCACAATGAGGATTACCCCCGACACCCGGTAAAAGTCCACTGCGTGGTTGCGGACCGAGCCGTCGGGCATACCCGCAACGTACCTGTGCAATGAATGGCTAGGTGTGACCTGTGAGGTTCGTGAGTCCGATCCTCGACGAGGTCGACCTTCGATTCCTTCCGCTAAACTGAGGTTCTCGACGCCGAGGTTCGGCGATTTTTTAATCCGGAAGGTGTTCCTCATATGGTCACGCGTTCAATGAGCAAGCTGGCTGCTGCAGCCGGGGGTCTGGCGTTGGTGGCGCTCGCTGGCGCGGGGATCGCGTCCGCGGACGGCCTGTCGGACCAGGCGATCAACACCACCTGCAACTACGGTCAGGTGCACGCGGCGCTGCAGGCGCAGAACCCGACATTTGCAAGCATTCTGGACAGCCACCCCGATGCACAGAGTTTTCTGCAGGATTACCTCGCTTCGCCACCCTCTGCCCGCCGTGCGAAGGCTCAGAACGCCCAAGCCACTCACCCAGCCCAGGCGGGAACGTTTATCCCGGTAATCAACAACGTTGCTGCCACCTGCAACAACTTCTGACGCTTCGCGGTGACGCGGTAAATCTGCAAACCTGCAGGTTCACCGCGTCATTTGCTTTTTGGGTCCTACCAGACCCGAATCCAGTCGACCAGCATCTGTGAGGGGTAGCTGCCGGCTCCGGGATCGCCGCCGCCGGATCCGGCGACCGCCAGGTTGAACACCGGATACACCGTGTAGCCGGGGCCGTTGAACGGCCAATCCGGTAGCAAATCCGCCGGGACGTCGAAATACGGCTGCGCGCCGTCCACGTAGTCCTTCCAGAACCGGATACCGGTGGCATCCCATTGGCACCGCCAGGTGTGCCACGCGCTGTCCATCGCGATGTTGTGGGTCTTCCATTCGCCGCCGTTCGCCTTGGCGTGGACGGTGGTGGCCGAGGGCCAGCTGCCGTTGCCGTACCACTCGACGATGTCGATCTCGCCCTGGTCGTCGTTGCCCAGCCAGTAGGCAGGCCAGCTGCCAGGGGTCAGGCAGTCCAGTTTGATCCGGGCTTCCCAGATATGGCCGACGCCGCCGCGCCAGTGACTTTGAACCTTTCCGCTGTAGAACGTTGGCCCGTCTTTCGCGGCCTTGAGCACCAGGTTGGACTTGCCGTCGACGAAGACGTTGCGACGATCATCGCGGTACTGCCCGATGTGTTCAGGCAGCTCCCAATACGTCGGGTCTTTGATCGTTTCGCGCGCCGTGGCCACCGCCCACTTACCGGGGTCGGGGGCCGAGCCAGCCGCACCGTCGAACTCGTCTTGGAAGATGTAACCACCGGCCGGTGCGGCCGGCGGGCGCGGATATGCCCGGGCCTGCGGGACGGGCACCGCGACTGCCATCACGCCGAGGCCCGTCATCAACATCACGGTGCGACGATCCATCTGCGGCATAAGCACAGCACGATAGCAGCGCTGTCGGTCACAGATGAGCCAGGAGTCGCTCCGCGACGGCGTCGGGGTGCTCACGATGCATGAAATGTCCGCCCGGAACCTCTTCGACGACATAGTCGCCAGTGAACATCCGGGCCGCGCGCCGGTAGTCCGCGGGCTCGGCGACGGGGTCGTCGAGCCCGGCGAACACGACAGTGGGCACCGCGATCGTTGTCTTCAGCGCGGCACTGGGTATCGGTGACAGCTTCCGGTAGTAGCCGAACGCCGCGTTCAGGCTCGCGGGGTTCGAGAAGCACTCGCGAACCGGGTCGAATTCTCGCGGATCGGGGTTCCAGCCCGGCGACCACCGCTTGCAGATCGCGGGTAACGCCGCAAAGTCGTTGCGCGCAAAACGATTTGCTGCTCCAGGCAGCTTGTATGCGGCGAAATGGCGCACGCCCCAGAGCTTTTTCAGCGACGGTTTGAGCGTGGCAGGGTGGGGGATGGCGAGCGCGAACAGCTTCGCGACCCGATCGGGCCCGAGCGCGGCCGCGCCGTAGGCCGCCCCGGCCCCCCAGTCATGCCCGATGACAATGGCCTGGTCGGCACCGAGCGCTTCGATCAACGCGAGGATGTCGCGTGCCAACGTCTCCTGATCGGCGTCACGGTCGGGGATCGCGGTGGGGTGGTATCCGCGGGTATATGGGCTGACTGCGCGATATCCCTTGGCCGCGATGCGCGGGCGAAGATCGTCCCAGGTGTGCGCGGTGTCCGGGAACCCGTGCAGCATCAGCACAAGTGGTCCGGAACCCGCTTCCAGGTAGGCGAAATCAAGGCCGTTCGCCTTGACGAACTGGATCGAATCGGTCATGGCTGATCCTTCTGGTAGACGAGCCAGCGCAACTCGATCGGGGAATCCGTCGGCTCCAAGTCGAAGACGTCGAGGCCATGCGCCCACCCTTCGAACCAGTCGGTGGGCGGCCACGCCCCTTCGGGCAGATGGGCTTTCTCGTACTCGCAGGCCGAGTCGTCACCGATCAGACGCAGCGGTAATTCGGATGCGGCCGTGGCCAATTCGTCGCGGGTGAAGATCATCGTGTTGCACTGTTGCCCGAGTTCGAGTGCCGCGCTGTCGGGGACATAGCCTTGGCGCGCCAGGAAGGTGTTGAACACCAGACGGCCACCGGGGCCCAGGAAATCTGTCGCGAGTTCGAAGATGCCGCGTAGCTCGCCCGTGGTCCGGAAATCGGGCACGACCTCGGCCAGGACGATCGTCTGATAATCGCGGCGGACGCCGTCCATCGTCTCGAAGACGTCGCCGTCCATCACGCGCACCGGCAGCGATTCGCGTTGGGCCTCCGCGCGAATGATGTCGGCGAATTTCGGGCTCATCTCCACGGCATCGACCGGGTGGCCGCGCCGCGCCAGAGCCAGCGCGTTACGCCCGGTTCCAGCACCAACGTCGAGAACTGGATGCGCGGCGGGATCGGCCGCCTCGCCGGCCAGCGCCCACACCCGGGCGTCGGGCTCAACGCCGAACAGCGGTCCCTCTCCGCGAGTGGCCACCCAGCCGTCGTAGGCGCCACCGATCGTCACGGACTCGGTTGCGACGCGGTAATTCATCGTGATGCCGAACGGAGCATGGAACGAGATCACGATGTTCGAGCGGTGCGAAGCCGTGTAGGCCTTGGCCACCTCGGCGGCCAGCACCGCCTTCAATTGAGCGGATTGTTCGGCGGTGTACTGGACGCCCGCGGCGGCAAAGACGTTGGCGCACATCGTGATGTATTCGTCGATCATGCTCGGGACGGCAGGGACAGTGATCTGCGCTGTCACTTCCGATCGGCGATACAACCGCCGGGCCATCGCCTCGTCCAGCCTGGACGAATCAAAAGACCTGGTGATCGGTTCCTCCATGAGACCCTTGTACACGACCCAACCCGAGTTCGACTAGCGGCCGGGTGCTATAACGCAACGTATGGCAGACGCCGGGCATGTGATCACCCACGTTTCCGACACGGCCCGGTGGACGGCGCTATACCGGGCAACCGAATCGGCCCGCGACGACGCGCTGTTCAGCGATCCGCTCGCCGGACGCCTCGCCGGCGAGCAGGGTCGCGCCATCGTCGCCAACACTCCGCTGTCGAGCCGCAACGGGTGGTGGCTGATCGCGCGCACCAAAATCATCGACGACGCTATCGCCGCAGCCATCACCGAAGGCTGTGACCGGGTGTTGAACTTGGCCGCCGGCTTGGACACCCGACCTTATCGCTTGGACCTGCCGCCGGACTTTCCGTGGATCGAGGCCGACCTGGCGCCGCTGCTCGCAGAGAAGACGCAGCTCCTGGCCGATCAGACGCCCCGATGCCGGCTGACGCGGATGGCCGTCGACCTGGCCGATCCTGCCGCACGCGACGCGTTCTTCGACGAAGCACTGGACGGCGCCTCCAAAGCCCTGGTGCTGACCGAGGGTCTGCTGATGTATCTGGAGGAGCGCGACGTCGCGGCGCTGTCGGCGGCGATCAAGCGCCCCGAGGTGGCCTGGTGGATGATCGACTTCGCCGGTCCGGGCTTGAAGAGGCTGATGAACAAGAAAATGTCCGGCATGCTGCAGAATGCACCGTTCATTTTCGCGCCCGACAACGGGTTGGCCTACTTCGAAGATCAGGGTTGGCAGGTCCGCCAAGCCGAGTCACTGTTGTTGGCCGCCAACCGATTCCGTCGGTTACCACTCTTCATGCGACCGGCCGCATGGGGGCCGCAACCAGATCCGCGGCACCCGGTCGGGAGACCGTGGAGCGCGACCGCCCTGCTGACGCACTGACCATGGTTTCACGTCGCGAATTCATCAAGTACGGGTCAGCCGCCGTCGCGCTGAGCCTTGGGCCGGCGGCCGGCATGCTCGACGGACGCACAGCTTCGGCCGACAACATCAGGTTGATCGACTTCGCCGAGCGAAGGATCGCGCCGGACCAGATCAAGTCCGCCGGCTATGCCGGGGTGGTCAACTACGTGTCCGAGTCGCGACCGGGCGCCAACTTCGAAGCCAAGCCTCTCACCCGCGAATATGCCGACGCGTTGCGCGCAGCGGGTCTGCACATCGTCAGCAATTTCCAGTACGGCAAACCAGGCTGGCCCAACGCGCCGTCGGATTTCACCCGCGGCTTCGACGGTGGCGTGGCCGACGCGCACACCGCGCTGGGAATCCACGCCGCGGCCGGGGGCAGCAATTCGGCCCCGATCTTCTTCAGCGTCGATGACGACATCGACGTCAATACGTGGAACAGTCTGGCTGTCAATTGGTTTCGCGGCATCAACTCGGTACTGGGCACGGAGCGAACCGGTATCTACGGGCATGCTCAGGCGTGCGCGTGGTCGATCAACGACGGCGTGATCGGCCATTCCAGCACCGCGGGCCATCGCTGGGCATGGCAGACCAAGGCGTGGTCTCATGGCCAGCGGGAGCCCGCGGCGGTGCTGTATCAAGCCGTGGTGAACACACCGTCCGAGCCGGGCCCGCTACTGGGCGGCATCCATGTTGACGTCGACGATGTGCTCGCTACCGATTTCGGACAGTGGGATCTCGCCCGCTGAGGCGTCAGTCAATATGGGCGTGCTGCGCGGCGTACTCCACGAAATCAGCGGCTAGCGTTGAACTTTCGTGTGGCGGTATCGTCTGGGGTGCGATCGCGCGGGCTCGGTCAAGGTAGTCCGGCGCGAGTATCGACCGCAGATCTGCGATGAACGTTTCCTCGGTCGCCTCTGAGAAGTTTCTTGCCGCACCGACTTTCAGCTGCTCAACGGCCGCCGCCCATACTGGTTGATCGAGCCAGAGCCACAGAATCAGCATCGGCACACCGGCCCGCAGCGCCGCGGCGGTGGTGCCCGCGCCACCGTGGTGGATGACCGCACGGCACGCCGGGAAGACGGTCGCGTGGTTCACCGCGCCGACAACCTTCACGTGGTCGACGTCCTCGAGGTGTGAGAAGTCGTTCGGGCCAGAGCAAATCAGCAACCGCTCGCCCAATCGCGCGCACGCGGCGATGACCATCGGGACCGTAGCATCGGGGGACGAGATCGGCGTGCTGCCCAGGCCGAAATATATCGGCGGCGTCCCGTCGGCAATCCACGACAGCACCTCGTCGTCAGTGTCGGCGGGCAACTCCAGAGTCAGCGGTCCCACGAAGGGCCGCTCAGCGCCCGGTTCCACCCATTGCGTCGCCGGTGCCGGCAGGCAGCGTTCGTCGTAGGCCTGAATCTCCAACACCGGTGGTATGGATCCGGTCGACTCCGGCAGACCGAGCGCGCGGCGCTGCGGGTCTTCGGCCAGCTTGGTCATCTCTGCATGCAGCAAACCCGACGGCTGCAGCCGCGCGGGGAAGAAGTGCAGCGCGACCAACGGAATGCGTTGATATTCCGCAACGTTCGCGGCGAGCCGCTGCTCGGTCATGCCCGCCAGCAGCAGGTCGGCCCCGTCCGTCAGCGTCGCCAACACAGCACTCTTGTCCGCCCAGACCTGGGTCACCCGTTGCACGATGTCGGGCAGCGCCCCGTACGGATTGTGCATCTGCGCCATGAACTGCGGAAGCGCGTCGAACTGCTTATGAGAGTCGGGTCCGTAGGCGACCGCGGCAAGCCCCTGCGACTCCACGAGGGCGAGCATGTTCGGCGGGACCGCCATGCGCACGTCATGCCCTCGGCGCAACAGCTCCCGACCGACCACAGCGCAGGGTTCGATATCGCCCCGACTTCCGTAGCTGACCACGACACATTTCATCGGCCCAACCTCACTGGGGATCTCAGCGGCGACGAGTCTAACGCGGTTCAGTGGCATCCTGGTGGGATGGGACTGGTGTTCCGGTTGGCCGAGCTTCTGCTGGTGATAGTGCCGCTGGCGGGTGTCATCATCGCCGCGCTCAGAGCGTTCTCTGCGGGTAAGCCCGCGGCCGACCAAACCCAGGACCCCGGTCCGGCCAGGACGCCGGTTAATCACGCCGCACAATGGCGCTCGCTGACCCGCGTCGTACAAGAGCACGACCGCAGCGACACCCGCTGGCTCGAGTACGAACTCGACTATGCGAAGCTGCTCGACTTCCCGCTGATGACCGACATGACCAATCCGCTGACGATCGCTTTCCACAAGGCCAAACTCCGAGCAGACTTCCTGCGGCCGGGGAAGGCCGAGGACCTTCTCGACGATCCGGACGCCGCCGCGCGATACCTGACCGCCGTCGAGGAGTATGTCACCGCATTCAATATCGCCGAGGCGGAAGCAAAACGCAGGCGTCGCAACGACTTTTCACCGGACGCGCAGCAACGCCTCGCACGTGCCCAGCGCCTATTGCGTGTCGCGTCCGACGCAGCGGCGACGCCGCAAGAACGCCAGAGCGCATACGACAAGGCGTGCCGTGAACTCGACGGTCTGCTCGTGTTGCCGCCCGCGACGCAGGCCGGCATCGAACGTGGAATCTCCGGCCAGATCGACGGATAGCCGCCTACCTGTTCACGCCGGAATCAACCTTGGCCGACAGCTTCACCGCAGGGACGCCCAGCGCCAACACGGCCACGTCGTCTTCAACGCCCGAGCCGAAGCCCTCGAGCAGCGATTGAATCGCTACGACAATCTCGGACGCGGTCGTCGGAGCGTGCGCGGCGGCGAATTCCAGCAATGCTCCGTAGTTGTCGTAGCGTTCTGCGCCAGTGTCTACCCGCGCCTCAGTCAACCCGTCCGTGTAAAGAACGAGCGTGTCGCCCGGTCCGAGCCGGATTCGAGCAGCAACGAACCTTGGCTCCATGGGTATTCCGACGGGATGACCGCCGATGGTGTCCGCGTAATACGCCTCGCCGTCGGCGCTGAGCACCAGGGGAGGCAGATGCCCGCCGCTCGCGAGCTGGACGTCGAATTCGCCGTCCCGTGGCGTGAGAATACCGAAAAGCACTGTGGCAAATTGATTTACGGTATCGCGGAATTCCTGGCTCAGCACCGTGTGCAGGTTCTGCAACACCACCACCGGATCGGCACCGAAGGCCGCGGCGGCCCGCAGCGTGTAGCGGGTCAGCGAGGTCACCGCGGCAGCGCCTGCGCCCTTGCCGCTCACATCACCGATGAAGAACGCCCACTTGTCATGCGCAAGCGGGAACAGGTCATAGAAATCCCCTCCGACGTCGTCTGCGGAGGCGGCGAGGTAGTGGGCAGCCGCATCCAAGCCCTCGGGGGGTGACAGCAACGGCGGCAACAAGGAGCGCTGAAGAGTCCGCGCGAACATTTGGACCCGCGCACGTTCGCGTTCGACCCGCTGTCGCTCGTCGAGGAGTTCCCGCTCGTACGAGCGTCGAATGCCTGCGTCGTGAAACGTGATGCGTAGCAGCAGTGGTCGGCCTTCGGCATCAGATTTGATGTTGGCGGTGATGAACACAGGAAGTCGGCTGCCGTCTGCGGTCACCAGATCGACGGTGACGCCCGCAAGTTCGCCCTGCAGTTGCAACAGCGGCGCGAAATGGGTTTCGTAGTGCATGAGGCTGCCCACTGCGAACAAGTCAGTGAAAGGCTTGCCGATCAAGGCGTTTCGCTCATAGCCGAGCCACGCTAACAGCGTGGCGTTCACGTTCAAGGTGGCCCGGTCAGGCCGTGCCACAACGTAGCCGCATGGCGCATTCTCGTACAGGTCTTCGGCACTTTCGCGCAGGACCGGCTCCGGTGTCACGTCGCGCCGGCGAACGCCGCAATGGCCTGCGCGGTGATGTCAGGAGCGCTGAGCTGGGGGCAATGGCCAACGGCGTCGAGTGTGACCAGCTCGCTGCCGTCGATTCGCTGCTGGACGTAGGCGCCCACCTCGCGCGGCGCCAACGTGTCCTGTGCGCACTCGATCACCAAGGTAGGCATCGGTACGCGTGCAAGATCAGCACGATTGTCGGACAGGAATGTGGTGCGCGCGAATACGCGGGCGCAAGCCGGGTCGGTGCGACAGAAGCTGTCGGCGAGTTCATCGGCGAGTTCAGGTCGATCAGGCGTTCCCATGATCACCGGAGCCATCGATCGCGACCACCCAAGGTAGTTGCTCTCGAGGGAGTCCAACAAGTCGTCGATGTCGCTGCGGGAGAAGCCACCGCGATAGTCGCCCTGGTCGAGATAGCACGGCGAGGGCGTAAGGAGAACCAGCCGGGCGAATCGGCTTGGATCGGTCGAGACTGCCAGCACTCCCATCATGGCGGCTACCGAATGGCCCACGAAAACCACGTCGTGCAAATCCAACTCGCGAACAATGCCGAGGATATCGTCGGCATAGCCCTGCAACGTCTCGTACCGCTTTGGGTCCCACGCCGCGGGATCTGATGCGCCGCAGCCGACATGATCGAACAGAATCAACCGGAAGCTCGACGCAAGGCGTGCTTCAACCAGGCGCCACAGATTTTGATCACACCCGAAGCCATGAGCGAGCATGATCGTGGGACCGTCCTTGACTCCGGCAATCCTCACGTTGTTCTGCGCCTGCAAGCTCACGTGCTCATACTGCCACCGTTGTCCTTGAGTACCGTCGGCATCGTGCGGTGGATCATCGACGCGATGAACGTCATCGGGACTCGGCCCGATGGCTGGTGGAAAGACCGACAGGCAGCCAGGGTCCGGCTGGTCGAACAGCTGGAGCGGTGGGCGTCGGCGCACGGCCATCTCGTCACCGTGGTGTTCGAGCATCCGACGTCGATCCACTCGTCGTCGATCGCAATCCACCATGCTCCGAAGGCCGCCGCCAATTCGGCCGACGACGAGATCGTCCGCATGGTCGACGCCGATGATCGCACCGACGAGATCAACGTCGTGACCTCCGATGCCGCCTTGGCCGAGCGGGTACGTGGCGCGGGCGCTGCCGTTTATCCCGCGGCGAAGTTCCGCGATCTCATCGACCCGCTCAACGCCACTTGATGCCGCATCCGATCGACGGTCGCTGATCGGCATCCACGGGGCGCCCGGCGAGGACGGCATCGACCGCGGCGCGAACGTCGGCCGCCGTCACCGGCAGATCGTTGCCCGGCCGGGAGTTGTCGAGTTGACCGCGGTAGCCGAGTCGACGCTCGCCGTCGAAGACGAAGGTGTCGGGCGTGCAGGCCGCGGAGAAGGCGCGGGCGACGTCCTGGGTCTCGTCATAGAGGTACGGAAACGTCCAGCCATAGTCGCGGGCTGCGACGGCCATCTGGTCGGGTCCGTCCTGCGGGTAGGTGACCACGTCATTGCTCGAGATGGCGACCATCGCGACGCCTTGGTCGGCGAGGTCACGGCCGAGCGAAGCGAGCCCGGCGGCGACGTGTTTGACGTACGGGCAGTGGTTGCAGATGAACGTGACGACGAGAGCGGGACCCGCAAGATCGTCGAGGCCGACCGTGGAACCGGTCGCAGGTTCGGGCAGCGAGAAATGCGGTGCGGACGTTCCCAGAGCAAGCATCGTCGACTCGATAGCCATGTTCGCCAGCCTAGCTCTCAGCGACTCGGCAGCCACGGCGGCGCGAGGGCCCTGTCAACAATGCGTAAATGCAGTTGACACCGGTCACTCCGAGAATGACGATCTTGTGCGAACGCTGTGGACAGTGTCGTCGGGATGGCGTTGAAGACGCCTATGCTAGAGCGGCCCGACCCACCGCGGGAACAAACAATTGAGGCTGTAAATCTATTGCACCGCAAACTATTTCGTAGCTCTCATTGGTCCTGGATCCAGAGGAGATTGAATGCTTCACGAGTTCCTCGAGAACTTCCTGCACAACCTCTTCAAGCCGCTGCTGTTGTTCTTCTACTTCGGGTTCCTGCTCCGGATCATGAAGGTGGACTTCGAGTTCCCTTACGTGATCTACCAAGGCCTGACGATGTACTTGCTGATAGCCATCGGTTGGCACGGGGGCGAGGAGCTCGCTGAAATCAAGGCGTCAAGCATCGCCGAGATCGTGGGCTTCTTGGTCACGGGCTTCGTCCTGAACTTCGTGATCGGTGTGCTCGCATACCTCCTGTTAGGCCGACTCACCTCGCTGCGGAAAGTGGACAAAGCGACGGTCGCCGGGTACTACGGCTCGGACTCGGCGGGCACTTTCGCCACCTGCGTGGCCGTGTTGGTCGGCGCCGGCCTGGCTTTCGACGCCTATATGCCCGTGATGTTGGCAGTGATGGAGATCCCCGGGTGTTTGGTCGCGCTGTATCTAGTGGCGCGGCTGCGTCATCGGGGTATGGACGCCGACGGGAACATGCCGGACGAGCCCGGCTACGTTGCGCCGATACCGGCGAAGGTCGGTCCCGGCGCGGCGACAAACCCAGGCCTCGGACAGGATCTCGAAGCCGATCGCGAAGCAGAAACCGAGGAACGGGTGCAGTTCGCGCTGACCAAACGCAAACATCCGCGGTGGCAGGGGGCCGCCGGCTCCGGTGAAAAACACGGTGTTTTCTCACGCAAGCTGTTGCGGGAGGTCTTCCTCAATCCGGGACTGTGTCTGCTATTCGGCGGCATCGTCATCGGCTTCGTGAGTCGGTTGCAGGGCCACAAAGTCACTCACGACGCCGATTCCTTGTTCATCACGGCGTTCCAGGGCGCTCTTTGCCTGTTCTTGCTCGAGATGGGCATGACGGCCGCAAGTAAATTACGGGACTTGAGGGCCGCCGGCCGCGGGTTCATCTTTTTTGGCCTGCTGGCGCCCAACCTCTTCGCCCCGCTCGGGATCATCGTCGCGCACGTCTACGCCTACCTCACCCATACCGACCTCGAGCTGGGAACGTATGTCTTGTTCGCGGTGCTGTGCGGCGCGGCATCCTATATCGCGGTGCCCGCGGTTCAGCGTTTGGCGATCCCTGAAGCGAGTCCGACTCTGCCACTGGCCGCATCGCTGGGTTTGACGTTCTCGTACAACGTCACGATCGGGATCCCGCTGTACGTCGAAATCTCTCGTATTGTCGGGCACTGGTTCGGGGTCCCAGGAGCATGAGTATGTGAAACCCGTTGCAACGCACCGCGCCCCGCGAACATTTGCTCGCGGGGCGCGGTCTGTATAGAACGCTCAGTCGTTACTTGAGGTCGAACCGGTCGCTGTTCATGACCTTGACCCACGCGGCGACGAAGTCCTCCACGAACTTGCCCTTGGAATCGTCTTGTGCGTACACCTCGGCCACCGCACGCAGCACCGAATTCGACCCGAAGACAAGGTCATTCGCGGTCGCGGTCCACTTCAGCGCGCCCGTGGACCGGTCATGGCCTTCGAAGACGTTCTCGGTGGTCTCCGACGGCTTCCACTCGGTGCTCATGTCGAGCAGGTTGACGAAGAAGTCGTTGGTCAGCACGCCCGTCTTGTCGGTGAAGACGCCGTGCTTGCTGCCGCCGTGGTTGGCGCCAAGAGCACGAAGTCCACCGACCAGCACGGTCAGCTCCGGGCCGGTCACTCCCAGCAGATACGCCCGCTCGACGAGCAGCTGCTCCAACGGCGCCTTCTCGCCTGCCCGTGCGTAGTTGCGGAAGCCGTCGGCCCGCGGTTCGAGCACAGCGAACGATTCCACGTCGGTGCTCTCCTGCGAGGCGTCGGTCCGACCCGCTGAGAAATGCACCGAGATCTCGTACCCGGCGTCCTTGGCGGCCTTCTCGACTGCGGCAGACCCGGCCAGCACGATCAGGTCGGCGAGCGAGATCTTCTTGCCGCCGGCAGCAGAGTCGTTGAAGTCGTGCTGGATCTTCTCCAGCGCCGCCAGCGCCTGACTCAACTCCGAAGGTTCGTTGACCTCCCAATGCTTTTGTGGCTCAAGGCGAAGCCGTCCACCGTTCGCACCACCGCGCTTGTCGGTGTTGCGGTAGCTGCCCGCCGACGACCATGCCGTCTTGACGAGTTGAGGTACCGACAGGCCGGACTCGAGCACCTTCGTCTTCAGGTCCGCGACGTCGTTGTCGTCGACCAGCGCGTGGTCGACGGCCGGCATCGGGTCCTGCCACAGCTGCGGCTCGGGAATCCATGGTCCGAGGTACCGCGAAATCGGCCCCATGTCGCGGTGCAGCAGTTTGTACCACGCCTTGGCGAACGCCTCGGCCAGCTCCTCTGGGTGGTCCAACCACCGCCGGGTGATCTCGCGGTAGATCGGATCCTCCCGCAGCGCAACGTCCGTGACCAGCATCGACGGAGCGCGATTCGGGCCGCCGAACGGGTCGGGGATGGTGCCCGCCCCAGCGCCGTCCTTCGCGACGAACTGCCAAGCTCCGGCAGGGCTCTTCGTCAGCTCCCACTCGTAGCCGTACAGGCTCTGCAGGAACCCGTTGCCCCACTTGGTCGGGGTCCAGGTCCAGACGACCTCCAGGCCGCTGGTGATGGCGTCTTTGCCACTTCCGGTGCCATAGGTGCTCTTCCAGCCCAGCCCCTGCTGTTCGATCGGGGCGGCCTCCGGCTCGGGTCCGACGGCGTCCCCGCTGGCGCCGTGCGTCTTGCCGAAGCTGTGGCCACCGACGATCAGGGCTGCGGTTTCCTCGTCGTTCATCGCCATCCGGCCGAAGGTCTCGCGGATGTCCACCGCGGCGGCCACTGGGTCCGGCTTGCCTTCGGGGCCTTCGGGATTGACGTAGATCAGACCCATCGTCGTCGCGCCGTAGGGCTCCGCGAGATCCCGTTTGCCGGAGTAGCGCTTGTCGGTGCCCAGCCACTCGCCCTCTTCGCCGAAGAGAATCTCCTCGGGCTCCCACACATCGGGGCGGCCAAAGGCGAAGCCGAAGGTCTGGAACCCCATGTCTTCCAGCGCCACGTTGCCGGCCAACAGCAGCAGGTCTGCCCAGGAGATCTTGCTGCCGTGCTTCTTTTTGACCGGCCACAGCAGCCGCCGGGCCTTGTCCAGGCTGGCGTTGTCGGGCCAGCTGTTGAGCGGGGCGAAGCGCTGCATACCCTGACCACCGCCGCCTCGGCCGTCATAGATGCGATACGTCCCGGCGGCATGCCAGCTCATTCGGATGAAGAATCCTCCGTAGTGGCCGTAGTCGGCCGGCCACCAGTCCTGCGAAGTGGTCAGAACGCTGACCACGTCGGCCTTGAGCGCCTCCACGTCCAGCTTGGCGAACTCGTCGGCGTAGTCGAAGCTCTCGCCCAGCGGATTCGACTGCGCTACTTGCGGGTGCAGGCGCGCCACGTCGACCTGGTTGGGCCACCAATCCTGATTCGTGCGGGGGGCGTTGCCCTTCGGTGTGGGCGCGTCGATCGCAGGGTTTTCGCTGTCGCTGCCCTTATGGGCTGTATCGGATGACACGGTGTTCCTTCCAGGGGGGTGGGTTGGGCTGTGATCACGGTTGTGATCGGGACGTTGCACTTGCGCAGTCAGGGCATACGCCCCAGTAGATGACTTCGGCCTCGTCGAGGATGAAGCCGTCGAGCATGTTGTCGTCGTCGGACGGGGTCAGGCACGGCGCGTCGCCCAGCGCGCAATCGACGTCCGCGATGACACCGCAGGATCGGCATACGACGTGATGGTGGTTGTCGCCGACGCGGGACTCGTAGCGGGCAACCATGCCCAAGGGCTGGATCCGCCGAACGAGACCAACGGCGGTAAAAGCGTTGAGGACGTCGTACACGGCCTGTCGGGAGACATCGGGGAGGCCGCTTCGAACCGCCGACAGGATCGTCTCGGTGTCAGCGTGCGGGTGGGTGTGGACGGCTTCCAGCACCGCAACCCTGGGTCGGGTCACGCGCAGATCGGCCATCCGCAGCTGTGCCGAGTAATCCGTCGACGTCGACGACACGAGCCCCAATATGCCGCTCTTGTCTGGAACCAGTCAAGACCTTATCTGGAGTTGGTCAAGAATTAATCACCCTGCTTACGGCCATGATTGCGGCGTCCGCCGCACGTACGGCCGCGAGCCGGGATCCGTGGGCGAGCCGGACCAGGCGGGGGAGAGCGCCGGGGTGCCGGACCAGAAAGCGCGCGACGGCCGACAGCTTCGCGGTGCCGTCCGGGCGGGCGAGGCTCACGATTTCCGCGTCCACGGTGCCGTCGCCGGCCCGGTCGCTGATCGCCCGAACCACCGACCACGCGACACCGCGCTCGTCGCAGACCTGGGCCACCGCGGCCGTCTCCATGTCCAGCGACACGACGCCGCGGGCCCGCAGGTCAGCGTGCACCGCCGGATCCAGCAGCAATTCATCGGTCGTCCACATCGTCCCGTGATCGTCGCCGACGCCGAGCGATCGCGGGTGGTGCGCTGATCCGGTGACACCGTTGACGACGCGGTCCGGCAGCACCAGCGTTCCGATCGGAATGTCGTGGTCGATCGCGCCGGTGATGCCGACGACGATCACCCACTCCACATCGGCCGCGTCGAGTAATCGAGCGGTGGCACCGGCCGCGGACGCTGTGCCGATGCCGGTCAGCACCGCAATCACTGCTCGACCACCGATCCGGCCGGTGTAGCCGACGCTGGCTTTACGAAGCCCGAGCCTGCGGCGCAAGGGCCGCAGCTCCATGGGCATCGCGCAGACGAAGGCGATCACAGTGCGATCTAAGCAAATCTCGCTGCGCTGCCGGCGAAGGTCTGGGGAAGTCGGAGAATTCATCTCCTCACCTTCAACATATAGCGCACACCGGGGCTTGCGGCAAGACCCGGGTGATGGAGCAAAATCGCTGGCCGAAGGCAGAATTCAGCACATCGGAGGATCGTACGTGCCTCAAGAATCGACATCGGACCATTCGGTCGTCATCGCCGGGGGAGGCCCGACAGGCCTCATGTTGGCCGGCGAATTGGCGCTGGCAGGAGTCGACGTTGCGATCGTCGAACGACGTCGCAATCAGGATCTGGTCGGTTCGCGCGCCGGCGGTTTGCATTCGCGGACCATCGAAGTGCTGGATCAGCGCGGAATCGCCGATCGCTTCTTGTCGCTCGGCGAGGTGGCGCAGGTCGCCGGTTTCTCGCAGATTCGGCTGGACATCAGTGACTTTCCCACTCGACATCCGTACGGACTTGCGTTGTGGCAGAGCCATATTGAGCGGGTACTGGCCGACTGGGCGGAGGAGTTGGGCGTCTCGACCTATCGCGAGTGTCAGGTGACGGGTGTCGCGCAGGACACTGCCGGCGTCGACGTGCACGTGTCCGGCGGCCGGCCACTGCGTGCGGAGTATGTGGTCGGCTGCGACGGGGGACGCAGTGCGGTACGCAAATCGGCGGGTATCGGGTTCCCGGGCTGGAATCCGACGATGAGCTATCTGCTCGCCGAGGTCGCGATGCCATGCGACCCGGGTCGGTTGCCGCCGTGGGGCATTCGGCACGACGCGCTCGGCGTCCACTCGATGAGCCAGGTGGACGACGGCGACGCCGTGCGGATCATGGTGACCGAACAACACGTCGTCCCCGACGACGAACCGACGTTGGGTGATCTCAGCGCAGCCCTCGACGCGGTCTATGGAACGGATTACGGAATCCACAGTCCCCGTTGGATTTCCAGGTCCACTGATATGGCCCGGCAGGCGGCAGCCTATCGCGATCGGCGAGTGCTGCTGGCCGGCGACGCCGCGCATGTGCATCATCCGATCGGAGGTCAGGGTCTTAACACCGGGCTGCAGGACGCGGTGAATCTGGGGTGGAAGCTGGCCCTGGTGCTGAAGGGGTCGGCGCCCGAGAAGCTGCTCGACAGCTATCACACCGAACGGCATCCGGTCGCTACTCGGGTGCTGCGCAACACGATGGCGCAGATGGCGCTGCTCCGTCACCCAGCCGACGATGGCACGAAAGCGCTGCGCGACACGGTGTCTGATCTGCTGGCCATGGACGAGCCCCGCCGCCGGTTCGCCGCGATGATGTCCGGACTGGACATTCAGTACGACTGCGGTGACGGGCACCCGCTACTCGGTCGGCGCTTGCCGGACGTGGAGCTGATCGTCGACCACGACCCGCTGACAGCGTTCACGCTGCTGTACACCGGCGGCGGGGTGCTGCTCAACTTCGGCGAGCACGGCAGCCTCGACGCCGCACGCTGGGCTGACCGAGTACGTCGCGTTGACGCGGAATGTGTTGGCGATTGGGAGCTTCCGGTGCTGGGACGGGTAGCTGCACCGGCCGCCGTCCTGGTCCGGCCCGACGGTTACGTCGCCTGGGTGGGCGATGGAAGCGACGACGGGCTGGTCGATGCGCTCACCCGTTGGTTCGGGCCGCCAAGTCGCCGCTACTCCTCGAGCGCGTCTTGTAGCTCGCGAACGTGATCCTGCGTCTGCTGCAGCAACGGCCGCAGGGCTTCGGCAACATCGGGCAGCCCGAGGTCGTTCGCCTCCGTCACGCGCTGCCGATAGCGGTCCAGTTGGCGTTGTTCGAGTTCCACGTCGGCTTTGAGCGCCGCAGCGCCACCGGTGACATCGGGAACATCAGGAACTTCCACCG
>JBAWAV010000627.1:0-2485 GCA_049589475.1 Mycobacterium sp.
CGATGAGCTCATTGATACAACTGAGGCCTGGACGCGGCCCCCGCCGGCGGCGGCAATGGCCGTTATCTACACCTCCGGCACGACCGGGCTGAGCAAGGGGGTGCTGCGCAACCCCATCGGGGATGAAGCCCGGATGAGCATCGCCCAGAGCATGGCCACGCTGTTTCAATTTCGTCCGGGCGAAACCACGATGGCCCCCGCTCCCCTCTATCACGCCGCGCCGAATATGCACGCCACCTTCGCGATGGCACTCAGCATGAACCTGCACGTGTTGCCGCGATTCGACGCTGAGCTGTTCTTGCGCACCGTTCAAGAACATCAGGTGAGCACCGTCCAGGTGGTGCCGACGATGTTGATCAGGATGCTGCAGCTGCCCGAAGACGTTCGGCGTTCCTATGACCTGTCTTCGTTGAAAGCGGTGATCACCGCCGCCGCGCCATGCCCACACCACCTGAAGGAGGCCATCATCGAATGGCTCGGCCCTGTTGTCTATGAGTATTACGGCGGCGCGGAGGTCGGGGTGCTCACCAAGTGCGACTCGGTCGAAGCTATGCAGCGTCCGGGGACCGTCGGCAAACCCATCCTGGACTGCGTGGTGAAGATCCTTGACAAGGACGGCGTCGAGAAACCCAGCGGGCAGGACGGAATCGTCTTCGGCAAGCCCTTTAGCGGGTGGCCGGACTTCACCTACATAGACGACGACTCGAAGCGTCGACAAATGGACAAGGACGGATATCTCACTCTCGGCGACATCGGGCACGTCGACGGCGACGGGTATCTCTACCTCAGCGACAGGCTTAATGACATGGTCATCTCTGGCGGGGTGAACATCTACCCAGCCGAGATCGAAGGTTGCCTTCTCGAAATGGATGAGGTCGCCGACGTTGCCGTTTTCGGCATCCCCGACCCTGATCTCGGGGAAGCGTTGGCCGCCCATGTGCAGCTGCGGCCTGGGGCGGCCCTCACCGTTGACGACGTCACAAACCACGTGGTGTCGCGACTAGCGCGCTACAAATCACCGCGCGTGGTGGTCTTCGATGCGGAGCTTCCTCGCGAGGACACCGGCAAGCTATTCAAACGCCGGCTCAAAGAGCGGTACTGGACACCGCTCGACGCGGCTGAAAGGCCGGCCGGATGAATGCCCCGATGATCGTGCGGGAAGACCCCGCCGAGGGTGTGGCTCGTGTGGTGCTCAACCGTCCCGAACATCACAATGCGCAAAATTTGGCGTTGCTCTATGAACTCGACACCGCGCTCAGCGCAGCTGCCCGCGACCGTGCCGTGAAGGTCATCGTGCTATCGGCCAACGGACCGGACTTCTCCTCCGGCCACGACGTTACGGAGCGGCATCCGCTAGTACCACCGAGGTCGGTTGCCACCACCGAAGGCGTGTTCGATGCCGATGGAATAGAAGGGCGGCATGCCTTCGAGTGCGAGGCGTATCTAGGTTTGTGCCGACGGTGGCGCGACATCCCGAAACCGACCATCGGCCAAGCCCATGGACGCACCATCGCGGCCGGGCTGATGCTGCTGTGGCCGATGGACCTGATTGTGGCCGGCGAGTCGGCGACGTTCTCCGACCCAGTCGCCGCGTTCGGGCTCAATGGTCACGAATACTTCGTGCACCCGTGGGAGGTGGGGGCGCGCAAGGCCAAGGAAATGTTGTTCACCGGCGAGCCATTCACCGCCGCCGAGGCACACCGACTAGGCATGGTTAACCACGTCGTGCCCGACGACGACCTCGCCGGATTCACGCTGGATTTGGCGGCGCGGATCGCGCAAATGCCCGAATACGGGTTGCGGCTGGCAAAGACGGCGGTGAACAGCTCTTTGGCGGCCCAGGGCCAAGACGTCGCGATCGATTCGGCCTTCGCGCTACACATCGCCGGACACGCCAACAACCTGACTCGCTATAGCGAGATCATCGACCCAGCCGGCATCGAGCGAATCCGCGCGTTGTCCCGCCGCAGGACGAATCCGACGTGAGGTATCACATCGATATGTTCTGCTTCGGCGCCGCAACGCGGGTGTTTCGACGCGCGGGGCGAGACGTCACGCTCGGTGTGGTACCGCCGATGTCGGCGTGGGCGAGCCCTGCGCAACGCGACAGGTCGGAGGAGTCGCCCCGCGATCGTGGGGTTGTGGTCCCGGCGCCGCCGAGTCGTGCCCGGCCGGTCACGTCGATACGAACGGCCGGGTAAATGGTGTCGACCGGTATTGTCACCAAGCCGTTCCGGGGTCTTGGTGGCTTCTTCGCCATGGCGCTGGACACCTTCGTGTGTATGTTCCAACGGCCGTTCGCCTGGCGTGAGTACCTGCTGCAAACGTGGTTGGTGGCGCGGGTCTCGTTGCTTCCGACGTTGATGTTGTCGATCCCGTTCACCGTGTTGACGGTCTTCACCTTCAATGTCCTGCTGGTGGAGTTCGGGGCTGCGGATTTCTCCGGCACGGGTGCATCGCTGGGCACGGTCAATCAGACGGGCCC
>JBAWAV010000628.1:0-14151 GCA_049589475.1 Mycobacterium sp.
CACGTACATCGTCGGCACAGAGATCTTCGGGCTGCGTGTGGGCGGCTTGGACAGGGGTATCGCGCGATACCAGTTGATCGCCGCGGTCAGAGCTCCGGGTTCAGTCATAGCCCGTCCGTCTCGCTCGGCTACCGCCCGGGTCTGCCCGGTCCTTCGCAGCGACTGGGACATCATCGCGCCCTTGCGGCGCAGGAGAAGCCATTCGGGTATCCGCGGCAGCTGAAAGAAGTACATGTACCACGACGCCAGGCCTTGAAGACTGGTGGCGAACGATTTGACGAACGCGGCAGGGTGCGGGACTGACACCGGCGACACGGTTGCCAGCCGTTCGGGCATCTCCGCCGCGACGGACCATGCCACCGCGGCACCCCAGTCGTGACCGACGAGGTGGACACGCCGGGCGCCGCTGGCGTCGATCAATGCGCCGACATCAGCGACGAGTTCGGACATCCGGTAGTCGCGACGGCGGGGTGGCCGTGCGCCTGACGAATAACCGCGCTGGTTGGGCGCCAGGCAGCGGTAGCCCTGAGCGACGAGTCGATCGGCAACGGCGTTCCAGCTGTCGTTGTGTTGCGGGAAACCGTGCAGCAGCACAACGACGGGTCCATCAGACGGTCCCGTATCGCGGACGTCGAAGAGCAGACCATCGCGTCGGTATTGCTGCATGGCACTCACGCTACATCCGGTATCGCGCGGTCCTCGGAATCAGCCGTGCCGTGCTGGATCCATTCGCCGGCGGAGCGTTACGAACTGACTTCGATGACTACTTTGCCTTTGGAATGCCCCACCTCGACCGCGGCGATAGCGTCGGCAGCCTCGTCCAGCGGGCGGACGTCTTCGATGTGCGGATCCAGCTTGCCCTCGGCGACCAGACCGGCCACGATCTCCAGGACGCGGTGGGTGCCGTCACGCTCGATCATGTGGCCGCCCAGCTCATCGGCGGTGACCGGATCCCCGGCGGTGATCAATTTCTCCCGATCAGACAGTAAGCCCGCCACGGCGCGCAGCCCATCGCCGCCGGCCAGGTCGAAGATCGCGTCGACGCCGTCCGGCAGCAACTGCCTGATGCGATCGGCTACGCCCTCGCCGTAGGGGACCAGCGTGGCGCCCAGCGATTCCACCAGCGCACGCTTGTCCTCGCTTGCTGTGCCGATGACGTTGATGCCGGCATCGCGGGCGATCTGCGCCGCCGCGACGCCGACACCGCCGCCGATGCCGTTGATCAACAGCGTGTTGCCCTCATCGAGCTTCAGTTGACTTACACCGTCGTAGGCGGTGGCCGCCGCTACCGGCAGCGTCGCGGCGTCGTTGAACGACACTTGGGGCGGCTTGTGCGCCGCGGTCGAGGCCGTCACGAGCGTGTACTCCGCATAACCGCCGGAGCCGGGAGCGACGTTGCCGAAGACTTCGTCGTTGACCGCGAAGCCGTCGACGTCTTGACCGACTTCTCGGACCACGCCGGATACTTCTCGCCCCAGCACCGCGGGCAGATCGCTGGGGCTGGCGGCGCCGAGCATCCCGGAGCGGATCTTCCAGTCGACGGGGTTCACGCCGGCGGTGCGGACCTCCACGAGCAGTTCACCCGCCAACGGGCTCGGCATCTCGAGGTCCAGAAACTCCTGAACGTCGGGCCCGCCATTGCTGTTGTAACCGAAAGCCTTCACCATGGCCCGCGCTTACCCCGCCGCCCATAGTGCGTAAACGCGCCTGTCAGCTAGAGGCACTGAGGATCTTGATCGCGAAAACCAGCGAGTCGCCCTTCTGGATACCGGCGCGGGGTTCACCGTCGGGGTAGCCATCCGCAGAGCTCATCGCGACGCCGACGGTGGACCCGACCTTTTGTCCGGCAATGGCCTTCTGGAAACCCGGGACAACGCCGTCGAGTGGGAAGTCGACCGGAGCGCCGCGTTGATAACTGCTATCGAACACCCGGCCGTCACGCCCGTTGACGCCCATGTAGCAGACCGAAACTGTGGCGGTGGGCGCGACAACGGGCCCGTCGCCGGCATGCAGGGTGTGCACATCGGTCTGCGTCACGCTGAACGGTGTCGTCACGTCGACGCGCGGCGCCGCGGTGTCTGTGGAGCCCGTGACGGCGACGCTGCCCGTCGCTCCTGTCAGGGTCCACTCCGGTGTGCCGCCGCTGCCGGGTGCTGCCGTCGGGCAGCTGCTGTTCGCGGTCGCCGGTTCGGCAGGAGCAGGCGCCGCCGGCTCGCTGAAAGCGGGTGCGCTGGACGACGTTTTCGCCGACGGCGGTGCTTTATCGGAGCTGCACGCTGCCAGGGTCATAGCGGCCGAGGCCGCACAGACCGCGAGCGCAACGGAAGAGGACACACGCAAAGAGTTCACAGCGCGACGCTACATCCGCGCGATGCGACCCTTCCCGGTAGCCCTGCTGGCTCTCCTGGTGTTTCCGAACTTGGCACCCGGGTACATCCTGTTCGGGCGCTTGCGATTGCAGCCGCCGAGCACCAGGAAAGGCGCCCATGGACAAGTTGGCCCGACTGCGACAGGCGGGAACCGGGGTCGCGAAAGTGCAGCGGCGGATCTGGTTGCTGCAAGCGACATTCTGGCCCGCGGTGACGCTCGGCGGCATCGCGGCCACGGTCGCGGTCGGTCGTCGTGCCTGGCGTCGACTCAACGCGGCAGCCGTGATGAACGATGCCCCGGCGGCTTCGCCGAACCGGGCCGCAGGCAGTCAAGCGGCACCCGATCACGGGCAGACCGCCGCGGTGACCGAGCTGCCGAAAAGGACGGCTCAGGTGACCGAACCGGGTTAGCGCGCCGCTCGACTCACGTTGCGTGATGGCTAATTGGTGATTCCAGCCAGTTCGTATGCCACTGCATCGAAAGCCCGCAGCGTGTCCAACATATGTGGCTCGTGCGAGTGCGGCTGGGTGGATAGCTTGGCGGCGACCAGCTCCGCGGCACGGTTGACGTAGATCATCTGACCACACATGCCCAGGCACAACACGACGTTGCTGCGCGGGTGGGGAAACCACATCTGGTTGCGGTACATTCCGCCGGGCAATTCGGTGTCGTCGGGGCTGGCGGCGAACGCCTGACGCGAGTCAGGGCCGCCGTCAAGGGTGTCGGCGATCCAGGCCGGCGGCACCACTTGCCGGCCGGTCAACGAGACACCGTCGCGCAAGAACAGCGACCCGAACCGGATCATGTCGGTAAGACAAGCGTTGATGCCGCCGTCGAAAAATCCGGTGCCGACCGTATCGACGGCGATGGTGGCGTCGCATTGCGCGCCGATGCGGCTCCACAGCAGTTCCGACATCAGTGCCGGCATGCGTTGCCCGCCGGCCACCTCGCAGATCCAGCCGAGTACGTCGGTTTCACACGAGCGATATTCGAACGGGCCGCCGTGCGCCGACTTCCGCTGCAAGGTCAGCAGGAAGTCACGCAGCGTGGCGGGGCCGTCCGGACTGCTTTTCGGGGCCCAGCCGACCGCCTGGTCGAGGATGTGGATCTCCGCGGCCGGGTCGCCGTAGTTTTCCGAGAAGGCGATACCCGACCTCATGTCCAGCAGATGGCGGACCGTCGCACCGTCGTATCCGCAGTTCCTCAGGGCGGGAACGAATGCCGTGACCGGTGCGTCGACATCGATCGCACCGGCCGCGTGCAGCGCGCCGACGACGGCTGCCACCAGCGACTTGCTCACCGAGAACAACAGGTGCCGGGTCCGGGCACCCATTCCGTCGACGTACTCCTCGGCCACCATCGAACCGCGGTAGGCCACCGCCCACCCGTCAGTAACGGTGGCTGCCATCACCGCGCCGACGGTGGTGGCCACGCCGTGTGTGCTCGTGACGCGGACTTCGGCCAACGGAGCACTCGCTGCGGGCAACGTCGCGGTCGGCCCGGTCCCGCGCGCGATCACCGCGGTCGGTACGAAGTCCTCGACGTGCTGGAAGGACCAATGCGAATGCGGCGGCGACAGCCAGTTGTGCAGTGAGATACCGGCTGGGAGACTCACGCTCGTGCGACGAGCCGCGAGACGATCGGCGTGGCCGGCGTCAAGGGTGTCGAGGTGAACTTCGCCTTGATGCCGTTAACCCAGCGCCGGCAGCGCTCGGTGAGCTGGTAGTCGGCGGTCTGAAGGTGCCCGCGCGTGATGAGCACGCCGAGTTGGGCACCCTCGCAGCGTAAGTCGCCGGGCGCCGCGACACGCATGTAGAAGGCCTCGGACTCGTCGAGCAGCGTGGCCGAGTCGTTGGCAAAGCGCGCAAAGGAGGCGCGCCCTTCATCGTCGAGGCGCCACACGCCGGTGCGCGGCGTCGCGGTGAACAGCTCGACGTCCGGCGAGGTCTCCGACATGATCAACTGACCCCAGACCTCGTCCTCGCCGTAGCCCCGCTCCCAGCGCGAGTTGATCTCGTCGATCTCGAGCTCGTACTCCACGTCCATGTACTCGAGCAGGTGGAAGAGGAACAGCGGCATGTCGGCGTAGGCCTCGGTGGTCAAGTTCGTCATCGGGCTCGCGCCGCTCAGACGCGGATTCACCTCCCCGAGGTAGAGCTCGTCGGAATCGAGGTCGTGCAACAGATCCACCTCGAAATAGCCGTGGTAGCCCTCGCGGCTCAGCACGTCGCCCAGCTTTCGCACCATTTCTCGCGCGGCGTGGGTCTGTGCGGGTGGCAGCACCTCGCGCCAGATGTCATTGCCGCACCACGCGCCCTTGCTCGTAGTGAGCTCCGGGTAACCGACGAGACTCGTCATCGCGGGGCCGATCACGGTGCCGTGCCGGGTCACGACGCCCTCGAGGCACACCTCGACATTGCGGATGCGCTTCATGACTTTGACTTCCAGCTCGACCAGGTCACCGGCGCAGTGATCCCAGTCGCGCTGGCCGCGCACAAAGAACGTCCCACTCCCGGCGTTGCCGTATGCGGCCTCGATGACGAGGTCGTCTCCCAGCCCGGCGCTTTGGGCGAGCGCCGACAGCTCGTCGTAAGAGCCGATGCGCCCAATCGCGTGCGGCACGCTGGGCACGCCCGCCTCATCCGCCAGGCGCGTCATCACGACCTTGGAACCCAGGCGATGGCGAACATCCGCCGGAGGGGCCATGACCTCGAGCCCCGCCTGGTCCGCGAGGGCCTGGGTGTGCTCGTCGAGCATCACGAAGCAGGCCTTGCCACCGGGGCCTCGTCGCGCGATGAACTCGAGGGTCTCCGGATCGCACAGGAGGTGGTTGCACACATCGCCCATGCAATCGAAATCGATGCGGTCGCGCCGGCGGGGCACGAACACGCGCGAATGTGCACCCTCAAAAGAGTCAAAGTAGTTGAGGTAGAAAAAGTTTCGTACCCAGCGGTCGACGCCGAGCAGGTTGAACGGGGTCGGCGAGATGAAGTACAGCGGCTGGGTATTGGTGTGAAAGAACGCGCGTATGTCCGACAGGCCGTTCAGCACGCGGCGCGGCGCGGGCTCTGGCCCGCCGGGTTGCGCGATCACGCCGGCCGCGGTGACGTCGACAGTGGCGCTGCGAATTCAGTTACGTCCATCCGACAAGTGTGCACCCGCCAATCGCCGTGTGCGCCTGCCGCTCGACGTTCGGGACCGGTGATCAGTAGCCGACGCTCGTCCGGTGAGAGAAGGTATCGCGAATAATGCCGGGGTGCAGTGCAATACGCAGACGCCTTGCATATTCATACGGCAGGGGAGAGGCACTGATTGTGGGCATGGTCTTTTGGCTGTCGGCGAGATCGGCGCGGCAGCTTGGTAAAAGCGGTAGCTCAGTAAGGCGCGTATGGCACCGGTCCCGCGCTCAGCGCCGTATGGTCGTGGCAATGGCCCTCAAAACGAACATTCGTGGCATGTCGTGGCCCTATCCCGAAACATTCGTCGTTGGACGAGAAGATGTACGCGCGTTCGCAACGGCCGTGCAGGCCAACGATCCCGCTACGTTCGATGACAACGCTGCTGCGGAGATGGGCTACGTGGCGGTCGTCGCGTCACCGACGTTCCCCGCGATATTCGCCTCGCTCATCCAACGGCACTTTCTCAGCCACGTCGACGTCGGCATGGACGAGATTCAGATGATTCAGGTCGAGCAGCGCTTTCGTTATCATCGACCGATCGTTGCCGGTGATGTGCTCCGCGGGACGATGTACGTGGAGTCTGTCGACGAGCGTTTCGGCGCCGACATTGTCACGACGCGAAGCGTCTGCACTGACGACCGCGGCGAGATAGTCCTCGAAGCGATGACAACCATGATGGGTCGCCACGAGGACATGTCCGAGTATCTGACTTGGGATGCACTTGAAGGCCGGCACGTGCGCACTCCTGGCTGGCAGGGGCCGAGCTCGCCGTAGGCGGACACTGCTGCTGCTCAATGAATCCGCGCCCCCGATGAGGCTGGTGTTCTGGCGGCATTGCTACCCATTACCGCTGCGAAGAACTAACTTCGGTCTTGCTCGCTGAACGGTGAAGGAGGGACTATCTCGCTTCGGGTGTTTCCTCCCGCTAACAGCAAACCATCGGCAAACTTGCGGACCCGCTTGCCGACAGGCCGCTCAGGTCGGTGGCCGTCCCGTGTTGCGACGCCGGTGGCTTTCCGGGCATGGTCTGCGGTGCTCGCTTTACTGCTGTTAGGGATTGCCGGTGTTGCCGCCGCAGGCACAGCGCCTGCTGGCCCGACCGTCTCTGGACTCGGCGAAAGGGTAGTGGGCTGGGACACCTATCGTCGATTAGATCGCTTGCCGTATCTGAGCGCTGACACACAGACCTTGCAGGTGTCGAGCTTCGAGCGGAACGGGGGCAATTTCGACATCTCCACCGGTAATAACAACGGCAGCGGTGGATGCCTGGCGTCCGGTGGTGTCGGCTGTGTCATCGCGGAGGATCGCGGTGCCGGCGAAGTTGATTCGATCTGGTTCACCCGCGACGGCGGCAATGTGACCCGGATGGGAAGGATCGCCATCGATCTGGATGGACAGACGGTGGTAGATGCACCGTTGCAATCGTTGGTCGATGGCTCGCTGGGTGCGCCATTCGTGTGGCCTCTTGTTGCCAACGCCGCCCAGTCGCCAGCGGGGGTTTACATCAAAGTGCCTATGCCGTACCGGCATTCGATGCGGATCAGCGTCGCAATGAATCTGCAGTACTATCACGTCGACTATCGCCAGTTTCCGACCGCTGACGGCGTGCCCACTTTCACGCTCTCCGATCCCGCGCTGGATGTGATCGCCACTCTGCGCGCCGCGGGAACCGTCGACCCCAAACCGGCAGCACCTACCGCAACGCACGACAACCGGGTTGTGGAGGTCCCAGCCAAAGCTGGGGTGACGATCGCGGAAGCGACAGGGTCGGGAGCGATCTCAGAGCTGCGTCTGCAGGTACCCAAACCGACGGATCAACTCTTGACCGGGTTGCGGTTGCAGATCGAGTTCGACGACCGAACTATGGTCGATTCGCCGCTTGGGGAATTCTTCGGCGCAGGACTGGGCATCAACAACGTGCGATCGCTGATGTTCGCCACGGTCCCGCAATCCGAGGGGACGCTGTCGCTGTCGGGGTGGTGGCCGATGCCTTTCGCGCGCAGCGCCCGCATCACCCTCGTCAACGCCACCGCCGAACCCATACCGGGCATCGACACTGATGTCGTGACCGCACCCGACCCCCAGTGGGCACCAGCCTTGGCCAGTGGCCGCGCTGGCTACTTCACCGCACGCTCGCATGCCGGACCAACAACCCTCGGTCAAGACTGGGTGTTCGCCGACGAACCGGGCCACGGCAAATTCGTCGGCGTCAGCCACACCATCAGGGGCTCTCGGATCAAAACGTCCTTCAGCGACGACGCACCGTACTTTCTCGAAGGAGCCGAACGTGTGTACACCGACGGTTCCCAGTCGCCGCAGTGGTACGGCACCGGCACCGAGGACTTCTATGAGGGCGGCTGGTACTTCAACAACGGCACGCACTACAGCGACCCGCTCACCGGTCAACCCGATCAACGCACCGCGGCCGGTGGATGTGCAGATTATTGTGTCGCCACTTATCGGCTCATGCTCGCAGACGCCCTCGACTATCACTCCGGAATCCGATTCGGCATCGAGCACGGCAAACGCAACATGGCTCAATCCGATTACAGCTCAACTGCATTCCTCTATTCACAACCTGACGTCACCACTACACCCGGCGACGAAGTCAACCCCGCCGATCCGGTCAGTCGACTCCAGCATCGCTACACCGACGCCGGAGCCACCGATCAGATTTTGATCAGCCAATATGAGGGCAACGACGACATCCGGCCAATCATCGGGTTAGTCCGCACCACCGACACTGTGATCACATTCGACGTCCAAATCCGCCCCGATAATCACGGCATCCTGCTGCGCCGCACGTCGGATCAAACAGCCGGCTATCAATCGGCAGACATCGCCATTGACGGCATCCCCGCTGGATCCTGGCTGGAGCCGCGCAGCAATACTTTTCACCGTTGGCTTGACGACACACGTCTGGTGCCGGGCATGCTCACCGCCGGCAAAGAACGGGTGACGGTCACACTCACGCCTACCACCGACTCCGCGCCTTGGACCGCCAGCCGATACCACATCGACACACTGATGGGGCTGTAGGAGTTTCACCTCGTCTGGCAGAAAGGGGTCAGGCGGTATTCAGCCAACGCACGCAGGTTGAAGATAGCCCGGTCAATTGCCTACTGCGAGCCCTGGCGAATCGCATGACGGTCTCAGTTGAGCAAAGGTACTGCAGCTCACCCGCGAGGCGAGGGCCGATATCGCCTGTTTGGCATTAACGTTGGCTGCTATGGCCGGACTGGACAGTTACGTGAAGCGCTGGCGCACAGCGCTTCACGTAACCATGTCGGCATTGATAGTCGCCATTCTCGGACTCGCCATCACTCCCGTAGCTGGTGCGGCTGCGGCCACGGCGACGTTGTCGGTGGAACATGCGTGGCAGACGGGTTTCATTGCCCACTTCACCGTCACCAACTCGAGCACGGTGCCGCTAACCGATTGGAAGCTTGAATTCGACTTGCCGGTGGGGGAATCCGTCTCGCACACGTGGAACAGCACCCTTGCACAATCTGGCACCCACTACGTTCTCACCCCCGCGAATTGGAATCGCACCATTGCACCCGGTGGTTCAGCCACAGGTGGTCTAAGAGGCGTGCTGACCAGTTCCTACTCGCCGCCGTCGAATTGTCTGCTCAACGGGCAATATTTGTGCACCTAGCGGGGCAGCGGCGCTTGCCCAAACCACTCCCAACCTGCCAGTCAGACAATGCCGTCAGACATCGCCCCGCAGTGCCACGAATCGCGTTGCCGAACAACTGATTTCAGCTGGTGCTATACGCCCAGTAGTCGTAAACGCCGGGTTCCGGGCAGAGGTCGTCGTATGCGGCCTGCACGAAACGTCCCGCTTGGTCGCTGGTCAGCGATGGATGGTCACGCACCAAGCCCGCGGCCACCTGAGCGCCCGGGGCCTGCTGAACCCAGAGTTGCCTGCACACGCTGTAGCCGTCTGCCAGCATCGCCGGATCCGCACCGCTGATGCCCGCTGACCGTGCGGCGGCCAAGAAGTCCGGAACTGCGTTAGGTTGCGGTCCCGGGCTGGCGCCGGCTGGCGCGGCCAGGCCTACGGAAATGACGGCTCCAACGGCACCGAGCAGCACTTTTCCAATCATGGGAGGGCTCCAGTTCGCCTGTTGTTTACTTTTGCGACCACTATAGTTCATATTTTGGACGTCTGCGCTTAATCGTGCCTTGCGCCGACCGGTGTCTAGCCCCGTGAAACATCGATATCGCCGACTTGGCGGCACTTAATCTCTTGTGATGGTGTCGGGCGTGTCGGGGAAGGTCGCCTTCGTTACCGGTGGCGCGTCAGGAATCGGTGCCGCCTCAGCCGCCGAACTCGTCGCACGAGGTGCCGAAGTGTGGATCGCCGATCGACAGATCGACGATGCCCAGGATTTGGCGTGGCAGCTTCGTGAAGCGGGCGGGCAGGCGCATGCGATCGAACTCGATGTGCGCAACTTTCCCGACTTCGAACACGCGGTCGGCGAGGCAGTGCGGCATTCCGGGCGGATCGACTACCTATTCAACAACGCCGCCATCGGGGTGGCCGGTGAGATCGATTCATATGTGCTGGAGGACTGGTACGACGTCTTCGATGTGAACCTGTGTGGGGTAGTGCATGGCATCCAAGCGATCTATCCGATCATGATCAGCCAGCGCGCCGGGCACATCGTGAATACCGCATCGATGAGCGGCTTAGTCGCCACCGCGAGTCAGGCTAGCTACTCAGCGACCAAACATGCAGTTGTCGCGATCTCGAAAACGTTGCGGGTGGAAGCTGAGCTGGCGAGTCCCGGTTACTGAGTCCACACAAATTTAGAGTCGGTTGTGGTGCTTGCCGATTTCGTTGATGCAGGGAGCCACCGGGTGATGGCGTGCCTGCAGCACGTAGCTTATTCGGCTGGTGTTGGAACCGCTGGCGGAATGCCGGTCATATGGCTCGTGTTCGACGTCGGCGGGGCCGTCCAGCCTTCGAATGGATGTATGTTCCACCGATCACAGATAGCGGAGTTGACGCCGTCTGGACGTAACGACGCACCGAGGGGTCCGCGGCCGCAGATGTCGAGGCGCATGGTCAATTCGCCTGCGGCGGACGGAAGACCGTCTCTGCGAGCATGCGGCAGAGCCATGTTTTGTAGGCGGCTACCCTCCGACCGCCGCGGTGGGTGATCTGCAGGTAGGTCTCCACGCTGACGAGCACCGCGGTGGTCTCGACGATCTCGTCGAACGGCACGTCTTCACGCAGCCATCCGCGGTCACGATAGACATTGAGGACTCGTCGTATTTGTAGATTGACGCTCGCGAGCGTCTCCGTCAGGTACCGATCCAACTCCGGGTCGGAGCTGGCAGCCCCGGTGAGCGCCAACGCCAGGTGCGCGATCCGTTCAAACACTTCCGCGTGCATCGCAGCGAGAGCATCCGCTGCCGCCGCGCAGTCGTCGACGGCCAGCATTCGGCGGCCGACATCGAGGTTGAAGACATTCTCCTCCCCGCTCACGCCGAACGCGACGTATTCGAGGGCGGCGATCATGAGAGCAGCCTTGGGCCCGTGGCCTTGGACGGTTTCGGCGGAGACACCGGCAGCGGCCGCGATTTTCGCGAAGGTGGTGCGCGCGTAGCCTTCGGCGGCGAACAGCTCCGCCGCGGTTGCGACGACCCGCGCCCGCGTCTGCTCCGCCTGCTGCTCACGCAGCGTCGATCGATACGGCCGCGAGGTCTTGCCCGATGTTGACTGCGGTGTCATAGTAATGAATACTATCAAAACCAAATCAAGGTGAACCTCGGAGGGCGCCGTGTCATCCATCATCATCGTCAGCACGCCTTTCCACGGTCACGTCACACCGTTGTTGACGATCGCCCAGAACTTCGTCAACCGCGGCGACGACGTGCGCTTCATCACCGGCGCGCGCTTCGCCGACCGGGTCGGCGCTACGGGTGCGGCGCATGTACCGCTGCCCGCCGAGGCCGATTTCGACGACCGGTCACTCCTCGGGAGCTTTCCCGAGCGCGCCAGGTTGAAGGGTGTCAAGGCGATCGCTTTCGACGTCGAGCACGTCATAGCCCGACTCGCCAAGGCCCAATACGAGACGCTGATGGCTGCGCTTGTGGCCCATCCTGCCGACGTCGTCCTGGCCGAGCCGCTCTTCCTCGGCGCCCCGTTCCTGCTGGCGCACCCGCGTTCGGCGCGTCCGGCGGTCGTCTATTGCGGCATCGCCCCTATGCCCATCGAGAGTCGCGATACCGCTCCGTTCGGGATGGGCCTGCCGCCGGCCCGCATACTCAACCGTCCCCGCAACGTCGCACTGGCGTGGCTGAACCGCCGCGTCTTGCGACAGCCGTACCGCGTCATCGACGACCTGCACCGGGAGGTACACGGCACGGACCTGCCGGGCACGTTCGTGGACTGGGGGCGCCGGGCCGATGCGCTCGTGCAACTCACCGTTCGTTCCTTCGAATACCCCATGTCCGACGCACCCACGGAGCTTCACTTCGTCGGGCCGCTGTCCGCAGCGGGCTCGCAGGCTCCGCTACCGCCGTGGTGGGCCGATCTGGATGGGAGCCGACCCGTCATCCACGTCACTCAGGGCACGTTCGCCAACACCGACTACGCGCAAGCCATCGCCCCGACGTTGCTTGCGCTTGCCGGAGAAGATGTTCTGGTCGTGGTCGCAACGGGCGGTCGCCCACTGGACACGCTGCCCCCGCTCCCGGCGAACGCCCGGGCAGCGACGTACTTGCCCTACGACGAATTGCTACCGCGCACTGCGGTTTACGTGACCAACGGCGGTTATGGCGGCGTTCAGTACGCGTTGCGCTACGGCGTGCCGATTGTGGCCACCGGCGGCAAGGAAGACAAGCCGGAGGTCGGCGCCCGCGTCGCGTGGTCTGGCGTCGGGCGGCGGATCAGGAGTGAACGGCCATCGCCACGTGCCCTGCGCCGCGACATTCTCGCGGTGCTCAACCAGCCGCACTACCGCCAAGCCAGCCGACGCGTAGCCGCCGACATGTCTGCCGCCCCCGGCTTCGCCGGCGTGGCCAAAATCGTTGATCGCTTGGCCGCCAACCCGACGCGATCGGCACCCCAAAACACTATGACGCCTCGATGAGCGGCGATCATCCCTGCTGTGACCGGCATGGGCATGTAGTCGCTATGGGCTGCTCGCCAGCCCGTGTTGGTTGATCTCGCAAGCCATCGGGGTGTGGGTGTGCCTGCATGCCGCAGCGTACTCGGCCGGCGTTCGGTAGCCCAGGGCCGAGTGACGGTGGCGGTAGTTGTGTTCGTGCTTGAAGTCGCCGATGACCACGCGGGCCTCGAACAGGGTGTTCCAGTGGTTGCGGTTGAGGCACTCCTTGCGTAGTCGGTTGTTGAACGATTCGATGTAGCCGTTGTCCCATGGACAGCCGGGCGGGATGTAGGACAGGCCGACCTTGCCGTCGCAGAACCGTTGCAGGGCTTGTGAAACCAACTCAGGGCCGTTGTCCATCCGCAGCACCTTCGGCGGGCCGCCCGCCGCGGTGAACACCGCTTTGAGCTCAGCGATGAGACGCTCGGCGGTGATCGAGCGCTCCACCAGGTGCAGCAGCGAACAGCGGGTGTGTTCGTCAATCATCGAGGCGACCTTGATCGCCTTGCCGTCGATGGTGGAGTCGAATTGGAAGTCGATCGCCCACACCACTTTCGGCGCGTCAGCGAGCACCGGCGGGATCGAGGACACCCCGGCCCGCTTGCGTGGGCAGTGCACCCGCACTTGCAAGCCCTCCTCGCGCCACAGTCGGTGCACCTTCTTCTTGTTGACCTCACGGCGCTCGTCGTAGCGCAATGCCGCCCAGGCCCGCCGGAACCCATGGCAGGGGTGTTTGGTGGCATAGCAACGCAGCCAGGCCCGCATCTCGGCATCGGGATCAGAAGGGGTCTGCGCGACCGGCAGGCGTCGGTAGGTGGAGCGGGCAAGCCCAACTGCCTTGCACGCCAACCGTTCCGACATGCTCAACGTGGTGGTGAGCATGTCCACGGCGCGCCGCTTGGCAGCTGGGCTCAGAATTTTCCCTTGGCCACCTCGCGCAGCGCGTCTTTTTCCAGTTCGGCCTCGGCCAATAGCCGCTTGAGGCGGGAGTTCTGCTCGCGCAGCTCCTTGAGTTCCTTTGCGGCGTCGGTGTCCATCCCGCCGTAGGCGCGGCGCCAGTTGTACAGGGTCGCCGCAGACACGCCGAGTTCGGCGGCGATCTCATCGCCGGTCTTGCCCGCGGCAGCCAATTCGTCCGCCCGCCGCAACTTGCGCACGATGTCTTCTGCTGAATGCCGCTTCCGACCAGCCATGCTTTCATCGTCCCTTCCAGCCCGACATCGGGCATCAGGACTCTAAAACTGGACTCATTCAGCGGGAACACGCCAGAGCGTCATGGTGTGCGGGTGACGGTGCTTTGTCCCGGCGCAGTTCGAACGCCGGTGCCCTGACCCCGGTTGGTTGGTCCACGAGATCTGTACCCGTGTTGTAGGTCCAGCGTTGTGAGAGTTGCGGGCAGAGTGATCACTAGGAGGTCACATGCCCCGTATGTATTCGTCGTCGGTGCGCCGGCAAATCGTTTCCCGGCTGCGATCGGG
>JBAWAV010000629.1:0-4746 GCA_049589475.1 Mycobacterium sp.
GCACCGGGAGCAGCAGGAAGACCCACAGCGGGCGGTATTGCGGGCGGCGCAGCACGATCGCGCCAGCGACCAGCCCGCAGAAGCAGGTCAGGTTGATGAACTCGTACATGTTGCCCCACGGCACCCGGGTGGTGGCCAGACCGCGCAGCACAATGCACGCGAACAGCAGCCCGATGCCGGCGTAGACCAGAACGAGGCCGGCCCGACCGACGCGTTCGTCGAACGGCCGCCTCGGGGCCTCGGTCGCGACACCGGGGGCAGCGTTGTCGGCTTTGACGGATCCCGCGTTGACGAGTTCAGGTTCGGCTTGTCTGCTGCGCGTGTAGGCGAGTTCGACGGCCAGCAGCAGCAGCGCGACCACCAGGATCACCACCGACGACGTGAACGCCCAGTCGGAGTTGCGCGCCAGACCGATGTCGATGTGGGTGCGATTCACGGTGTGCTCCTTCCGGTTGCGACCGGTTCGGCCGGCGACGCTGGTAGCCCGTCCTGCAGGTGGGCGACGAGTCGCTCGAATTCGTCGCCCCAGCCGGCGTTGTCGGTCCGCGCCAAACCGCCTACCTGGACATTCACCGTACCGGGCGACACTGTTAGCAGCCGAATCCATATCCGCCGCCGGCGCACCAGCAGCGAGACCACCAGCCCGGCCATCATCGTGATCGCCGACACCAACACCCAGATCTGTCCGGGGTCGTGCGAGACCTGCAGGTTAACGAACGGCACGGCCCCGTCGAACCGCACGATGGTGCCCGCCGCCGGGCCCTGCTCGACGCGGACTTGCTGGCCGATCCGCAGGTTCACCCGTTTGACCCGGGTAATCCGGTGCTGGTCGATCAGGTGCGGGTCCAGCGTGTACAACGACTGCGGCCGGCCGCTGTCCAGGCCGGTGTCGCCGGAGTAGATGTCGACCGCCACCGCCGGCGCGATCAACGCGGGGAAACTCGACGACAGCAGGGTGCCTTCGAGTTGCTCGGTCGGCGCGAGCAGACCCTGGATAGCGATCTGATGTTGGCGACGTTCGGCGGCGTCGGGATACGTCCCGGCGGGCGGGTCGATGCGCGCGACGCCCGAGGACAGCAACGTGCGGGCATTGTCCGGTCGCCACTGCACCGTGGAGGTCCGGCTCTGGCCGTCGGGGAACGTCACGGTGAACGTCGGCGCGTAGCCGTGGCCCTGCAGGTAGACGCGGTCGCCACTGACCCGCAGCGGGTGGTTGACCTCCAGCCGGTAGGGCCGCCAGAGTCCGCCGGTGAGGTCGCGGCCGGCCTGGTAGTCGATGTCCGCGGCGAACGACGTGGCTTGTCCGGATGGCAGGTAGCGCGCCTGAAAGTCATTGACACGCAGGCAGATCGGATGCAGCGACGTGCCGTCGACGGTGTTGCCAGCCCGGAACGAGTCGAACGCCGCCGGTGATGCCGAGCAGAAACCGGGGCCGCCGTCGGCGATGACGACGACGTTGCCCTCGTACCCGAACAGCTTGCCCACGGCGACAGCGACCAGCAGGCCGAGCAGCGAGAAGTGGAAGACCAGGTTGCCGAATTCGCGCAGATAGCCTTTCTCGGCGGAGATTTCGATGGCGTCGCCGTGACGGACGACCATCCGCCAGCCGCGAAGGCGGGCCGTCAGCGTCGTCGCCAACTCGTCGGGCTCACCGGCGATCGTGGCGTCGGCATGCTTGGGCAGCCGGGCCAGGTTGCGCGGGGCAGGCACTGGATTTGCCCGCATGGCGCGGGCATGCTCGATCATCCGCGGTGTCAGGCAGCCGAGCAGCGAGACGAACAGCAGCGTGTAGATGGCGGTGAACCAGAAGCTGCCGAACACGTTGAACGCCTGCACCCGATCCAGCCACGGCCCGATCTTCGGGTGAGCGACCAGATAGTCGGCGACCTTGCCGGCGTTGAGGCTGCGCTGCGGCAGCAGCGCGCCGGGCATCGCGCCCAGCGCCAGCAGGACCAGCAGCACCAGCGCGGTGCCCATCGAGGTCAGTGCCCGCCAGGTGTTGCGGGACCATGCGAATATCCGGCTCAAATCGGCAACCTCACATCGGACACCAACCCGTCGCGCAGCCAGGACACGAAGTCGTTCCACCCGCCGCTGACCAACGCGATGCCCACCGCGATCAGCAGTACGCCGCCGAAGATCTGCAGCGCCCTGGTGTTCCGCCGCAGCCAGTCCAGCCCGGCAACCGCCGTCGCCGACCCGAAAGCCAACAGCACGAACGGAATTCCCAGGCCCAGGCAGTAGGCGATCACCAGCACGATTCCGCGGGCCACGCTCGCGCCGTCGGTCGCCGACGCGACGGTCACCACGCCGGCCAGCGTCGGACCCAGGCACGGCGTCCAGCCCAGCGCGAACACCGCGCCCAGCAACGGCGCCCCGGCCACCGTCGACAACTGCCGCGGCGCGAAGCGGAACTGATGCTGCAGCGCCGGGACGTAGCCGACGAACACCACGCCCATCAGGATCGTCAGCACACCGCCGACCCGTTGCAGCACAACCTGATTGGCGATCAACGTGGTGGTCATGCCCAGCACTGCGACGGTGCCCAGCAGGAACACCACGGTGAATCCGGCGACGAACAACGCGGCCGACCCGGCGACCCGCCACCGCGCATTCGGCGGAGCATCCTCTGCCTCGTCGACGCCGACCACGGCCGCCAGATACGACAGGTAGCCCGGGACCAGCGGGACCACACACGGCGATCCGAACGAGACCAGCCCGGCCAGCACGGACACCGCCAACGCCAGCAAAAGTGGTCCGGCGGCAGCAGTTTCGGTGAAGCCGCTCACGGTGACCCCGGTTCTGCGGCGATCCGCTGCACCACCGATTGCAGCTCGGCGGCGAGCAATTCGCGCAGGAACACCGCAGCCACCCGGTGCTGACGGTCGAGCACCAGCGTGGACGGGATGACCGAGGTGGGGAATTTGCCGCCGAAAGCGATCATGGTGCGCATCGCGGGGTCGTAAATCGACGGATATGTCACCTTGTGGTCGCTGACGAAGTCCTGGGCGGCCTCGCGGTTGTTGTCACGCACGTCGATACCCAGCAGCGCCACCCCGTCGGTGCGGGTCGCGTCGTACACCTGTTGCAGCGCAGTGGCTTCGGCGCGGCACGGCCCACACCACTGCCCCCACACGTTGATGACGACGACCTTGCCGGCGAAGTCGTCCACCGAGACGATGCGGGCCGGGTCCGACAGCTCGGGGCCGGCTATCGGCCCTGGCTTGCCGCGCTTGTCGGGCGGGTTGTAGTAGATGTCGGTTTTGCCACCGGGAGAGACGAATTCGAAGGTCCCGCCTTGGGCGACCGCATCGTGACCGTGGGAGCAGCCGGCCAAAAGCCCCGCCACTGTCACGACGACGAACGTCAGCCGCCGCACGGTCAACTGCCCGCCGGCTCGCTGTACAGAACGTCGACCAGTCGGTCGTCGTCGAACACCAGCGACGTCACCGAGCCCACCGCGCACTCGCGACGCCGCGGGTCGTGCCAGAGCCGCTTGCCGGTCAGCGACAGCCGCTCGGTCCACACCGGCAGTTGATGGCTGACGCAGACCGCATCATGGCCGGCGGCCCGGGCGCGGGCCTTGAAGACGGCCGTCGTCATCCTGGCCGCGATCTGCTTGTAGGGCTCACCCCATGACGGGGTGAACGGGTTGCGCAGCTGCCACCAGAACCGCGGGTCCTTCCAGGCGCCGTCGCCGGGTCCCAGGCGCTTGCCTTCGAAGAAGTTGGCCGATTCGATCAGGTCGGCGTCGGTGTCCACCGTCAGGCCATGGCGGCCGGCGATCGGTGCGGCGGTCTCCTGCGCGCGCTGTAGCGGCGAGGAGATCACCGCGACGACGTCGCGGCCGGCAAGCGCCTCGGCTACGGCGTGGGCTTGTTGGTTTCCCTTGTCGGACAAGCGGAATCCAGGCAACCGGCCGTACAGCACGCCATCGGGGTTGTACACCTCGCCATGGCGCACCAAGTGGACGCGAGTCTGTTCGGCCATCAGGACGTGCTCTCCTTGGCTGCGGCGGCGGCGTTGGCGGCGGCGGGTAGCGCGTCGGCGATGCGGCCGAACGCGACGTCGTCGAGTGCGGCCGAGACGAACCACGCTTCGAAGGCGCTGCAGGGCGGGTACACGCCGCCGTCGAGTAACGCATGGAAGAACGGCGCAAAACGCCACGTCTCGCTGGCTCGCGCCGAAGCGAAGTCGGTCACCTGCGTCTCACCGAAGAACACGCTGAGCATGTTGCCGGCCTGCGGGATGTGATGTGGCACATCAGCGTTCGTCAATGCTCCGGATATCAGGTCGGCCAGCCGGTTCGCGTTGGCGTCGAGTTTCTCGTATACCGTGTCGTCGGCGGCGCGCAGTGTGGCCAGCCCGGCCGCGACTGCCACCGGGTTACCCGACAGCGTGCCCGCCTGATACACCGGCCCCAACGGCGCCAGCCGTTCCATCACTTCGGCGCGCCCGCCGAACGCCGCGGCCGGCAAGCCGCCGCTCATCACCTTGCCGAAGGTGAACAGGTCGGCGTCCACCGGATCGATTCCGTACCAACCGCTTCGGCTGACCCGGAAGCCGGTCATCACCTCGTCGACGATCAGCAGTGCGCCGTGCCCGGCGGTGACGGCGCGAAGTTGCGCGTTGTAGCCCGGTATGGGTGGGACGACACCCATGTTGCCGGGGCTGGCCTCGGTGATCACGGCGGCGATCTGGTCACCGAACTTCTCGAAGATCTGAGTGACCGCATCAATGTCGTTG